>JBCBKQ010000138.1:0-15213 GCA_038521595.1 Cyanobacteria bacterium J06627_28 | reverse complement strand
TACGAATTAATCTGTTTTGAAGAATATTACGTAGAAGGAGCAACGCAGCCAATGGGGTCACGCTTTCCTATAAGATGATGAAGCTTAAATTACAAACTTTTTAGACACAGTGAAGCTGCGGGCTATCTGAGTAAGGCTTTTGTCATAAGGCTTTTGTCAACGCAATGCCATATCGATTGGCCATAGCGTGTTGGCTAAGAAGATACGGCAGTACTCACTGGGTTTTGAGTTGCTTTTTAAGTGAGTTTTTTTGCGCTTTTTGCCGCTGTTTTAAGGTAGCTACAGTAATGAGTGACGACATTTTAGGAAAGGTTCAGAAGATCGTATCTGAACAGCTGGGTGTAGATGAGGCCGAAGTTAAGCCCGAGGCTAACTTTGCCAATGACCTAGGTGCAGATTCTTTGGACACTGTTGAGCTAGTGATGGCTCTAGAAGAAGAGTTTGATATTGAGATTCCAGACGAAGCAGCTGAAAGCATTAGCACAGTTCAGTCGGCGGTAGATTTCATCAAATCTAAGGCGGCTTAAGCACTCTCTTGATGCGAAGAATAGTTCAGATTTGTGCGAAGAACAGTTCAGAAAGTCATCTTTAAAGAGCCGTTCCTGGCAGCCCGCACTTTCTTTAATAGCCTGCTTCTCCAAGAGAGTCTGCGTCTCTTAATGGCCTGCTTCTCATAGCTGCTTCTCTAGGAAAGTCTGTTCTTGTAGCGTTAGAACGATTATCCCTAATCCGTTAGTTAGCCCTACGCGAATAGTGTGAGCGCTAGCATTAACTTATAGAGATTAGGATTAAGAAGCTTAGGACCAAGCGAGAGACCCACTGAGCCCCGTAAAAAATTAATTGCCTCAATTAGTTTTCACAGTGCTTTTGTATGGCCTTTGTTTTGGTCCTTGTTGTTTTACTGATATCAGCTAATTCCATCAACATTTACTGCTGAAAATCAGCCCCTCCGTTGTCCTTGAAACTATGGCGAATTCAGAAAACCAGATGACAAAGAAGCGTGTTGTTATTACCGGCCTGGGTGCGATTACGCCCATCGGCAATAACCTTGAGGCCTATTGGCAGGGGCTGATGGAGGGGGCGAATGGCATCGGCAAGATTACAGCCTTTGATGCCTCACAGCACGGCAGCCAAATCGCTGGCGAAGTCAAAGGCTTTGATCCGCTCGAGTATATGGATCGTAAGGATGTAAAACGCTCGGCGCGGTTTGCTCATTTTGCGATCGCAGGCAGCAAAATGGCCCTCACTGACGCCAAGCTCGAAATCAACGACCTCAACGCTGAGCAAATCGGCGTCATGATTGGCACCGGCATCGGCGGCATCAAAGTCATGGAAGAGCAGCAAGAGATCTATCTCAACCGTGGCCCCAGTCGCTGTAGCCCCTTCATGATCCCAATGATGATTGCCAACATGGCCGCTGGCCTCACAGCCATTCACACCGGCGCAAAAGGGCCCAACTCCTGCGCGGTCACAGCCTGCGCCGCAGGGTCTAACGCCATAGGTGACGCCTTTCGCCAAGTCCAAAATGGCTATGCCCAAGCCATGATATGTGGTGGCTCTGAGTCAGCGGTCACCCCCTTAACCTTTGCCGGATTTTCCTCTATGCGGGCTATGTCCACCCGCAACGACGACCCAACCCACGCCAGCCGTCCCTTTGACAAAGACAGAGACGGCTTCGTATTGGGTGAAGGCTGCGGCATTTTAATTTTGGAAGAGTTGGAGCATGCCCTCAGCCGAGGCGCACGCATCTACGCCGAAATGGTGGGATATGGCATGAGCTGTGACGCCTACCATATGACCGGCATCGCCCCTGGCGGCGAAGGTGCGACGCGAGCAATTCGCATGGCACTCAAAGACGGTGGGCTTTCGCCAACGGATGTGAGCTATGTCAATGCCCATGGCACCAGTACTCCGGTCAATGACCCCAACGAAACTGCCGCTATTAAAACGGTATTGGGAGATCACGCCTACAAAATTACCGTCAGCTCCACCAAGAGTATGACGGGTCATTTGCTGGGGGGCTCTGGCGGGATTGAGGGCGTCGCAGCAGTCATGGCCGTGGCCAACAATCGCGTCCCACCGACCATTAATCTAGAGAAGCCCGACGAAGCCTGCGATCTCGACTACGTTGCCAAGGAGAGCCGCGAGCAGGTAGTCGACGTGGCACTGTCTAATTCGTTTGGATTTGGTGGTCACAACGTTACGCTAGCCTTTAAGAAGTATCGCTAGCGCAAAAAGCAGCTCAGAAGACACTGGATTTGACAGACTGCTCAGTAGAATGTGCCTAGGAATATGCTTAGCATAAGCAACCGTATCGCTGGCTTTTCGGTTGGCCGTATCAAAAAGGTCATCTATCTACCGTCGTAGATGTTACAGATTCGTAGGTATAATAACCTAAACAAAACTTCTTAAACTTTTGTTTAGGAGGTGTCTCAGATTAGATTTTCAAACTGTTAGATGGAGTCGGGACTACTGGGTCAGGACTAAGGAAATTTTCACTTTGCACCTTTGGCGTCATGCGCTTCCCATTCTCATCTTTGTTCATTCGTTAACTACTTTTGTCGTTCACCCCAAACTATAGAAGGCTATGGCTGTCGCAACTCAATCGCTTGAAGCACTGTGCATAAATTCCATCCGTTTCTTGGCCGTTGATGCCATCAACAAGTCCAAATCGGGTCACCCTGGCTTGCCGATGGGCGCGGCGCCAATGTCCTTCGTACTGTGGGACAAATTCATTCGCCACAATCCCAAAAATCCTCAGTGGTTTAACCGCGACAGATTTGTGCTCTCTGCAGGCCATGGCTGCATGTTGCAGTACGCCATGATGTACCTCACTGGCTACGACAGCGTAACCATGGACGATATCAAGCAGTTTCGTCAATGGGGCTCTAACACCCCTGGCCACCCTGAAAACTTTGAAACCGCCGGCATCGAAGTGACGACTGGCCCCTTGGGTCAAGGCATTTGTAATGCAGTCGGCCTAGCCGCTGCTGAAGCGCACCTCGCAGCTAAGTTCAACAAGCCTGACTGCACCGTGGTAGACCACTACACCTACACCATCATGGGTGACGGCTGTAACATGGAGGGCATTTCAGGCGAGGCCTGCTCTTTGGCGGGGCACTGGGGCCTGGGCAAGCTGATTGCCCTGTACGACGACAACCATATTTCGATTGATGGCTCGACAGATATCTCCTTTACTGAGGATGTCAGCAAGCGATTTGAGTCCTACGGCTGGCACGTGCTGCATGTAGAAGATGGCAACACTGACTTGGAGGCGATTGAGAAAGCGATCGCAGAAGCCAAGAAAGTCACCGACAAGCCTTCGATGATTAAGATCACCACAACCATTGGCTACGGTTCACCCAACCGTCAGGGAACAGGCGGCATCCACGGCGCAATGCTAGGCGATGACGAAACCAAAGCAACTCGCGAAGCGCTTGAGTGGAAGTACGAGCCCTTTGAAATTCCTGAAGATGCGCTAAACCAGTACCGCAAGGCCATCGACAACGGCGCTAGCGCACAGGCTGAATGGGAAGAAACCCTTGCCACGTACCGCACTAAGTATGCTGCTGAAGCCGCTGAATTTGAGCGTCTCCTCTCTGGTGAGCTGCCCGACGGTTGGGAGGGGGCTCTACCCACTTACACCCCCGCAGATAAGGCACTCGCCACTCGCAAAAATTCTGAAGCGACGCTCAACGCCTTAGCCCCTAGCCTGCCTGAGTTGATTGGAGGTTCTGCTGACCTGACTCACTCCAATCTCACCGAACTTAAAATTTCTGGCGACTTCCAAAAAGGTGCCTATGAAAATCGCAACATGCACTTTGGTGTACGTGAGCACGGCATGGGCGCTATCTGTAACGGCATTGCTCTGCACAACAGCGGACTAATCCCTTACTGTGCAACGTTCCTAGTCTTTACCGACTATATGCGGGGTGCCATTCGCCTGTCTGCGCTATCTGAAGCGGGCGTCATCTACGTGATGACTCACGACTCCATCGGTCTAGGCGAAGACGGCCCTACTCACCAGCCAGTTGAAACGGTTGCCTCTTTGCGCGCGATCCCTAATCTCTACGTCATTCGCCCAGCGGACGGCAATGAAACCTCCGGCGCATACAAAATCGCAGTCCAAAAGCGCAAAGCACCCACGCTCATGTGCTTCTCTCGCCAAGGCCTGCGCAACCTGCCTGGCTCTTCTATCGATGCGGTTGCCAAAGGTGCATACACCGTATCTGACTCTGACGGCACGCCTGAGCTGATTTTGATTGGTACAGGTAGTGAAGTTTCCCTTTGCGAAGACGCGGCTGAGAAGCTCCGCGGCGAAGGCAAGAAAGTTCGCGTAGTTTCTATGCCTTGCTGGAAGCTATACGAAGAGCAGGATGCGGCTTACAAGGAGTCCGTATTGCCAAAGGCTGTGAAGAAGCGTCTTGTGGTTGAAGCAATGAGCAGCTTTGGCTGGGCCAAGTACCACGGTGACGAAGGCGATATGCTTGCCGTTGACACCTTTGGCGCTTCTGCACCGGGTGGCAAAGTCATGGAAGAGTTTGGCTATACCGTCGATAACGTTGTTGCTCGTGCAAATGCGTTGCTTAGCTAAACTGCTTTTGAAGACGATTAGCCTTCTAACGCGACTGAGTGATTAAAGATGAAAAGTCTGCACTGGCGAGCTTGTCAGTGCAGACTTTTTTAGTCTGCATCCGTAATTACACGCACCTCCTCTGTGTACATAAAAGATGCCCTCAGAGGAAAACAATGACGATAAACAAAATGCTCCATCAGAAGTTGCCTATGGCTAGTGCCGCCTGTCTGCTGGTTACGCTAATGAGCTGCACAGCCGTACCCGAGCCTGCAACGACGAGTGAAACAGAGTCCAATCGTCCAGAAGCCATCGAAAGTCAGCAGCCGACGACTGATGATCTGACCGCTCAACCCGTGCCATCCGAACCAGAGCAGAGCACCGAGACAACAACTGACGACGTGCCTTTTTTAGAACCGGGTGACTTTGCAATTAGTGGGTTGACCATTGGGTCTGATGTGGAAGATGCGATCGCACAGCTCGGTGAACCAGACCGCAAGGAAGAGTATTTTCTAGCAGGCGATCCAAACGGCACCTGGATTTATGACAGCGGCACAACGCTATACACTAACAGCGAAAAGATTTGGGGCATGACAACTAGCGACACCAACCTATGCACGGCCTCTGGCGTTTGCCCAGGCAATGACTTTAACACCGTAGTGGAAACGCTAGGAACCAACGAAATTAGCACAGACGAAAAAGGCAGACACGTAACGTACTCCCCTGCGGCTGAAGAAGAGGTCGTGGCCTGTTGGATGGAAGTTTACCTAGAGGATAGTGAGGACACTGTACGAGACCTGAGACTTGCCTGTCAGCCTTAGTACAATGCCTTTGTGTCGTAGCGCTGCCACACAAACGGCAAGACACTATGAATCGGCCATAGTAGATATATATTCCATGGTGGCAGCAGTAATGAGTCCCGACCTGCTTTCACCGTGGGCTCTTGCAAAATTGTCAATACGAGCAAGAATTCGCTCTGGAACCGTAATATTTACACGGCGAACTTTACCCGAAAGCTTGGACAAATCAACGTCTACCAACGCCCAAACACCTTCGGTGAATTCAGGCTGCTCTTTGTGTAATTCAATAGCAACAGGAGCAGGAATGACTTCTTCATCAATCAGCAGACCCTCAATATGGCATTCAATTGCCTCAGCAGCATTGTCTAACGCTTCGTCAATGGTTGTGCCTGCTGAAAAACAACCTGGTAAATCAGGCACTGTCACGCCATAGTCGCTGTCTGAGTCTTTGTGTAAAACAACTGGATATCGCATTAATTTGACGCGCTAACTTAACGGCCAATTCCAATCTGCCTGCTTGGCAATACTTTTCAGGGTTCCGATTGGAATATCTTTTTTTGGATGAGGCACTGTCACTCTGCCTTTTTTCTCTGGGTGCTTAAACTGCTTATGGCTGCCCTTTGTATTTACTAAGCTCCATCCATCAGACTTTAGTCTTGATATGATTTCACGGCTTTTCATTACTTCTTGTTTAAACTTTTCTTATTCTTATACGAACTTCTATTTGAGTTACGCATAAGCTCCAAGGCTGGAAATATACATACACACTATACACACTATACACAAAATTAGGATATAAGAAACTGGTTTAGTCATACTGACTTAGTCATCAGGTGAATTGAGCAAAGGTAGATGATTCAAGCAAAGATATAGACTTAGAAACAGACAAGTCACACCACAGTTTACTTTTCAAATCTATGCCGCTATACGATTGCATTGTTGTGGGCGCTGGGCCTGCGGGCGCGAGTGCTGCTTACCATTTGAGCAAGAAGGGGCATAGCGTACTGCTGTTAGAAAAAGCTTTGCTGCCTCGATATAAACCCTGTGGTGGTGGGGTTTCGCCAGAAATTGCGCAGTGGTTTGACTTTAGCTTTGAGCCGGTGATTTCGCAGAAGGTGACGCGGGCCCGGTATACCTGGAAGCTGGGTGAGGTGATTGAGGCGGATTTGGAAACGCCGATTTGGATGGTGCGGCGTAATGAGTTTGACCATTACCTTGTGAAGCAGGCGCAGGCACGAGGGGCTGTGCTGCAAGATGAGACGAAGGCGCTGGGGATTGCGCTAGTTGACGGCGTTTGGCAGGTGAGAACGAGTAAAGATGAGACCCTGCAAGCGAAGTATTTGATTGCGGCGGATGGGGGGCGTGGGCCGATGGCGAAGTGGCTGGGGTTTGGCGATCGCACCACCAGCATCGCAGGCGCCATCGAAATTGAACCCAAAGTACCCGTCGAAAATGCCCATGTGGTTCATTTTGAGTTTGGCCTACTCAAAAATGGCTACGTGTGGAACTTTCCCAAGCGCGATGGCTACTCCATCGGCAGTGGTGCGTTCAATACCAATCAGCGAAAAGGGCGAGACTTGGTAGAGCCGATGGTGGACTATGCGGCGGCCTTTGGGGTGGATGGGGCTGCGGAGCAAAAGCATGGACATCCGGTATGCCTGTGGGATGGCGATCAGCGACTACATACACACAGAGCCTTGCTAGCAGGGGAAGCCGCCTGCGTGGTGGATCCCTTCACAGCAGAGGGAATTCGACCCTCAATATTTACGGGGGTAAAGGCGGCAGAAGCGATTGACCAGGCACTAAATGGCAAGGCCGATGCATTGGCTGACTACACACAAATCATCGCAGATGAGCTAGGTCGTGAGATGCGGTTGGCATCTAAGCTGGCAAAGGCTTTTTATATGGCGCCGCACTTGAGCTACAAGGCCATTTTGAATCAGCCCTCGGCGACGCGGGCGATGGGGAAAATTTTTACAGGTGAGCTGAAATATGCCGATATGGTGCAGAAAGCGCTGCGCAGGCTCAGTGGCGGGCTATTGGCAAAGTAGACGCTTGGTCGCTACCAATCTGTCTACTATTTCGGGGCTCCATTAGAACTGACAAGCCTTGCAAATGAGGTACATTTTCCTGCCGAAATCATGTAAATTACTGCCATAAACTACAGTCGTCTGGCTGCCCTTTTTATCTAAAAACATATAGAGAGGATTTACGATGAGTGAAGCGCGTGACATCGCAGAAAATCAGTTAGAAGTTGCCTTAAAAGATGTATTGGCTGATGAGCTAGAGGCCTGCTGGAGTCGCCTGAAAGATGATCCGGCGATTACGGACCCGGAAGAGGAGATGGCTGAGCTGGCAGAGTGGTTTGGCGAGCAGGTGCAGGCGCTGATTGACGAAATTATCGAAGACGATCCGGATGAGGATGACGATGCCTTCGATGATGACGACGATGACGATGACGACGACGATGATGGCGATACAGAAGACGAGTAACGTCTGACTTGTTTCATATGCGGTTGTGTAGCGTGGTTATAAGCGGCTGACGGCAAGATTGGCCCCGGCAACATTACTAAGCTCAGTCGACGAATAAAGATGGGCTAGACTAAAGCCAATTCTTCTGGATACTGCCGAAAATCGCCGCTTTTTGACCTAAGCTTTGCCACATGTCGATTACGTTCTCTTTTGCGCCCCGACAAAATCAGACGTTTGAGCTGAGGTGCGAGCATGGCACACGACAGCTACCTCAGCCTGATCTGATTGGACTCATTGAGCAATGCGAGAGCACCTACTACAGTGGCCGCCAAAGGGATAGTCGCGGACGGCTGGTAGACAATCCCGCAGACCTTGTGAACTTTGGCCGTACGCTCTATGGCTGGCTAGATGGCCCAGAAGGCTGGCTGCGAAGCCAGATGAATGAAGGTGACGACCTCACCATTTATCTAGAGCTGGATATGGCTGCGGATATGGCTGCGCTAAATGCAGATACGCAGCGGGTGGCACTGGGGCTGGCGCATTTGCCATGGGAGCTGCTGCATGATGGTGATGGCTTTGTGATGACGCGGGCAAACCTGGATGTGCTGCCGGTGAGGCAGGTAGTGAAACGATCAGGTGCAGTGGCAAATGTGCAGAATCGGCCACTGCGGCTACTGTTTATGGCGACTGCACCGGAGGGGGCTATAGGCCTGCAATATGAGCAGGAAGAGGCCAATATTTTACAAGCGACAAAAGCGCAAAATCAAACGCTGGACTTGGTGGTGGAGGAAAGCGGCTCACTACAAGAGCTAAAGAGCCTAGTGCAGTCTTATGCGGCGAATCATTTTGATGTGTTTCATTTGACGGGGCATGGCTTTGTAAAGGACAAGCAGCCCTGCTTTGTCACGGAGGATGCTTACGGAGAGCCAGTGTCTTCGACGGCAAAGGATTTGGCCCGGACGTTTAAGAATCGGTGGCCGAGGGTGGTGTTTTTGTCTGGATGCCATACGGGGGAGGTGCTGGAAGGTGGCGCGGTGCCAAGCATGGCGGCGGCGTTGATTTCGGCTGGGGCGAGTGTAGTGCTGGGCTGGGCAAGGCCGGTGTATGACCAAACGGCCATTGTGGCGGCAGAGGCGCTGTATCAGTCGCTGGCCACGGGAGCCAGTGTAGAAGAAGCGGTGCGGGCGGCGCAGCAGGCGATGATTCAACAAAATCTGGAGGATGACAGATTTTGTACTGACTGGCATTTGCTGCGGATGTACCGAGACTCGCGGGCGGTGGATGCGCTGGTGACGCCGCTGCGGACGAAAGGCAGAGAGAAAATTCGCCGGGTTCCAGCAGATAA
Organism: Cyanobacteria bacterium J06627_28; assembly: GCA_038521595.1. Taxonomy (GTDB): domain Bacteria; phylum Cyanobacteriota; class Cyanobacteriia; order Phormidesmidales; family Phormidesmidaceae; genus Phormidesmis. The sequence continues at coordinate 6,023 of JBCBKQ010000138.1, read as the reverse complement.
GGAATTTTTGGATGAGAAGGGTGAGGTTAAGGTTGTTGGGCGAGCGGGGTTTGTGGGGCGGCGACGGCCTCTGCAACGGTGCCTGCGGGCGATGCGGGAGACGAGTGAGCAGGTGGGTGTGTACATCCATGGCATGGGCGGGCTAGGAAAAAGTACGCTGGCGGCGCGGATTTGTTCGCGGATGAAGGGTCAGCGGCCAGCATTTGAGCAGGTGGTGATTGTAGGGCCGCTAGATGAACAGACGCTGCGGAGTGCGCTAGCTAGAAAGTATGAGCAGCACGCAGAGATTGTGAAACTGCTCAATCAGTCGCAGGCAAACTTGAGAGGACAGCTGAGAAGCTTTTTTGAGGCGATTGAGGCGGAAATAGACAAGCCGCTGCTGCTGGTGCTAGATGACTTTGAACAGAATATTCCGAGGAAGCACATTGAGGATGGCTCGCTAACGCTGACACAAACGGGCTATGGATTGCTCGATGCAATTTGTGAGGCGTTGGTCGGTGGGGAGAGTCGGCTGATAGTGACCTGCCGGTACTACAAGGCAACAGCCCTGCCGCCTGGGAGCCAAGGACTACATGTAGAAGCACTGGCTCAGATGAGCAAGGAGGATGTGGCAAAAAAGCGAGGACGGCTGGCAGATGAGCTATCGTCAGCCGGGAAGGAAACAACAGAAGGGATTATAGTAGCGGCAGCTGGTAATCCGAGATTGCTGGAGTGGTTGGCAGCGGCGGTAGCGCAAGGGTTACAGGCGGATAAGCTAGCCGCTGAGCTAGAAGCAACAGAAAAGAAATTTAGAGAAAATGTGCTGGCACAGGCGCTTGTAGGGTCGCTGGAGCCAGAGACAAGAGAGAGTTTGGCGAGGCTGAGTGTGGTACAGCTGCCTGTGGAAAAAGCACTGGTACCGGATGACGTGTGGGCGGGAACGGCTGAGCAGACTTTGACGAAGCTGACGGGGCTGGGGCTGGTGGAGCAGTCTAGGAAAGGGGCTACGGCGGAAGCAGCCTATCGGGTGAGTCGGATATTGGAGCCGCTGCTGTCTCCAATATTAGACGAGTCAGAATGGCAAACTGCACGTCAGGCAGCTGTGCGGCAGCTGTATCGGGTTTGGTGGGAGGAGTCGAATAGCCAAACGGAAGCGCAAGTATTAGAGATTGTGCGGCTGGCGCTGTTGGCGGATGAAAGAGAGATTGCAGCAGTTGTTGGAGATGCGATCGCAACTAGCTGGTACAACAACGCTCGATTTGTTGAAGCGTTGGAACTGTGTCAACAGATTTTAGAACAGTTTGAAGACTATCGAATTTTGGGTGCGATCGCTAAGTGCGAAAGCACTCTAGGGTTTGTCACACAGGCAATGCTGCACTACGAGAGAGCAAACAATATTTGTCCAGCAGAAGACTTAAAGGAAAAAGCCACAACTCTCTCAAACATGGCTAGCGTGATCGCTCAGCAAGGCGATATTGAACGCGCGCTCACCCTCTGGAATGACTCTTTGGAAATCCTAGAGCGCATCGGCGATGTCCAAGGCAAAGCCGCAACTCTCCATGAAATGGCTGGCGTGATCGCTCAGCAAGGCGATATTGACCGCGCGCTCACCCTCTGGAATGACTCTTTGGAAATTGAAGACAGTATCGGCAATGTCAAAGGCAAAGCCGCAACTCTCTCAAACATGGCTGGCGTGATCGCTCAGCAAGGCGATATTGAACGCGCGCTCACCCTCTGGAATGACTCTTTGGAAATTGAAGACAGTATCGGCAATGTCAAAGGCAAAGCCGCAACTTTAGCAAATTTGGCTTATTGGGCCGGGGAAAGGGGCGATCGCGCTGAGCAACTCACCCTAAACCTCCAAGCCGCCGAAGCCCTTGGACAAGCTAGAGCCTACAGAGATCTGTTCACTGTCCTCAGCAATTTAGGAGTCGCACAAGACCAGAATTCAACCGCTTACTTTGCCCAAGCCATCTGGCTCATGCTACGCATTCAACCGCCTCTATCTGATGCCATCAGCGTGCTCAATGCTCTCTATCAGCGAATCGAAAAAGGCGATCCACTCGAAGCGCTTTTAGGGACCACCGCCTTTTATTTCTGCCAAACCCGAGGCGAAAATCATCCTGATGTTGAACAGCTTAGTAACGCAAGCCTAAACATGCTCGCAGGTGCTGCAACAGAGCAAGGCACAAAGATTGAAAAGATGGAAGCACTGACAAACTGGATGCAAGCACAGCAGCTCAACGACCCTAACCAGTTTCTACCCAAACTCAGTACTCATCTCGAAACACTCATCGGCGATACCTGGGCCTTTGACCCTGCGCCACTCCAGGAAAAGTAGTCCCTCAACAAACGACGAATTCCTCACAGCAGTCGCCAACCACCACAAAGCAACTGAGCCCAACAGCCGAGTAGTCCCACCCGGCCACAGCGCCATGGCTACCGACCATCGCAGGAGCGCTACGCCTCACCAAGTAATCATCCTCCTTCAAAGCGCACTTGATGCAGACCGCCCAGCACTCACTCCCAACCACAAAGCAGTTGATGCCGACCGCAGAGCAGTCACTCCCGACCACAGAGCATCAAGATCCGTCCAACTGTGCCCCCCATGCTGAACATTGGGCAACCTCCAATTGCACAAGTTCACACCCCAAACCTTCCAGGGGCCTTCCATCATGAGCATCAACCGCAGCCTAGACACCTTCCTCACCGAAGCCCAAGTCGCCCTCGACAACAGCCTTAACAACCCCGACATTCTCCAAGCCGTCAGCGACCTTGGCTACACCACCCCCCGCCTACGCGAAGGCAAAAAACTATACAACCTCGCCGCCGCCGCCCAACTCGAACAACAAATGGAAGCAGGCGGCCAGCTTACCGCCAGCCAAACCCTACAAGACACCTGGGCCACCGCCAAAAAATCCTACATCCGCTTCGTCAAAATCGCTCGCGTCGCCTTCAAGCGCAGCACCGGCGTCGCCACCCAGCTATCCCTCAGCGGCAAACGTAAAGAAAGCCTCTCCGGCTGGCTTGGCCAGGCCAACCAGTTTTACAAAAGCGCCCTTGCCGACAAAACCATCCTCACCGGGCTCAAAGAATTTGGCATTACCGAGCAAAAGCTCAAAGCCGGACTGGCCGAACTACAAGCCGTAGAAGCCGCAAACCTCACCCAAGAAAAAGAAAAAGGCGAAGCCCAAGCTGCCACCAAAAGACGAGACGCCGCCATCGACGAGCTGCAAGACTGGCTGAGCGACTACCTCGCCATTGCCAAAATCGCCCTCGAAGAAGAGCCTCAGCTGCTAGAAGGGCTTGGCATTTTAGTGCGATCATAGTGGGGTGTATAGGTCTGAGCCGAATCCTATAATTTTGAGGACCCGGCTCTGGCTTAGACTAAGCAGCTGACATCAAAGAAGCCATCCAAGCAGGGCTGCCATAGATACCCGCCAATAGCTCATCGACCTCAAATACCTGCTTGAGCTTTTCCCAATAGATCGAGCTGCCACCACCCCATACCTGTACATCGCACAGGTCTTCATCAGAGGGAGTAGTCAAAGACTCAAACCCAGCAACCGTCCAGGCTTCTATCTCTAGTCTGTCTGCTGGCCAGAAGTGTTTGGAGCCATCGTCTAGCGTGACTTTTAGCTCACGGCTTTCGCTGAGGTATTCAGCAGAGACCGCTAATCTCGTTTCTTCAAAGCGTTCCATGCTTGAGCCTCCATTTCATGTCACAGCCAGAGCGTACAACGAATACAAAGGTTCATTGCGCATAAATACGCTACGCTAGCAGCATAGTTTCCGGTCTTTGTCAGCTTGTCAACGGTGCGGCGCGATTCTTTTCCTACTATTGGCCTTAGCCCTCCCACCCTCGCGCAACCAGAGGCGCAAAAGTTGTGGTTCACAGACCATATGCTCTTTCACTACCGTCGCTGCCGCCGCCGCATTTACTTAGACAACTACGCTGACGCCACCCTAAAAGACCCACCCAGCGACTACTTCGTCAAACTCCGCGCCGATAGCGCTGACCATCGCCAAAACGTTCTCAACCAGTTTGCGCCCCTCAGCCGCCCCGTGTACGAGCGTCACGATTGGGAAACCGGGGCAGATGCAACCTATCGACTGATGTGCGAAGGTGCAGAAGCCATCTATCGTGGCGTATTGGTGACTGATGGGCCAGAAGGCACCCGCTACCGGAGCGAACCAGATTTACTAGTCAAGCAAGCTGGCAACTCTTGGCTGGGCGACTGGTACTACGTGCCCTACACCGTCAAATTTGGCAAAAAGCAAAAGCCTGAATATCAGCTGGTAGCGACCTTTAGCGCCTACTTACTCGCCGCCATTCAGGGCGTATGGCCAGAAACCGCGAACCTCTTTCTAAAAAATAAGCAGTACAGCGTTAATCTAGAGCGCTACGTGCCAAAGCTACAGGAAGCGTTGGACGATTGTCACGTCATTATGTCAGAGACGGCTGCCCCCGATGTCTTTATTTCACGCAATCGGTGCAGCCTGTGTCCATGGCTAGGGCACTGCTATCAGGTGGCCAAAGAAACCCATCACCTTTCTCTCTTACCCGGCGTTACACTACCGCGCTACCCCGCATTAGTAGAGCTGGGGCTGACGACGGTAGAAGCACTCGCAAAAGTAGACTCAACAACCCTCACCGATGCCCTCGGCACCGAGCATCACATTAGTGAAAAGCTAATATACCAGGCACAGGCGACGGCACAGGGTAAAGCTGTCGCCCGAATGCACAGCGGCTACTTTCCTCTGGAACCCCATCAGGTACCTACCGCAGATATTGAGCTGTATTTTGATATTGAAGCAGCACCAGATAAAGACTTAATTTATCTCCATGGCGTTTTAGTTGTAGACAACAACAACAACAAAGAGACTTTTCATGCACTGGTCGCAGAAGCTCCAGAACAAGAAGAGAAAGCATGGTTTGAGTTTTTGGCACTGGTCGATAGCTATCCAGAAGCACCCATTTATCACTTTTGCCCGTATGAGGCACAGACAGTGGCGCGGCTAGGTCAGCTATATGGCACTGCGGGCATAGATATCAACAAACTATTGAACAGATTTGTGGATATTCATAAGCGCATTGTAGATGCGGTTGCGCTGCCGGTGGAGAGCTATGCGCTCAAGCATTTAGCCCGGTGGATGGGGTTTGAATGGCGCGATGAAGATGCCAATGGGGCCCAGTCGATTTGTTGGTATGACGACTGGTTGGAAACGGGCGATCGCACACATCTAAACACCATCCTCCGCTACAACGAAGATGACTGCCAAGCCACCTACCGAGTAAAAGACTGGCTGGCAAAATTTGCTCAACCCTTTTGGGACTAAACAACAACTTCGTCAGAAGCAGCCGCCTAGCTCTCGGTAGCAGAATTGCCCGCTAGCATCACCCGAAAAAATTGATCGATAAAATTTCGTTGACAAAGGGACCTCAACTGCGCACAATAGAGATCGCCTTGGGGAGGGAAGCGAACGCCCACCATCGCCAAGGGCCTGTAGTTCAATTGGTTAGAGCACCGCCCTGTCACGGCGGAAGTTGCGGGTTCGAATCCCGTCAGGCCCGTTTAGTAACCGTTTCAACCGAACCCGCAACTTCTGTTCACTACGTGAACGTTGCGTGTACTCGCTAAAGCTACAGCAGATCAAGGCTCTCTAAAATTTCCTCGCAGGTCTCTGTGGGGGTTTTATTTTTTGTATATACCGTGAGCTTCGCCAGCAGATAGTTCGAAGTATGCCTGACAAAAAATGCGTTCATGCCTGATATGTCTTCCGGCAAATCTTGGTTGCGCTCATTGAGGATTTCAAGCGATTCGTCCAAATCAGCAGAAGGCATGATTAGAACAACGTTGGGATAGGGCTCAAGTGCCTGACTAACCCGCTTAAACAAGGCGGCATCTTCATACACGGAGTGGCCCGCCCCGAAATCAATGACACAGTTCTGCAGCGTAGCGAGCAATCGCTCTACGGCATGGGCCTCAAATGGATTCCAGTATTGGTTTAGGCTCCAAGCACCTTCTGCTCGCTTTTGTTGT
>JBCBKQ010000137.1:0-15216 GCA_038521595.1 Cyanobacteria bacterium J06627_28 | reverse complement strand
TCGCATGTCATCGCGAATTTTCTTATTTGGGGCGGGGCGTCAGGTTGAGTTTGATCTAAAGCAGCGAATTTTTCAGCATTTGCTCACGCTAGAGCCTGCCTACTTTGGACGTAATACCATTGGCGATTTGATCAACCGAGCCACGAGCGACGTTGATAATATTCGACGCTTGCTAGGCTTTGCGGTGCTGAGTATGGTCAATACGCTCTTTGCCTATCTGATGATTGTGCCTGCGATGCTGAGGCTCAATGCTAATGTGGCTCTGTTTTCGCTGGCGGTTTATCCGTTGATGTTTGGCGTGGTGGCCGTATTTGGCAATCGACTACGCCGAGAACAGCTAGACGTGCAGGAAGAAATCTCTAGTCTTAGCGACCTGATCCAAGAAGACATGGGCGGCATTTCGCTGGTAAAAATCTATGCCCAAGAAGAGAATGAGCGCAGAGCCTTTGCCCGGCGCAATCGCAGATTGCTAACGGCAAACTTAGCGCTGGCGAAAACTCGCAATACGCTGTTTCCGTTGCTGGGTGGATTTGCCAGTCTTAGCTTAGTAATTGCCTTAGCAATTGGCTCCCAGGCGATTGTGGCCGGACGGCTAACGCCGGGTAATTTCGTTTCGGTGGTGCTCTACATTCAGCAGCTTGTATTTCCCACGGCGCTGCTGGGCTTTACGATTACGGCCTACCAGCGCGGCGAGGTGAGTCTAGACCGTATTGAGGCCATTTTTGACGCCAAGCCCAAAATTCAAGATGGGTCAGCTGCGATCGCACTTCCCAATCCCGTAGGCCACCTAGAAGCCCGCAATCTCACATTTACCTACCCCGGCTCAAAGGTTCCGGCATTAGACCAAGTTGACTTTGCCATAGAACCAGGGCAAACCGTCGCCGTCGTGGGCCCCATCGGCTCAGGCAAATCTACCCTGGCCATGGCGCTGCCTCGCCTGCTCGAAATTCCATCTGAGCATCTCTTTTTAGATGGTCACGATGTGACTCAAGTGGCCTTAAGCGATCTGCGTGGTGCGATCGCATTTGTCCCCCAAGACAGCTTTCTCTTTAGCACCACTATAAAGAACAACATTCGCTACGGTGACCCCACTGCCGAGCAGCTCAACGTCAAACACGCCGCCAAAGAAGCGCAGCTCCACAGTGAAATCCTGAACTTTCCGAAGCAGTACAAAACTGTTGTAGGTGAGCGTGGCATTACTTTATCGGGCGGTCAGCGACAGCGCTCGGCCCTCTCTCGGGCGCTGCTGGTGGACGCACCCATTTTGGTCTTAGACGACGCGCTCTCTAGCGTAGACAATCAAACCGCTACACAGATTTTGGCAAATCTCTCTAACGAAACTCAGCGGAAGACTGTGATTTTTGTCTCTCATCAAATGTCTGCAGCTGCTTCATGCGATCGCATTCTCGTAATGGATCAAGGCCGCATTGTGCAATCAGGCACTCACGATAAATTAGTTAGCCAGCCAGGGCTGTACCAAGAGCTATGGAATCAGCACAAGCTCAAAGAAGTTTTAGCGTAAAGATCTAAAGTCGTAACGGCTTTTTCAGAAAACAGCAAAGATTGATATGTATCAGCTCTTGGCCATAGCTATCGCAAACATATCAAGTTAATGTCTGAATCAACCTTCTTTATTTTGCTCGGAATCTCCGTTTTTTTGTTTTGGACGGGAGGGCTTATTGGACTGGTGCAAGCCTTTAAAGAAAGCGGCACCTGGGGGGTGCTTTATCTTTTTGTACCGTTTGCTAACCTGGTATTCTTTATCAAATTTTGGAGCGCTCGAAAATGGGTAAGGCGGGCTGCCTATCTAGTTTTAGCAGGGCTGGCGATGTTATTGGTACTGAATGCTGCTGTTCCTGATTCTTTATAGATTCTATTTTTTCTCACTTGTTATTTGCCCAAGTAGCCATCCGATTGAGAGGACTTCTTGTCAATGACTGAGCTGTTATTTATTTTGTTGATGTTAGCAATACTGCTTATCTGGGGAGCCAGTCTTGTTTTAATCGTCCAGGCGTTTCAGGTAAGTGGGACGTGGGGTGCTATTGTTGCCTTCGTTCCGTTGGGTGTTTTGTTTTTCACTCTCTCGTTTTGGCATAGGCGAAAGTGGGTCCAGCGAGCCGGATATTGGATGCTATCGGGTGTGGTAATCCTAATTGTGCTGAGTTTTGCCTAGTCAGGCCGCTGAAACAGGCTGCCAAGTTCGTAATGCCTCTGAGAACCGCCATGAAGCGCTATAGGCAGTTTAAAAAGAAAAAGGCCCGATCCTTTTAAGCCCCCAGGATCGGGCTGCTCACCTGTAAGGACGCTGATATATAAAACAAGTGTCACCCATTTCCAAAATGCCCCTTGGAAATAAATGAGCAGCTCTATATGCGCTCTACAGAAGTGATACTATTCTCGCCGTATTGAATACGATCCGCCTCAAAGGAAATACGGAAATACAAATTCGCTTTTTCGCAGAAGAAATCCGTAATGTTCCGTATATTTACCCTACTCAGATAGGACAGTTGCTAGGGCGATTGTTTTTGCTGCCAAATGCGTTGATTTACCAAAGCTACCGACAGCTGAGGCTTTTAGCGGTTTACTGACCATCAACAACCGGCAAGCAACTCTTCAGAAGCTATAAAACTGCAGATTTAGAAATACAGCAGTAAGTTGAGCCCAGGAATCGTGCGCGATAGCGTCCACAGCAGCAAAATGATAAAGATTACACCTAAGCTCCATTGATACCAAACGAGGGCGCTGATGAGGCCAGGAACGGCTTTTTCTCTGAGGCGAATATCATTAAAGCCAAATTTGAACCAGTTGTTAAAGCTAAAGTCGAAATAGTTTAGCCAGTTCCAGCTGCGATCGCTTGAAATGGGCCCATAGCGATCGCGAAAAAAGGGATACTTTGGAATAATTGGCAGCCGCGCAATCAAAACTTGCAGCCGCCGCAGCGCACCATTTTCAACAAAGTAGCTAGTGTCCATAAGGTCGTGAAATCGGCCTTGCTTGTACAACATACCAATGAGAATGGTTGGCACTGGCAAGACGAATACCCCCACGGCAGCTAGCGTTTGGACTGGGTGTGGGCTGCTTTGGGTTAGTAGACTCAGGCCAAGGGCCAATAGAGTGCTGCTGCCAAGTGCGATCGCAACACTCTCTGATTTAGTTGGCAAAATGGCCGTGGGCGTTTTTCGCCGTACCCGATCAATGAGCCAAAACATGATGGCAAAGGCCGTCGTCGCCAGCAGGCCCACGCTAAAAATAAGGCCCACATTAGTGCCGTATTGACTCAGCAACAACAAACTTGCCAGCAGCGCCCAGTGAATGAAGTGTTGGATACGGCTAAGGGGATCTGTTGTTGTCGTTGTGATGCGATCGCGCACCTTCAAATACGTCGCCAAATCAATCTCATCTAAAGTCAGCAAATCAGTTCTACTCACAAATGGTCGATCTAACACATGATTGGCGATCGCAGTGACCTGTTCTGCATTAAAGCCCAGCTTTTCTAACTGTTGCGAGCTGGCCTGATTTATCCCTGTTCCAAGCATCTGGCGCTTTAGCTTAGTGAGTCGCAGTTGCTCAGTTGTGTACTCTAGCTGATTGGCATCAACAATTTGTTCTAGCAGACGAAAGTTTCGCACTAGGTTTCGCAGTACGGTCTCATTGCCACTGAGCGTTGGCAGTGAGAAACGCTGGCCAATGTACCCGGGACTGCCCAAAATTTTAGCCGTTGCTGCGCTGAAGTCTAGATCTGCCACATTGATAGCTGAGTCCAGCGCAAAGCGGGCATCACCAAAGTCAACTTGATTGAGGACATGGGCACCACGCAGGCTCACCGGCTGCTGAAACTGGGCCTGGCGAAAGTTGAGCGGCCCTTCTACTTGGGCCTCGCTTAAGAAAAGCGCCTCATCAAACCGACTTTTTTGAAAATTGGCATAGTCACGAAACGTAGCCCGATCAAAATCCGCATTTGCCTGCCAGTGCGCCCGTGAAAAGTTAACGGCACCAAAGCTTGCCTGCGCAAAACTATTTCCCTCAAAAAAGAGACTCCCCTGCCAGTTGCTATCGCCCGCAAACAGCGTCTGCGCAAACCGGCTGCGCTGGGCAAATAGCGCCAGCCTGAAGCTGCTCTCCTGCTGAAACTGACTCTGCTCAAAGCTGACCCGTTTCGCAAAGCGAGCCCCCTGCCAGCTGGCAGTCTGGGTAAAGATAGCACCCGCAGCCTCTACGCGGTCTAAAAAATAAAGATTCGTCGCTATCAGTGGACCATTAAAACAAGTCCCACGCAAAAAAAGCGGCCCTTGAATAACAACGCTATCTAACGGCGGAGGTTGCGCGGGCGTTATCAAAAACTTAGAAAGAGCGACCGTTGCAGAGCCAAAACTGCTGGAGTAGTCCGTCAGCTCATTGGTGATGCTAAATCGTCTCTGTGCTGACAGGCCACTGGCCGCCTGGGGCTGAAAAGATTGGTTAAAGGCCTTTAGCGCTGGCAGAACCGCGTCGCCATAGGCTGGAATGCGCAACCCTAGCCTTGCTAAGTCAAGCTCACCTTGAATAAGTGAGTTGCTAATATCTAGCCCCATGGGCGTACTGCTGCCGCTAGCCTTGGCGTTTAGGGAGTTCTGCAGCTGCTGATAAAACTGCGCACTAAAATCTGACGCGCCTTTGGATACGTTTTTGATCTCTGGTGAGTCTGGCGGCCGCAGGTCAATAATGAACCCTCGCAAATCAATCACGGTCGCACCACTCTGGCGAACGGGCGTGGCAATGCGCTCTTCTAGCTGTGAAACTGTCAGTACCGTTTTTGGCGCAGGTGGCGCACTGATGACGCCTGCTAGCACAGGCCGCGAATGGAACGCCGCCATCCACATAAAAGGTAAAAGAAAGACCAAAAGAAAGACTGCTACCAGACAGAATCGAGCAGCGGCAGCTGTAGCAGTTGTACGAGTAGACGGCATATCAAGCAGGCATATTATCAAGTAAAGAGGGGAGCGCCCGAGTACCGTACCCTATCTTTTGACAAGCGGTCATCGAAGCAGTGACTGTATTACGAGGGATGTCTATTTATTACGAGAATATAAAACCTACCCAGGCCTTGTATTGAGAAAGGTAAAATAGCCTTCAAGAAAATTAATACTTTAGAAGATTGTTTCTCGTTAGAGGTGCTTGAGTTGCTGGAGTCTGCTGCTACCGTATCTAATCCTTTTGATATTGAGGAAGCGAGCGTTGCACAGCTGCAGTCGGCAATGGCTCACAATCAGCTGAGTGCCCTGGCCCTGGTTGACTACTACTTGGCGCGAATTGAGCGACTAGATGGGCAGCTCAATTCACTGATTACGATTAATCCTAAGGCGAAAGCAACAGCTAAATCCCTTGACCGCGAACGAGCAAACGGCAAGATAAGAAGCCCTTTGCACGGTATTCCAATTGTTGTAAAAGACAATATTGACACGGCAGATATGCCCACAACAGGTGGCTGCAGCGCTTTGGCGACACTGCAGCCACCTGTTGATGCCTTTGTCGTGGCGCGGCTAAAGGAAGCGGGCGCAATTATTTTGGCGAAGGCAAACTTGCATGAGTTGGCGCAGCGCGGAGAAAGCGTCAGTGGCCTGGGCGGACAGGTCCGTAACCCTTACAATTTGGACTATACGCCGGGCGGATCTAGTGGTGGTAGTGCGGTGGCGGTAGCCGCTAATCTAGCGGCATTGGCACTGGGCACTGACACCGTAAATTCGGTGCGATCGCCGGCCTCTGCCTGCAACATTGTAGGAATGCGGCCAACGGCAGGGCGGGTAAGCCGCAACGGCCTGATGCCGGTAGCGCTGTCCCATGATGTCATTGGCCCCATGGGGCGGACAGTGTCAGACGTGGCGACGTTGCTCAGTGCGATCGCAATAGATGATCCCGAAGACCCCATGACCGCGAGGAGCACGGGCGTTTCTACGGACTATAAAACCAGCCTCAAAAAGAAGGGCCTAAAGGGAATGCGTCTGGGCATCGTTCCCAGCCTGTTTGGTCAGGGTGATGACTGTGCAGATAACTGTGCAGCAGTAAATCAGCTAATGGAAAGTGCGATCGCAACGATGGAGTCTCTGGGGGCTCAGCGCTGCGAAGTAGCTGCTGTGATTGACATAGACCAGCTAATAAATGAGCTGTCATTGACTCACTGGGAGTTTCGAACACAGTTCAATCAATATTTAGAGCGTGTGGGAGAGCGTGTGGGAAAGCCTGTAGAAGAGCCTGCGGGAGAGGGCGTGAGAGAGGGCGTGGAAGAGGGCGTGGGAAAGAGTATGGGCGGTGCCGCACCCGTAAAAGATCTCACCGCACTCATAAAATCGGGCAGATTGCACCCTTCTATCAAGGCCCAGTTAGAGACCGCAAATAAAGTAAAAAGTCCCCTAGGCGACGGCGAATACTGGCAGCGTCTATACCCTCGTCGGGTAGAACTACGACAGACAATAACACAGCTATTTCAACGCTATCAGCTCAATGCTCTGGTGTATCCGCATCAACGCATCCCTGTGGCAGCCATTGGTGAACCCCAGCAGGGGCGCAACGGCTTTTTGGCCGCCGCCAGCGGCTTTCCTGCGATTACGGTACCAGCCGGTTTTATCAAAGAAGGGCTACCCGTGGGCATTGAGCTCATGGGGCTGGCATTTCAGGAGCACAGCCTCTTAAAAATGGCCTATGCCTATGAGCAAGAAACAAGCTGGCGCAGCAGGCCCAATTTGCCTGACGCACCCGAGACCTAGGTCGCTACACTGTAGCTATGGATGAGACTCAAGAAAGCAACATTCAGCTACTCGCGCAGGATGTCGTTTATTTGATGGCTGCCGGGGAGGTCATCGACTCCTTGGCAGCGGTTGTGCGTGAGCTGGTGGAAAACGCTCTAGATGCCGGGGCAACTCGTATTACGGTGAGTGTTTGGCCAGAGCGGTGGCAGGTACGCGTAGCCGATAATGGTGTAGGAATGGATGAGATAGATTTGCAGAGGGCTGCGATCGCTCATGCCACCAGCAAAATCTCCTCTCGCCCCGATTTGCTCAACGTTCGCTCCCTGGGTTTTCGCGGCGAAGCCCTTCACAGCATTGCCCAGCTCGCCCACCTCAACATTCGCAGCTGCACCAACAACGGCAAAGGTCATCAAGTCAGCTATCTACCTAGCGGCGAACCCAAAGCAATCCTAGAGACGGCCAGTGCACCGGGCACTATTGTCACGGTACGAGATTTATTTCATAGCTGGCCCGTTAGGCGACAAGTTCCCTCAGCAGCAGCCCAGCTAAAATCTGTCACAGTGTTGATTCAGCAGCTGGCCCTTTGCCATCCGCACGTCACTTGGCAAATAGAAAAAAACGACCTGGCTTGGTTTGCACTGTGGCCTGGGCCAACGGCCAAAACATTAATGCCCCAGGTGTTGCGTAGCCTATATGAAACCGATATTGAAGAGCTGACTGAAGAAGATTTATATCTGGCGATTGGCCTGCCAGACAGGTGCCATCGGCGCAAGCCAGACTGGCTACGCATCGCCATTAACGGTAGACCTGTTGTTGTTGACGAGATTTCTCAAACGGTACTGGCTGGCTTTCGCAGGACTATTCCACGCGATCGCTACCCCATCTGTTTTTTGCACCTCACCTTGCCACCAACTCAACTTGACTGGAACCGCCATCCTGCCAAGTCAGAGATTTACGTACAGGGCTTAGCGCCTCTGTGTGAGAGGATTGCTGCCGCTGTCGGTAAACTGTTGAAAATTGATGATTTGAGTGAAACCGCACAGACCCATAGAGCAACTGCACTCATCAAAGCAGCCGAAGCGGAAGGCGCGTATTCTGCATCGAGGCAGGTAGAGGTCTCGAACGATCGTTTACCCCCTCAGTCTCTTTCGGACGCGCTGCCTAGAAGTGTTCCAGGCGCGTTGACTGCGGTTGCACAGGTTAACGACATGTACATTCTGGCCGAGCACGAAGGGGGCATTTGCCTACTAGAGCAACATATTGTTCACGAACGTATCCTGTTTGAACAGCTACAAGCGCGATGGCAAATAGTGCCGGTTGATTCTCCCATAGTGCTGAAAGACTTAAGCGCGCAACAGGTGGAGAGATTGCAGGAAGTGGGGATTGCGATCGCGCCCTTTGGCGAAAAACTCTGGGCCATTCGCACCATCCCCGAACCCCTCAGCGGTAGAGACGACTGCGAAAATGCTCTGCTCGAACTCAGCCTAGGCGCAAACCTAGAAGCCGCCCTCGTCGCCACCGCCTGCCGCACCGCCATCCGCAACGGCACCAAGCTTACCCTTCCAGAAATGCAGTCGCTCATCAATCAATGGCAACGCACCCAAAAGCCTCGCACCTGCCCTCATGGACGACCCATTTGCCTCACGCTAAAAGAATCGAGCCTAGCTAAGTACTTCCGTCGCAGCTGGGTAATTGGAAAAAGCCACGGTATTTGAGTCGTCGTGACCAGTAATTTGCTTGATATTTATTCATTCTCAATATCTATTCAGCATCATACCGAGACAACCCGAGTTTGGGCCTGTTGGTCAGGTTGTTCATTGGGAATGATGCGAATTTCTATATCGCTACCTAGTGTGTTGAGAAATCGAAAGAGCCGCTCTACCGAGAAGCCTGATAGCTTGCCACGCACCAAGGCTGACACCTTTGGCTGGTCTATGGTCAATAGCGTGGCGGCTTCCATTGGCGTCAACGCTCTTTGGGAAATAATGTTACTGATTTGAGCAGCCAGCTTTGCCTTTAGTAACAGCTCATCAGGGTCAGCCAACCCTAAGTCTGCAAAGACGTTGCCACAGCTTGACGTTACTGGTATCTCTTTAGCCATCTTTCACTTGTCCCTTTTTCCTTCATGTTGGACGACTTTTATACTGTTCTTCTGCTCTTTTGAGTCGAGACTTGAGCAGTGTTATCTCTGGCTTAGGGGTGGAAATTCCACTTTTTGACTTTTTCTGAAAGGCATGAAGAACATAAACAACACCCTCAAATTTTACGGTGTAAACAGCTCTATACGCATTTCCGTCAAAGCTCTCAACAACTTCTAGTACGCCAGCACCTTTGAATCCCTTTAAGGGCTTAGCGTCAGGATGTTTTTCACCCTGCTGAGCAAGGTAAAGCGCAAACCCCACAAGTCTTTGAACCTCTTCAGGAAATTCACGTAGGTCGTCTAAAGAACTGCCTACCCATTCGACAGCTTTCAACGAATCATTCATATGGGATCTGGTTGATGATGTCGATTGTGGTTATGGTGTTTTCTGCAGCTCTGGCTTTTCTTCTGGCAAGATTGCGCCTTCTACCGGGCAGACCTGCAGGCAAATGCCACAGTCGATACAGGTGTCAAAGTCGATCCAGTACCAGCCAGTGCCTTTTTTATTTTTGCCAGGGCCTTCGTCAATGCAGGCAACGGGGCAGGCATCTACGCAGTCCGCAATACCTTCACAAACGTCGGTCACAATAGTGTGGGCCACAGATTTTTCTCTCTTGAATGGTTCTAATACAAAGGTAGCTTTATAAAGCTTAGTTAACTAGCTCGATATCGGGCAAGCCCTCAGCAGAAATCCAGGCAATACGACTGATGTTGCGTTTTCGGGCGATCGCTCTCACCTCATCCGCCGCCTGACTCAAATCCAAGCTCAGCTCTACGCGCACCACATTAGCCGCCTGCCTTGCCTTTTGCGCATAGGCAAGCGCCGCCGCCGCCGCCGATTTGCTGGTCGGCACAATCAGCCAGTCACTAGGAGGGGTCTCCTGCGGCAAAGAACCACTCGGAACCAGCTCTTTGTGCAGTCGCTCGATATTGAGTACAAAACCAATCCCGGGAAAGCCGGCTTTCTCTGGCATGGGGTCATATACAGAGAGTAAATCATCGTAGCGTCCGCCCTGACCGACGCGCTGACCGTTACCCACGACTTCAAACACAATGCCTGTGTAGTAGTCAAAGGGACGAATCAGGCTGAGGTCAAGGATGACATCTGGAACTTGTGTGCCTTGGGCTCTTTCGGTGTTGAGTAATTCGATGAGTGATTTTAGCTGGGATGCGATCGCCCGTTGCTCATCATCTAGCTCAAACGCCGACAGCTTCTCAAATACCTCAGCAGGCGTCCCCCGCAAATCCATCAAATTTAGCGCCAACGCCTGCAGATCGGCAGAGAGCCCCAGCGCTTCTATGGCAACGCGATCTAGCTCTGCAATACTTTGGCGAATCTTTTCACGCTGACGCGCTGGGAAGGGCGACAGCATAGAGTAGGTCAATGCGGCTTCACCAAGCACGATGTGTGTGTCTGAGAGATTGAGAGCGCTGAGACAGTCAGCAATCAGCAGCAGCACTTCTGCGTCAGCCATTAAGCCGCTGCTGCCAAGGAGTTCTATGCCTGCCTGGTGATGTTCTTGCTGCCCACCTTGACTGCCTTTGGCAGAGCGCCGAAAAACGTTTGCGTTGTAGTAAAGGCGCTGTGGGTAGGTGACAGAGGCCAATCGAGTGACAGCGGCACGAGCAATAGAGGCTGTGAGCTCTGGGCGTAAGCCGAGGCGCTGGCCACCTAGCTGATTCATCTGCAGCTCAATGACCTCAATGCGCTCAATCGCGCCTCCAGCCATCAGGGTATCCATGGTTTCTACCGTGGAGGTAATGATGCGGTGATACCCCCAGCGGTGAAAGACGCCTTCAAGCCGATCTTCGATCCATCGCTTTTGAACCACGTCCAGCGGGAGCAGGTCGCGGCCACCCGTGGGTGGGTGAAACATCTTTCCTTCGAGACTCCCGTCTGGATTCCCTATTGGCATCTATCGTTTTTTTCCACCGAACAATCCGCTTAAAAGACCGCCTCCCTTTTTGCTACCGCTGGCTTTGCTGTTCTGGCTGCCTTTGGCTGCGTTTGCACTGCCTCTGTCAACCCGCTTTTGGACCTTTATCGCCAGTTCGTTCTTGGGCTCAAAGGTAAGGGCTTGCTTGGCATGAATTTTGGCCAGAGTTGCCTGCCCAGACTTGAGATACAAGCTGGCTAAGTAGGCGTGGCAGCTGGCGCTTTTAGGATGGGAACCGATCGCTTCTCGCAATTCTAAAATACCGCGAGAGTAGTCCTTTTGGGCTTCAAATTCTTCGGCGCGTTTGAGGTAGCTCTCAATAATGCTGCTCTGATAAGACCGCCTAGGTTCTGGCTTTGCAGTGGCGTCAGCTTTGTCGGACGCCGATGAGCCAGTAGAGGGTTGGTTGTTGGCACTGCTGTCTGGTTCGTTGATAGTTTGGCGTCTAAGGTAGACGGCGTTTAGCTCGCTGAGGGTGTTGATGGCATCTTGGACAAGGTTGAGATCGTTGTACTGGGTTTTAGCAATTTGTGCGATCGCACTCTCATAGTCCTTTTCAAATCGCTTGCTCTCTAGCAAATTTTTAGCAACGTCACTCGTGAGCGGCACCAAAGACGCATTTTCCATCAGCTGCTTTTGCTTCATCTTGAGCAAAATTTTGTGCTCTTTCATCGATTTGTCTTGACTGAGCGCTTCATAGGCGGGGTTTACCTGCTTTGAGAGCAGCTCACTGGCCAGCTGACGCTGCGCACCTGAGACTTCTCTCAAGCTATCGGGATGTAGCTGCCGAGCAACCTTGAGATAGCGCTTTCGCACTTTACTCGGCTCTGCGGCGAGGGAAAAGCCGAGCACTGCATGGTGATCAGTCATGTCGAGCTGAAAAAGCCCTGCCTGAGTAGTCATAACGAATTCGGGAGTTCTAAGTGTTGGTCTCAGAGTGCCCGCAATTAAAGCCTATTATAGGTTTTTCATGAAGAAGCCCTTCGGCTACGCTCAGGGCACAGGTGAAAGCTGAGCGCGCTAAAAACCAAAGTAGAAAATCAGGGCGCAAACCGGGCAAGCGGTTCTATATTGGCCAGCGCACTGCTCAACTCACTGTGAATTTTATGATTGGTAGCCAGTAGGCCGCCACTGCGAATATCGAAAGGACTTTCGTCATAGGCGCTCACGTTGCCACCGGCCTCTTCCACCAGGATCACACCAGCGGCCAAATCCCACGGTGAAAGACCGCGTTCCCAGTAGCCATCTAGTCTGCCGCAGGCGACATAGGCCAGATCAATAGACGCTGCGCCGCCCCGACGCACGCCCCTAGTGAGGTGCGTCAAATGGCAAAACTCGGCATAGTTATTATCAATCGTTTCTCGGCGGTCATAGGCAAAGCCTGTAACGAGCAAGCTATCTGCGAGTGCATCGGTGCTAGAGACGCTGATGGGCTCACGGTTGCAGGTAGCCCCGAGGCCTTTGGCAGCGCGAAAGAGATGGTTGTGAACAGGATCAAAAATAGCGCCGACGGCAGGCTTACCATCAATGAGTAAACCGACCGAGCAGCCACAAAAGGGGTACTGATGCGTATAGTTAGTGGTGCCATCTAACGGATCAACAGCCCAGAGTAGGCCATCCGTCTCAGTTCCTTCGGTTTTTAGACTCATGCCAGACTCTTCTGCCAAAATGGCGTGATCTGGCAGATGACGATTGAGGACGGCAAGGACTTCTTTTTCAGCAGCTTTGTCTGCCTCGGTGACCAGATCTCCCGGACGCCCTTTTTGCTGAATGTTTGAAAGATTTCCCCAATAGTGCTGTAGCACCGCCCCTCCTGCAGAGGCCGCTTCGGTGGCAATGTCCAAAAAGCGCTGAAGATCTTCGGCAGAATAGGCCATAGGTAAAAGCAATGTATTTTAGTCGTCGTCAATCAAAATGCCAGATTTAACCGGCCCTTTGCCAAAGTAGCGCCCAAACTGAAGCTCATAGACTTCGTCTTCGTCCTGGGTTTCTACTTCTAGATCGCTACGAGGATAGCTAACGCAAAGGAGTGCATAGCCCTGCTCGCGCAAGTCGGGCGAGAGACCCATGGCTTCGGGCTGGTGTAGCTCACCCGAAAGGACACGGACAGCGCAGGCAGTGCAGGCTCCGTTGCGACAGGCAAAGGGCAGATCGGCAGCCTGATTTTCAGCAGTTTGCAGAATGTAGCGATCGCTCGGCACCTGAACGGTATAGGTGACTCCTTTTTGCCGATGGTGAATGCGAATGGTGTGAGTATCAGCCATATGAGTATCAGCCATAGTCAAGCTCTGAGCGTCGTCTTTTGCCATCGGGTTCCCGTGGAGTGGGCTAGAAAGCAAAGGTTTAATTTCTATGATTACATGGATGTTTGCAATCGTAGCTGTGGGTTGACCGACAGATATGGGTTGACCGACAGATGTGAGTTGGCTGGCAGGAGCGCGATGACGGCAGTGGAGACCGGGCACTTTGCGAAGAAATACCGTGCGAAAAAATACTGTGGGATATGCCCCGCTTTCTGTTACGATGGCAAAGCTGTAATGCATTGCTAAAAGCGCACTACACGCGCAATAGGGAGAGATGGCCGAGTGGTTGAAGGCGCAGCACTGGAAATGCTGTAACGGGGCAACTTGTTCGAGGGTTCGAATCCCTCTCTCTCCGTCCTTATAAAGTCTCTTTTCTGCTTAGGAAGGAGACTTTTTATTTGTAGAAGTTTATGACGTAGACCTAGCGCAGAACCAATACTGCTGAATCTAGCCCAGGCTGTTCAACTTCTCCTTGCCAAGGGCAATTCCGCCGATAGAAACCAGTAAAATGCCTGTCCATTGGATGATAGCTAGCGGCTGAGCCGGGCTGAAGGTAAAGGACAATATCAGCATCGCCAGTGGTGTGGTTGCGGCGATGATAGCCGTTTTGCCGCCAATATTGTGTAGGCTGCTGTAGTTAAATAAGTAGGCGGCCAGCATCAGGACGCCGACAAAAATGCCTAGGCTGCAAAAGCTAACCCAGCTAATATTGACGAGCTTTATCGGGTTAAAAAGTAATACAACGCTACTGAGCGCTGCGACGGTGGAGAACTGGATGACGGCCACGGGCATGGGATGGCAATGCCGCCGGTAGCTCATATTGGTGAGTACGATGTAAATACTGAGGGCCACGCTGGCCAGTAGCCCGATGCGGATACCAGGGGTAGCTGCAGTCGAAAAGGTGGGTCTGACGACGAGTAGGCCGCCCATGGCGATCGCAACAATTGCTAGCAAGCTAAACGGCGACAACGCTTTCTCTTGCTTGAGCCATAGGCCTAAGGGCACCGCCGTCAGCGGATACAAAAATAAAAGTGCCGTAGCAACAATCGGCCCTACAATGCCAATGCTTTGATAGAGCAGCACTTGAGAAAAGAACAGTGCAATCCCACTGCCAACTAGCAACGCTAACTGTGGTTCTTTGGTCGCGATCCAAGACTGAATGTCTTCCCAGGTACTGCGATGCAGCTGGGGGGCAAGTAAAACAATTGCGGGCACCATGATTAGCATTCTAAGCCAGAGCAACGCAGCAGATGGCACGAAGCCTGTACCCAGCTCCCCGATGTCTATACTCAGCCAGCGACCGCCCTGGCTAAGGGCATAGACGATACCGTAGTGCCAAGCGATGAGAAGCGTTGCGATCGCACTCAAAACCAACCCTTTGCGAGGCGATTTTCTCCGAATGCTTACCAGGGCAGAGGTGTTCTCTTGCTGCTGCTCTACTCTCCTTTGCCATCGCTGCTGCTCAGAGGTAGCTGGCGTAGGGAGTTCCAGCGGGCGACTACGAAGCTCGGGCTGCTCGTTTGCGGTAGGCGGCGGTTCGGCGCGAATGGCAGGCGCAGGCTCACCGGGTAGCGTAGGGCCTAAGGGCAACCCTCGTTTCTCTGTGGGCGAAAGGGGTACAGACGAAAGGGATACAGGCGAGAGGGGTGCGGGCGAGAGGGATACGGGTGAAAGAGGAGCTTCATTGACAGGCCCGCTTAAAAGTCTTTCGGGAGCCATGCTGGGCTGGGCGCTGGGACTGGTAGATAGGTTACTAACCTGTCGCAGCTGCTGAGTTTTGGCATGAAGGCTGACGTAATCTTGCCTGAGCGCATCAATTTCCGTTTGGAGCTTGGCTTTTTCAGCTTCTAGCAGTTCGATGTCTTGACTGAGCTGGTCAGCATAGCGACGCTGAAGGGTCTCCAGTGGACTCGGCGAGCCATCAGATTGTGCTGTATGGTCATTAGCTGAACTGTCGGCGGCTGAACTATCCGGCTTCATGTTCGATCTTCAAAGCAGTGAATTCTGGAGAGAACTATCTATAGCAATCCACTAATGCATCAGCGGATTGCTATAGATAGTTCTCTCCAGAATTCACTGCTTTGAAGATCGAACATGAAGCCGGATAGTTCAGC
>JBCBKQ010000136.1:0-15368 GCA_038521595.1 Cyanobacteria bacterium J06627_28 | reverse complement strand
TCTGGTTAGTTGCTAGCAGTGGAATAATTTGATTGCCTTGGCGCTCAAACCCTCTTAACCCCTGAGGTCCTTCTGCTTTTTCATCCCATTTTCCTAATATTAACTTCTCTAACTGAGTCAGCTTCCCAATCTCTGGCGGTAGCATCGTCAAGCCTTTCCCCGACAGATCCAGCTCCGTCCATCCTTCTTCAGCAGCCTGATCAATCAGTGCCAGTAGCTCATCTTGGGTCATAGATTGAGTCATACGAATCTGCAAGGAAATAAAAAACTTAAGCCAGTGAGGCGCTGAAAATAGACGCTCAGCCCCTAAAAGCGCCTTTATTTTCCCAGAGCATTTAAATCTTGACCACCGTAGCAAATGTTAAAGATAATGCCCCACCCACTAAGCCAGCATGTAACTATTCACTGCTCTTGACCGAAGAAACTACCAAGACTGTAGTGCTACGATAAAATGACATGTGTCATTACCTATACAGTCCATGATGACTAGCCTAGATAGCCTAATTGCCTGCGACAGCAACATTCGTCATGGCAGACCTTGCATCGCAGGTATTGCCATCACAGTTCATCGTATTGCTATCTGGTATCAGCTCGGGCACAGTGCAGAAGAAATCGCTAGAGAGTATCCTCATATTTCTCTTGAAGGAGTGTATGCAGCACTTGCTTATTACCTCGCTAATAGACAAACAATAGACACAGAAATTGAATCAGATGAGGCCACTGCAGAAAAGCTAGAAAAGCAACCGTAAACATAGCCATACGATGACCGCCACGACACAACCACCTCTACCTCCCGGCACCTTTGGCCTCCCCATCATCGGCGAGACCCTCAAATTCTTCACCGATAGTGACTTTGCTAGCAAGCGCCACGCCGAGTTTGGTCCCGTTTTCAAAACTAGGCTGCTTGGCAGTCCCACCGTTTTTATTAAAGGCCCAGAGGGTAATCGCTTCATCCTCTCCCACGAAAATGACTACTTCCAAGTCAGCTGGCCGCCCAGTGTGGAAAAGCTGCTCGGCCCCCTATCGCTTGCCTTACAGTCTGGCCATACCCACACCGCCCGCCGCAAGCTGCTCGTCCAGGCCTTTCAGCCGCGTGCCCTCTCCGGCTACATTCCCGCTATGGAAGCCATTAGCGATCGCTACTTCCAGTCCTGGCTCAGCCAAAGCGAACTCACCTGGTACCCCCAGCTACGCGACTACACCCTAGATATCGCCTGCAAACTCCTCATCGGCCTAGACAATGGCTCACAAACCAAACTAGGAGAACTTTTTGAAAGCTGGAACGCAGGTCTCTTTAGCCTGCCAATAAATCTTCCTTGGACAGCCTTCGGCAAAGCATGGAGCAGCCGAGAGAAGCTACTTGCCGAAATAGAACAACTCATTCGCAGCCGCCAGACTCTGTTGCAATCTGAACCAAACAGGTCAGAGACAGATGCCCTAGATATCATGCTGAATGCGCGAGATGAAGACACTGGCGAAGGTCTCAGCATCGAAGAACTGAAAGATCAGGTATTGCTGTTGTTGTTTGCAGGGCACGAGACCTTGACCTCTGCGATCGCAAGTTTCTGCCTCCTTACCGCCCAAAATCCCGAAGTTCTCACTAAAGCCCGCGCAGAACAAACAAAACTCATTGACCAGCCGCTTACTCTAGACAGCTTCAAGCAAATGCCCTATCTCGATCAGGTCATCAAAGAAGTCATGCGACTGGTTCCTCCTGTAGGTGGCGGCTTTCGCAAAGTATTGCGCGACTGCGAGTACGGCGGCTTTATCATTCCAAAAGGCTGGTCTGCCCTCTACCAAATCAATTCCACCCACAGCGATAGCGACGTCTTCCCACATCCAAAAGACTTTGACCCAGAGCGCTTTTCGCCCACAGCCGAAAAGCTTCAGCCATTTGCCCATTTGCCCTTTGGCGGTGGGCTACGCGAATGCATAGGCAAAGAATTCGCCCGGTTAGAAATGAAAGTCTTCGCAGCTCAGCTATTGCGTAGCTATCGGTGGACACTACTGCCAGGGCAGGATTTGAGCATGAAAATTGTGCCTACGCCAAAGCCTCGCGATGGGCTGAAGGTTCGTTTTGAGAAGTTGATGAATGAATGATGAATGAGTAGCACCTGCTATGCAGCTTTTACCACTCTCAGCATTTCATTGCCGCCAGGCTGTAGCTCATAGCTCACCTTTTCTACACTGCACCGATATCCGATTTCTTCTAGTTGTGTGATGACCGGAGCAAGGTGAGGAGATGTTGTCTGATTTAGGGTGAGCAGGGGAAAAATTCTGGCTTCTTGACTGACGCGGAGCATTTCGCAGATTGCTGCAATATGAAAGTCGGTATCGAACTGGTCAGAGTACAAAAAGAGAAAATGAGAACTTAAGCTTAGCTCGTAACGGTTGTTCTCGTAGCCTAGGGTTGGTAATTCTCCAACGCTGTAGCGTCCTGCGACTTTTCCTGTTGCATAGTCTGCATAAAATTTCTCTGCAACCGAAATTCGATTTTCTCTGAGAGCAGTGACCGATTTGTGATAAGTCCACACCCAGCTGTCAGGCGTGTTTTCGATTTGGGCGATGATACTGTCTAGTACAGCGTAGAAGCGATCGCGTATTTCCACACCCGAAAAAGCATAGAGCGGATCGCACGATTGAATGTGATAACCCTTTGCGGTGCCCTCTGCATTAAAGCTGGCGGGCCCATCGGCAACACTTAAAATGCGCTTGGAGAAATCTCTTTCATCTAGAGAAAACATGTGGATGTATTCATCCAGCGATCGCCCAAACGGTACGACGTGATCTAGCTGCATCACCATTGTTTGCGATCCACCATCATTGCTGAGGCCAGTCTATATGGCTAGAGCGGTTAGTTCAATAGCGACTTTAACGGCGCTACACTTCATTGGGAAGAACATTAAATATTGCCTGTACCTCTTCGAAGGGAAGCTCCCACATGGTTTCAGGCTGCCATCGATCTGGATCTAGCTTGGCCATGCGACCTCGCTTATAAGCCCTAACAACATGCTTCGCTAACTCAGGCAGCCCAAAGGCCTGACCATAACCTTGCCCAATGCGGCGGGCGACTGGCTTAAACAAGCCCACTGCCAATATCATCTGGCTCAAGATGACACCGTGAAACATGCGAAACTTAGCACCGAGCAAAAAAGCCTGCACTTCGGCCTCGCCCAAGGGATCTGGATTGTAGCCGGTAAGCACATGGATGCCGTCATGTAGCTGTTGACGGCGTGGCCCTGTGGTAAAGGGGCTCAGCCCAGCGGCATCCATAGTAGAAATCCAAACGCGACCAAAGGTGCCTGGTGGAAGCTGCCGAAGATAGTCACTATCGACAATAGTCGGCTCGCTCCAGCCAAAGCGATCCGAGACCCAGGTAACGACTCGGGTTAAATGCTTGACCTGCTGGGCAGCAACCGTATCGAGAGAAATAGCTGACATATGGAGATGCAGATGAGGATGAATAAGACGAATAAATTTAGCTATCGCCTATATCGTTCCCAACAGAACTACTATTTTTGAAATGACTCACAAATCTCTTTTTCTTGTCCCGTAGGATTGTTTAATAAATAGGCGTTAACTTGCTCACAGCCTGCTGCCAGGAGCGACGTTAAGTCCCAATTCCACAGCAGCAGTCCACCGTTTAGACTGCTGCCCACAAGCTGTGTTCCCTTTTCACTTAGTTCAAAGCTATCGGCTGCACCGGTCACCGCGCCTTCTAGCGTATTTACGACCTCTCCAGTGCGCGAGTTCCAAAGCTTTAGCTCACCACCTATGGAGAATATTGTTTGGCCGTCAGGGGCAAAAGCCACGTCTGTTACACCTGATGAGTGCCCCGTAAGGGTATGGCGGAGTGCTCCGTCACTGAGCTGCCAAACCTTGAGCGTGTTGTCTTGGGAGGCCGAGACAACATGTTGGCCGTTTGGGCTAAAAGCAAGTGCTGAAATATCTGCGGTATGACCTGTGAGCATGTGCTTTAGGCGGCCTGCGTCGTCCCAGATTTTGAGGCCGCCGTCAAAGCTAGCAGAGGCGATGATAGGCCGGGTTGGATGCCACGCGATCGCACTAATCTCTCCATCATGCGCCCTCCACTCACTCTCCATTTCCCCGGTTTCTGTCTGCCACAGCTTCACCATGCCATCAGCACCACCAGATATCACGATAGATCCGTCATTATTAAACGCCACCGCATTGGCATACCCGTCATGTGCTGAGAGTGATTGGAGTAGTTCACCACCCGTCAAAGACCACAGTCGAACACTGCCATCGTCACTGGCCGTTGCTAATCGCTGACGACCAAAGGCCAGCTGCAAAGGATAGGCATTGTCTTGTTCTGGCAGCGTCATGAGCTTTTCACGCAGTGCGCCTTCTGTTCTATTCCAAATTTCAACCTCCCCGTTCCATCCGACGCCTGCAATTTGATGCCCCTCTGGAGAAAAAACAACATTGCTTAGGTCCGCTAGTGTCTCTGTCTCCTCGGGCATTTGCCACAGACGAATGCTGCTATCACTGCTGGCCGACACGAGTTGATCACTCTGCTGATCGCTCTGCGGATGCCAGCTAGCATCGACAACAATGCCCTTGTGTCCGCTAAAGGTCGTTAATAGGTCTGCCGTATCCACTTGCCACAGCCGAACGCTGCGGTCATCACCCGTAGAGGCCAACTGTCGACCATCTGGGCTAAAGGCAACGCTATGTACAGTCATAAAGGCATCAGGGTCGTCGGTGGTATGTTCGCCCAAGATTGTTGAGGTGCGATCGCGTACATTCCACAGCTTTACCGTGCGATCGCCCTCACCCACCGCAATCCAATCCCCGGTCGCATTCCAATCCAAACTCGCGACCCGCTCCCGATGTTCGCCTTTCTCCCATAGCAGCTGCCCGTCGCTCACAGACCAAACCTTCAGCTGTTTATCTTCTCCGCCCGAGGCCAGCTGCTGACTGTCTGGGCTCCAGCTCACAGCATTTACCCAGCCCTCATGTCCACGCCATCGTTTTATTTCCTGGCCATCTACAACAGTCCATAATGCAATTGATTCATCTCGTCCTGCGGTTGCTAATGTGGTGCCATCCGGGCTAAAGGCAACGGTGCTTACCATATCTGTGTGGGCTGGCAGCGTTTGTAGAGGGCTTTCTCCTGTAGGTGTCCAAAGGGTGACCGTGCCATCAAGGTGTGCGATCGCAATCTGTTGTCCATCCGTAGAAAAAGCAATGCTGCTGCCATATCCCTTTGAAATAGGAGAAAGCTTTACTGAGTTGACTAATCTACCGTCCGCTCGCCAAACATTCAACAGATTATCGAGCCCGACTGAAGCAATCATCGTGCCATCTGGGCTATAGGCAAGGGCGCTCACCGTCTGGCTATGTCCTTCTATGCGGTTTTTCTCTGTGGATAAGGCCGTCGCCTGCTGCAATGTCCCTATGGTTTGCTGACGAATCACGCTGGCCGCAGCATTTAACACGCCCAATGTCCGAATCGATTGCAGCTGTTCTCCAGCACTCACCGCTGTAACCGTCGCATCTAAATATTGATTGTTGGCCATTTGCGCAGCGGCTAAGGCGTTGAGCGCTTCGACTTCTCGTAGGCGAGACTGCTGTCGTTGTAAGTAGGCGATGCTGCCGAGACTGACTGCGCCAATGGCGAGGGTGCTGATGAGTGCGATCGCTCTTTTGGCCTGACGCAATCTTTTTTTCGTCAGCGTCTGTTCAGCATTTCTCGCAGTTATGCCCGCTTCTACAAACTGCTGAACATCGTCTGATAGCTCATCGGTATAGTTCACATACAGGTCTACCGCTGCATCTAAGGGCACGCCTCTCAGGAGAAAGTCTTGCTCATGGTTGTTTTGTTTCCAGGCGAGAGCGGCCTGTTCTACTTGGCGCTGCGATCGCAGTTTTGTCCGATTCTCCTCTAGCCACCAGCGCAGCGTAGACCAATGACGAATCAGTATTTCATGGGCGACTTCTACAGTGACTGGCGATACTTCAGCCAATAGAAGCGCGTCTGTATTTGTGTCATCCTCGTTAAGAACTGACAAGAATTTATCGTCACCTCGGCTTTGCCCCGCGAGTGTTGTATCGTGCTGCGGTGTCAATGGGTCTTCTGCATTAACAACAACAAGCTTGGCAGCGGTCAGCGTTTGCAGTGTCTCATCTACTAGCACCTGTGGATACTTGGCCACGACCAAATCTGACTTGGCGACGCGGCGGCGCGTATCTTCTGTACCCTCTCCTATTTGCGTTAGGTTTAAAAATATCCACCGTGCACAGGACTGTGCCGTTGGACTTAGGCTGTCATACACAGCCTGGGCTTTACGCTCAAGCGCCCCTTTTAATCCGCCCACCTCGTTTTGATACACCTGTAGCGCAAGCTGTCCGGGCTGCCGCTTTTCCCAAATCTGTTCTAAAACGAATTCGAGCAGTGGCAAATCGCCGACACCCTGATTAATGTCTTGTAGCAACACAGTGACTAACTCAGGCTCTACGGCCAAGCCTACCTTCTCGGCAGGACGCAGAATCACCTGTCGATAGTCTGCTTCGGTTAGGCTAGGGGGGACTAGAATGCTCGATTCTTGCAGCTTTTCAGCAAGGCGAGGAAATTCTAAACAAGGCGTCATGAAGTCGGCGCGGAGGGTGAGCACCAGTTTGAATCGGTCGCCTGCATGTGCGATCGCGCCCAATACCAGCGACAAAAACTGTTGCCGCTCTTGCTCACTGGCCAGCGTAAATAGCTCTTCAAACTGATCAATCACCAACATCACCATCGGCTCTGATCGGCCTCGCAGCCATCGCACAAAACCTTCTTCACCTAAGTGCAGCAGCCCCTCAATTTCTAAGGCTGTTTTCTCTATTTGCTGCTGACTTTCTCCTTTTGATAAAGCAGTCGTCGTTTCCTCAATCGCCAAACATCTTGCTAAGGCTTGCAGTGGAGAAGTACCGGGGCGCATGCTGCTCATCCACCAGCTTTCACTGCCTGGGATTCGCTTACCCTGCCTGAGCTGCGCCATTAGACCTGCTTCTACAACAGAAGATTTTCCACTGCCTGAGGCACCTACAACGGCTAGAAAAGACTGACTACTAACGGCCTGCAATAATTGTTGAACGAGGGCTTCTCTTCCAAAGAAAAAGGCTGAGTCATTTTCTCCAAAGGCTCTTAATCCGCGATAGGGGCATATACCAATATCAGTGCGAACTGCGGCTGATTTTGTAGAGGGACTCTGGCTGGGTAAGACTTCAATGAGGCCTTTGCCAGATAGGCTGAAGTAGAGGGATTTTTGTGCGATAGCGGAGCCACTCCCCTGGAGTATCGCAAGTCGTCCTTGCAGCTGCGTAATCCATCCCGCTACGGGCAAGCCTATCTGTGCATCTGCTTCGCTCAGCGTATCTAACAGCGCCTGTAAAAAGGTATCGGTTGGATCTGATGGGGACGCAGCGGCTAGAATGCACTGAGTTACGTTTTGGGCTTTTGTGATGTCGCTAGCAGGCTGTGCCATTGCATCTACCCACTCAGCCAAATCATCCGATTCTGGGCAGTCTAGAATGATTATTTGTTGTCGTTTAAGAGTCCTTGTAGAGTCAGAAGGTTGTTGATCTAAGCTCTGTTTGGTCAAAGTCTGATTAAGCCAAGTACGACTCAACACTGTTCCTTCTGGCAGTCTTAGCACTGGCTCGCCCAAAGCTGTGATGTGAGTGGTACCTCGTAGGTATAGCAGTGTTGTTCCAGAGTCAGTGGCCTGTTGTGCGATCGCAGCCTTTACCCCAGACCATTCACCACTAGACCTTTCCCTATCAGGGCTTTCCCTATTAGACCTTGGCCAATAGCTCAGCTCAAAGCCCCCTGCCTGGCGCAATAGCTTACCCAACGCCAAACTTTGCTGTGCTCCACCCAGCCCATCTACCACCATCGCTTGACGGCGCGGCACTTCATCATTATTAGCGGCTGCCAGTACCAGTACGCTTTCACCGACTCCCTCTACAATTCGCTTGGGCGTTTGCAAGGGGTACTCCGACTGTAGCTGCGTCTCTCCTCGGCTTCGCTTTTGCTGATTGACTAAGCGCAACTGCTGATTTGTTTTATCGATATATCGCAGTGTTTGATAGTACACATAGCGGTAAAGACTATCTGCTGAAATCACACCCTGACCATTGATTGCGCCCCCTCGCAATCCCCGCATTAGAAAATAAGTAAACACCCCATGCCCCAGCTGTGGAAACTCCCACGAGCGCTGATCTTGGTCGCAAGAGAGTAATGCATAAAACCCATTGCTGCGGGCGGCCTGCTGTCGCAAAATAGAGACTAACTGCGGCGTCGGATTCTCCAGCTTTTCGCGCTTGCTTTCTTTAGAGAAACTTCCCGTCCCTCTCAGCGTCATCCCTCCACTGTGGCAGGCATCCAACCACACCAGCTGCTGACCCGCTTGGCAACGGCTCAAGCTATCTAATAGCTGTTCTAAAGGCAGTCCGGTGCTCAAAATATTCTCTTTTTGAGTATCGGTAAAGCACAAAACGGCCTGTTGTTTTTGAGGTTCTTGAAAACCATGGCCTGAAAAATAAAACAGAATTGTGTCCTGTTTTTTGGCCTGGGAGACAATATGAGTCAAGCTGGCTAGGACTGTTTCTAACGTGGGTTTGGCAACTGTCGTATCGTGATGGACGAAAATCTCTTTTTCAGGAAACGCTGCCGTAGCAGTAATTAGAGCCTCGCTCAGCCCCTGACAGTCAACCGCAGAGTACTGCAAATTTGGCAAACGAGAATCTTGATAGTGATTCACGCCGACCAGCAGCAGCCATAGTTTAGCAGCATCAGAAGATTTATTTGAGTTAGCTAACTTGGATTGACTAGATTGGCTAGTTCCAAGGCTGACGGGGCACATGGCATTAAAGTCCGAGTATCGAAACCGAGTGAATGGTTAACATTTTATGGGGCAAACAGCCCCTTCGAAGCACCCTGACCAAATTCAAAGACAAACTTTACTGACCGATATCTACTGACCTAGCGGAATAGACTCCGACAGTGGTAACACAAATACGCTGCCCTGAGGAATCTGAACAATTCGAGAGCTTTCATCTTGACGGCCCGCCAACATTCCCACAAAGTTGCCCAACATGCCTCCCTGGTCAAAGGAATCTGGGTCGCCACCATTCAAAAAGCCAAAGCCGCTGGCCGTTATGCGTCCTAGCGTTGCACCATCGTCAGCAGCCCGGTCATTGGCACGCATATGAGTAATCGTAGTGCCTGGAATCATGGGGCTGGTAGCCTGAATTGGCATTAAGCGACCGTTGATAAGAACAGACTGCGCCTGAATGGTAGCACCACCTTCGCCAGGCTGAATCATCACGCTGACAGGACTATTTTCAGGTGCGACCACAGTCCCTTGAGAGTCGTAAATGGGTGAGGTGAGCGGCAATGTCATCGGATATGCCGCTTCATCTACATCAATAGAAACAGGCGCTAAAAAAGTCACGACAACGCCTGTAGAGGCTGGAATCATTCGGTTATGAGCAGCCTGCGCTTCTAATAAACGAGAGTTATTTGGCACAGAGGATGTTGTAGCAGCCGTTGTTTGGCTGCCTTCTGTCGTCTGAGCGGCAGCCTGTGTGTTAGATGGTGGAAAAAACTGTGCAGCGGTAGGCATAACCTGTCCACCTACTATGGCAATGGACGCAAAAACAGAAGCGGCAACGTTCAAAACAGTTTGAGATTTCATAGTAAGACTCCAAAAGAAAAGAGAGGATGTTGAGGCGTTTTCTTCGCCCATCCATACCTAGGGACAGGTCTTGGCGAGTATGCAGTAGGTCGCAAATCAAGTAGGTACGCAAATCAAGTGAAACCGCGCTACAAGCTGAAAAATTAGGTGCTAGAAACCAGGACAGCTACAGGGAGCCTTAATGCATATGCAATTCGGCAGCTCAACGGCGGCCTCCGGCTCGATGGGTTCATTGATCGCCTCACGGGTTCGGAGTAGCCGGTCCCAGCCAGATCCGGTGCGTGTTAGCCAAGGACGCGGTTCGCCAGGGCGTCTAATATTGCGCAGATCTTCGTGCCAGTCTTCATAGCTGTCAGAAGGCTCTAACTCCCCCGGATACAGCTCTTCGAAATGCAGCTCTTCCAGGGCATGGTCTGCATCGACTCGAATGCGAATGTCTTCACAATCTCCCTGAATTTCGATAACCACCGAAGCCGCTTCGGTAACGTGAGTTTCAGTCCGTCTCAAGACGTCTCAAATCGAGTGGCGATCGATTGAAGACTGTTCTAGACTGTAATGCTCAGTCGATGTGGCTTCTCGGCATCGTAAAATGACAGCCGATGAGGGAGCATTGGCCTGTGCTGAGAGAGAAAGTATCGGCATTAGACAAAGCGCCGCACCTAAGGGGAAAAGTATTTGTTTCATGGCAGTTTAATTGTTTGAGAGATAAAAGGGACAGGCGGGACAATGCCATACACCGCCCCTTTCTCTGGCATACAAACGCAAGGTTATCAACAGTTTTTGGCAGTCCCTTAGCGCTCTAGCAAGCTATCAACCTGCTGGCCACGGCGATTGACGCGAATGCTGTAGCGCTCTGTCAAGTTGTCTTCGTAGTTCATATCGCGGGCAGCGGCTGCTTCGACAAAGGCATCACAGTTTTGACCGACAACCACAGTAGACGTTTCAACGGATTGAGAATCGCGCTGACGATTGCGATTGCTTTCATCATTTCTTGCAGTAGAGCGACTTTGCCCTGCGCCGCCGCCGCTAACTTCAACAAGACCCCACAAGGCGCTACCGCCACCGCCGCCTTCACGGGCAGAAGAGTTGGATGTTGCAGTACGAGTACGTGAAGAACTGCTAGAAGAAGACGATGTATTCATGGCATACGTATCGCTACCCAAGCCGACATCACTACACAGTGCCCGAGGGTCTTCTGCCAACAAGTCCTGACTTACCCAAGAATCATGGTCGCCTAGGCCTTGCACCTCGCTGTTGCCGACGTCTTCACTTTGAGAGGAGTTTTCAGGCGTAGCAGGTGTAGGAGGCTCTGGAACAACAGGCACGGTAGGTGGAATAAATACGTTATCGAGTGTGGGTAAAAATGGATTGGCAAAGGCGGGAGCAGTGACAAGTAGTAGACCTGTCGTTGCCAAAACGGAAGTAGAAAGTTTGAGGAATTTCATGAGTCAATTGTCCTAAGTTAAGAGAGTGTTGTGTTTGGGGTGTTATCCCCTGCACTCTTTACTTAGGACGACTCAGAAACAATATGCAGGTCTGTGCAGATTTTTTCTAAAATAAGAACGTCATTGGTGCGACGACGGCATTGAGCTACGCTAAATAAGGATGTATTTGTTCTTTAATGGTCAAAACGGTGTCTAGCTCTGATACTAATATCGCTGGCCAAGCGAATACGCCGCTCAATGTGACAGCGGCGAATCGAATCGAACGGCGGGCGCTGAAGCTTACGCTGTGGGGCAATGCTGCGATCGCATTTCTTGGCCTCGCCTTTGCCCTACGCACACAGTCCGAAGCTATCTTCCTAGACGGTCTTTTTTCCGCCATTCATCTCGCCATTTCGCTTCTATCACTATATATTTCTAGACTTATTCAGCAGCCCGGAGACGACGATTATCCCTTTGGCTACGCCATGTTCGAGCCTTTTTTGAACATGGGCAAGGGGCTGGCGATTACGGTGGTGGCGCTGTTTGCACTCTTTACAGCAATAAAAGCGCTGATGGAAGGTGGACGGCTGATTGAGGCGGATATTGCGCTATGGTACGCGCTGTTGGCTTCGGCAGGCTGCTTGGTTATGGCGCTGTTGCAACGTCGATTTGCCGATCAGAGTCAGTCGCAAATTTTGGAGTTGGACTATAAAAATTGGCTGATTGACGGGGTGATTAGCGGTGCGGTTGCGATCGCATTCGCCCTCATCCTAATTCTCAAAAACACCACCTGGGAATGGTTCATCCCCTATGCGGATCCAGCTTTGGTACTACTATTAGTCCTGTTTGTACTGCCCCTACCGCTGCAAACCGTCATTCAAAATGGACTACAAATCATGGGCCGCTCACCCGATAGCTCCCAGCGAGAGCAGGTAGAAGCAATGGTGGCCAACGTGTTAGAAACTGTCCCTCACGAAAACTATCACCTGCGGCAAACCAACATGGGCCGTATGCTGTACGTGCAGGTGTATTTGTGCGTGAGCCTAGAGCAGGAAGAAGGTTACCAGGCTGGCGAGGTAGATCGGGTGCGATCGCTCATTTACGAAAAGCTACAGCCCGTCTTTCCACATTTGGCGATGGATCTCGTCGTCACCTGTGATCCTATCTGGGTCGATAGAGCGGTCATGCCTGCATAGCACCGTCTACACAGGAACAGCCGTCACGCTAGCCAGCTCCGCCGGATCTAGATTGTGATTGAGCACTTCACCATCTCGAAACCAGACAACGCGGTTAGTTAGCCTAGCGACTTCTGGCTCGTGGGTCACCATCACGACGGTGATGCCGCTTTCATTTAGCTCTGAAAAAATATCAATGACGTCTTGGGTAGTCTGCGTGTCAAGCGCGCCTGTGGGTTCGTCTGCAAGCAGGAGTAAAGGATTATTGACAATGGCGCGGGCGATCGCAACCCTTTGCTGCTGTCCACCCGATAGCTGATTGGGCCGATTATTCACCCGATTGCCCAGCCCTACCCGTTCTAGCGCATCCGCAGCTCTCTCTTTTCGTTCTTTTCCATTCACCCCGGCATACATCATCGGCTGCTCTACATTTTCCAGCGCCGTGAGATGCGTGAGTAAATGAAACTGTTGAAAAACAAAGCCTATTTTGCGATTGCGAATAGTTGCCAAATCGTTCTCAGGCAGCTGCGCAACATTTTGCCCGTCGAATAAATACTCGCCGTCTGTCGGCTGATCGAGGCAGCCAATCATGTTCATCGCGGTGGATTTTCCAGAGCCCGACGGCCCCATAATCGAGCAGTATTCACCGCTGTTGATGGTCATATCAACATCCCATAGCGCTCTTACTTCTGTATTGCCAGCCCCATAGACTTTGGAGATTTGTCGAAACTGAATAAGCGGAGACATAAATAGACGCTGGCGAGTAAAACAGTTCTGAGCGCAAAAAGAAGTGTAAAAATCAGTATAGAAACTTTAGGCGCTGCGCAAAGCAACAATCGGATCGAGCTTAGCCGCTTGGCGAGCAGGCACTACGCCAAAAAACAGGCCAATGCTGCCAGAAACACCCACCGCGATAATAACCGCAGCGGCAGACACACCCGCCTCAAACGGGGTAAATGCCGCTATCAAAAAGATACCCCCAGCCCCTAGCGCAGTCCCAACTAGCCCACCGATGGCAGAGAGAATAATCGACTCGATTAAAAACTGACTCAAAATGTCTTTTTGACTCGCACCAATGGCTTTACGCAGGCCAATTTCTTGGGTTCGCTCGCGCACAGAGACCAGCATGATATTCATAATGCCAATGCCGCCAACAAAAAGAGAGATAGATGCGATCGCAGCCAGCATCAGCGTCAGCGCCCCGGTCACCGTATTCGCAATGTCCAACAGCGTATCTTGACTAGAAATATAAAAGTCATCCACATCTGTAATGCCATGGCGCAAGCGTAGCAAATTCGTAATCTGAAATTCAGCCGTTTCCATCGCCTCTTGACTGTCGGCAGAGACCGAAATAAAGCCCACATCTACGCCATAGGGAGAGGTGCGCCCCACAATGCGGCTGGCCAGCGTCGTCAGCGGAATCATCACCGAATCATCATAGTCTAGCCCCAAACTAGAGCCTTTTTTCTCCAAGACGCCGACCACTTCAAAGGTAATACCCTTGATGCGGATTTGCTTACCGAGCGCGCTTTCCTGATCAAAAAGCTGTTCTGCCAGCGTAGCCCCCACCACCGCAATCAAACTATTAGAGCGCTCATCTAAATTATTAATAAAACGCCCTTGAGCAATCTCAAAGCTACGAACCTCTAGAAAGCCTTCCGTTGTACCGACAATGCTGTTGCTTGTATTACGATTGCGATAGCTGATAATGCCCTGGGTCGTTTTTTCGGCAGCGACCGCTGCCACAGAGGGCACCTGAGTCGCCAGCGCCCTGGCATCAGCTAGCACCAAATTGCGAGGCACATCCAAATCACCCAGCTGGCGAGCTTCGCGGCTGCCCGGTACCACAAACAGTACGTTTGGCCCTAGGCTTTGCAGCTGACCCGTCACATACTTTTGGGCCCCTTCACCAATGCCAATCATCGCAATCACCGAGGCATTGCCAATGATGATGCCCAGCATCGTTAGGCTGCTACGAAGCTTGTTCGCACTCAGCGTTTTAGTGGCCATTTTCAGGCTTTCGGCAAAATCCATGGCGGGCGATCGCGTCTCCTAGTGTCTTTTCCCAGGGTAACGAATTCTTCGTCTGGTATGGGCCTGTTATCGCCACAAAAAGCGAATGGCCTCTTAAGTTGAGCATCCGCCCTCAAAATTATTTTTAGATTCAAAATTATTTTTAGATAACGCCTTGACCTTCAAGTTACTTGAAGCCCTAGACTGCGAAATATCGAATGGAAAAGCAGAGGGCACCAATATATGTTTCGAATTGGGGAGTTTTCTAAAATTGCGCAGGTTCCAGCTAGCCTACTGCGCTACTACGATGAGATTGGGCTATTTGTGCCCATACGCTGCGATGCCGACACAGGCTATCGCTACTACAGCGTTGAACAGCTAACAGGGCTCAACCGCATCTTGGCGCTAAAAGATTTGGGGCTCTCCCTAGATCAAGTCAAAAGTCTCACAGCCAACGAGGTCTCTGCTGAAGAAATTCGAGGAATGCTGACGCTCAAAAAAGCGCAGATAGAACAAACCCTGCAAACTGAAGCAGCTCGCCTTCGGGCTGTGGAATCTCGACTAGAACAAATTGAAAAAAAAGGCTGCTTTCAAGATGATGACGTCGTTCTCAAAAGCCTAGAGGCTAAGCCCTTTCTCGCTTTACGGCGATCATTCAAAACCCTAGAGGAAACACTTGCAACGATTGCTGAAATGCATGGAGCTGTCTCTAAACAGATAAAACCTAAATCTCTAGAAAAGTTCGCTGCCGTCATTCACTGTGAGCGCTACGAAGAACAAAACTGGGATTTGGAGCTGGGATTTTTGCTCAATCATGCTTTGGATATCGTCGTACCTTTGCCTAGACAAAATGCGCCAATGGTCTTGCGATCGCTGCCTTTCGCAGAACTTGCGGTGACAGCCGTTCGCTTTGGTGGGCCTGAAAATGGCCACCTTAGCTACAGTGCCATTGGGACCTGGGCAGAAAAACATCGCTATCAGCTCATTGGCCCAGGGCGAGAGATTTTCATCGTGCCACCTGGGCCAAAGGGTGAAGCTGACATGGTGGTCGA
>JBCBKQ010000135.1:0-15407 GCA_038521595.1 Cyanobacteria bacterium J06627_28 | reverse complement strand
TTTGGGGGGCTTATTAAACTGCTTCTCCCTAGGCATAGCCTCACTACACGGTTCTTTCTCACTACGCGATAGCTAAATCCAGCTCATATAGACGACAACAAGTCTGGATGCATCGTTTTCACAGTTCTTATCCACTTTTCAGTCAATAAAAGATACTTATGAAAATTAGGACTATTAGTCTCTCCTTCTTAGCGCTGTGCATGACCTTTTTCTCAGGAAATGTCATGGCCGCTCGTGCCGCAAGCCTAACGCTTATTGCGAGTGGGCTCGACCAGCCTCGTGGATTTAACTTTGCACCGGACGGCACACTATATATACCCGAGCCAGGTGTGGGGGGCAATACCGACAGATGCCAGCCTTCTCCTAGTACACTGTTTCAACCCATCTGTGCAGGTAATAGCAGTAAAATCACCGCTATCTCTCCCAATGGCAACAAACGTACGTTGCTAAACGGATTCTCTTCTTTGGCAGAGCAACCTTCAAAAAACCAGGGCGCTGGCCTGGCTGATATTGACTTCGACGCAGCGGGCAATGCCTACATCATTAGCGGCTTTGCAGGCTACCCTGGAAACCGTGACGAAGAAATTAGCATCCTCGCTCAAGACTTTCCTGTCCCAGACGGTCAAAAGGCTACGTTCCCTCCCTCTCCCATCGAAGATGTTCTAGCAACGCCAGATCTCGCTAAACTGTTCAAGATTGATTTAGAAACAGAAGAATACACTGAAATATTTGACTTTGGCCTCTTTGAAGTCACTCGGAACCCCGACAAAGGCGATTATGTCACCAACCCCTACGACCTAGATATTGCCAATGGCAAAGCCTATGTAGTAGATGGCGGTGGTAACGCCACCTATGAGATTGACCTAGCAAGCGGTGAAGGGAAAGCAACAGCACTCCCCAGGCTCATTGTAGAAAACCCCGAATTTCCGCCTCAAAATCCACCTGAAGAGCTGGAACCAGAGGTAAATCCCTTGGGTAATGGCGAAGTAATTGGCGAAGCAATAGACGGTAATCCACCTGTTCTAGGCGGTGGTCCTGGCACGCCTCCAGATGGTGCACCCCCAACTGGCGCACCCCCAGAAGGCGGTGAAGATCCTGGCGACTTGCTGCCAGGTTTGTTTGAGCCAGTCCCTGGTAATCCCAACGCTATCTCTATTCAGTCTGTGCCCACTGGCAATGCGATTGGGCCAGACGGTGCCGTCTACGTCGGTGAGTACACAGGCTTCCCTTACCCTGAAGGCCAAGCTCGCATTTTCAAGCTCAAAGAGGACGGCACACCTGAAGTTTACGCTGAAGGCTTCACCCAAATCACCGATATCGAGTTCGATGCTGACGGCAATTTGCTAGTGCTTGAGTTTAGTGATGAGGCCCCTTGGAAAGGAGAAGATATTCGCTCCTTGCCGAGCAGCCTAACCAGTATTTCACCCGACGGCAAAAAGACGGTTTTAGTCGCCCCCGGAGAAGGGCTCGAGTCGGCTGACGGTATCACCATCGGCCCCGATGGCGGTATCTTTGTTGCCAACAGAGCTATCGGTGGCGGTGAAGGTCAAATTGTTCGTCTTGATCTAGCTGGAGATGTCGGGGGGAAAGATCCAAAATCTGTTCCCGAGCCGGGCTCAATCCTAGGAATAGTGTTCGCAGGCGTAGGTGGCATTTCTGTTTTGAAGAAAAAGAAATAGCAGATTTAGATTTTCCTTCAACCCTCATCTAAAAACTCCATCATGAAACTGCTCAAACTCTGTTTGGTTGCGATCGCAACCTTCACACCTTTCGCGCTAACGACTCTCACCGCCAAAGCCGTCACAATAACCTTCGATAGCTCAGTAGGCTCTCCAGGCTTCGGTCCTGGCGAACTGTTTGTTCCTCAGGGCGTAGGCGTTGGTCCAGATAACAACGTATACGTCGCCAATGGTCGCGGTATCGACCCATTAACCGGCGAGTTCGTACCCGAAGTCGGCAACAAAATAGAAGTCTTCTCCCCCGACGGTGAATATCTTCGTTCTGTGGGTATTGGCGGCAAAGGCATTGGCGAACTCGATGAGCCCGGTGCCATCAAGTTTGACCCAACCTCTGGCAACTTGTATGTTGGCGATGTTTTCAACAGCGAAATCGACATCTACGACCCCCTCTCGGGTGACTTTGTGGGTTCCTTTGGATCTTTTAGTGGCCAAGTTGCTAACCGACCTTTCTTTGGTCCGGGAGGATTTGACTTCGATGCCAAAGGTGACATCTATGTACCCGACTTCAGCGGCGATGAAATCAAGGTATATAACCGAGCGGGTGAGCTCACCAAAACAATCGGCACCTCAGGTTCCGCGCCCAGAGAATTTTTAGGCCCAGCTGCTGTTGGTATCTCCGACAAAACCGGAAATCTATACATCACAGATCAGTTCAACAACCGAATTCAGGTGCTAAATTCCGACGGTGATTTTCTCTTTGCCTTTGGTACAGAAGGTACTGATCCTGGGCAGTTTAACGAACCTATCGGTCTTGACGTTGATGAATCTGACAACATTTACGTAGCCGACTCTCAAAACGGGCGTGTGCAGGTTTTCGATTCTAAGGGCAATTTTCTCTCTCAATACGGCGAACCTGCTCGCAGCGCAGACGGAAAAGTAGTGCCGCCTCCCATGTTAGGAGAAGCCCCATTTGGCGATCCGCTGGTGTTGGAGCCGGGCGTCTTCAATTGGACTGCGGGGCTAGAGTACGAAGATGAAACGCTATACGTCGGTGACTTTTTCCAGGGTAGAGTACAGATTTTGAATGTCGATAACATTGGCACAGACGGCAACGACAAAGCTTCTGTACCTGAACCAGGTGCCATCATAGGTATTTTGTTTGTCGGTACGTTAGGTCTGCTTAGCCATAGAGATAACAATAGAGACAAAACTGAAATAGCCTAGCCACCTATTTGCTGTAACGGATGCTCAGCTTTTCTGGTATGGCAAGTAGCACTAAGGTGCTGGCATTTAATGTGCTCACAGGTATTGATGTCCTCCCCATTGGTGATCTCGCCAGCCATATTTTGGGTGGCTTATTGGGCGCAGCTTCGGGTGCGTTTGGCGCTTACATTGTGGGTGGCAGCGTGGGTTTCATAGCTGCCATTGTACTAAGCGCACAATGTTGCCAAGGAGTCGATGCTTCAGCCAAGAGCGTTGTTGCCATCGCTTCAGCGTAATGCAATGACTGTTGGCAAAGCCATGTTCAAATATTTGAATTACTTTTTTGACCAGTTTAGGACTGTTGGTCGTGATATCGAGTTCATCGTTGTGCAGGAAGCTGCGGTAGTCAAAGTTGGCACTGCCAGTATTGATCCAAGTGTCATCAATTAGCAACAGTTTGGCATGGAGCATACTAGGTTGATACTCAAAGATTTTTATGCCAGCCGCTAACAGCGGGCCATAGACTTCACAGGAGGCGTAATATACGGGCTTTTTGTCTGAGCGCTCACTGGTTGTTAAAATCCGGACATCAACGCCACGCTTTTGAGCGGCAATGAGAAGTTGGCGGGCACTCTGATTGGGTAGAAAGTAGGGGCTTGATAGCCAGATCTTTTGCTGAGCGCAGGTGATGAGGGTCAGCTTTAAGTCCCTAACTGCCGAGTGGCGATAGCTGGGTTTGTTGCCAGGGGTGATCAGCAGTTTTGAATGACTATGGTCTGGGTTTGCAGCATGAGGTTCAATCATTTTTGCATTTACCGTGCTGACTAATGAAGAGGACAGTCGATGGCCTTGCCAATGTGATTGGAAAATGGCTGAGAGGGTGGTGACGCTTTTGCCTGCGATCGCAATTTCCACATCAAACCAAGGTTGGGTGTCGTCTTCTTTTTCTATGCCATCCCATAAATCTGAGATGCCTGCGCCGCCAATGAGGGCCTGAACGCTGTCAATAATCAACAGCTTGCGGTGGGTGCGCCCAGCATAGTCGGCGGGCGCTCGCCAGTCGAAGGGGTTAAAAAAGATGACCTGAGCACCGGCTGAACGCAGCCGCTGCCAGTAGCGCTCGCCCATTGCTTTGGCACCGTAGTGGTCAACCAAAAGCTGTATGGTGACGCCTTCAATGGCTCGCTGGGCGATCGCATCGGCAAAGTTATCTGCCCTTTTTCCCGGCGTCATCATAAAGGTTTCAAACTGAATGCTGTGCTGGGCAGCAGCAATCGCTGCCAGCCGAGCCCGCTGAATATCGTCAATACGAGACCAAAATCCTATAATGTTGCCTGTTGCCAGTCGAGAATGACTCAGGCTGGTGAGCACCTGTGAAAAGTGAGCATCGCCCGGTGCCAGCGGCCCTTCAATACGGAATAGCCCTCGCCAGCGAAAGGCACCTCGAATGTATAAGCTCACCAGAAAAATCGTTACGCCGAGGCAGAGGCCGCCCAATATCCAGCGCAGCAGCGTCATCACAAGGTGCATATCAATTCCTTAGGAAGCATGAGTATTAGAATTTTTGTCGGTATGGTCATCGTAATGGTGCGTAATTTGTTGTGTGTTGTTTTCAGCTTTTTTAGCGATTGGCAGCGTGTTTTCAAACTGAACTAGCTGCTGCGGAAAGGGAATGGAAATGCCAGCTTTGTCAAAAGCATGCTTTAGCCGACGTCGTAGCTCGCGAGCGACTGCCCACTGTTGCAAGGGTTCTGTACGTATCTGCAACAGAAGCGTCATGCTGTTCTGACCAAAACTATCTACCCCCAGCACTTCTGGATCTTCTAAAATAGAGGAACGCCAAGCCTCGTCATCGCTGAGCGATCGCGCCACTTTTTCAACAAGTACGATCGCCTGATCCACGTCAGTATTGTAAGCAAGCTCAATGGGCAAATTTACCCGCGACCAGCTGCTAGTGAGATTTTTAACCAGTGAAATGTTGCTGTTAGGTACTGAGATCAGCTCACCTTCGGCGTTTCTTAGCTGGGTTAGGCGCAGATTCAACGATTCAACAATACCTGCCTCGCCATTTACCGAGATGACATCCCCCACCGCAAACTGATCTTCGATCAAAATTAAACAGCCGTTTACCACATCTCTGATGAGGTTTTGTGCGCCAAAAGAGAGTGCCACGCCAATCAGGGCTCCGCCTGTCAACAAAGAGGAAACGGGAAGACCAAACTGAATGAGGGTGAGTAAAATTCCTAAGCTGACTAGAATGCTAATGGCCAGGCCCTGCAAGGCGCCTGAAATAGTTTGAGAGAGCAAGACCTGCCTGCGAACATTGCCAAAGGTCAGCCTAGGACTCTCTTTCCAAACGTTAATAGAACGCTGAATAAGTGTGGTTGAAATTCTGATGGCAATGCTGGTTAAAAACCAAATGGCCAGCAGCACTAGGGGGCCGGTGAGTACTCTTTCGCGCCACTGCATGAGTGTGGGTAGCTGAGTGGTCAAAATATAGATGCTTCCGTACCAGGCCAGTACCGTTATCCACAGTAAAATCCATTGCAAAAACTGATAAAAGTTAATTCGCTTAGAGAGGCTCAGCTGCTGCTCAAATAGCTGAGTGAGCTGTCCGCGCCTGAATTCTTTGGTCAAGTCTTTGGTCAAGTTTTTGGTCAAGTCTCTCGTAAGCCCTTGGGTAAAAGCTTTTGCCACCGTTGGATTATCTTTGGCTGGATGACCTTTAGCTGAACGACCTTTGGCTGGCTGACCTTTGGCTGGATGACTTGAATTGCCTTCAGCTAAATGACTTTCAGCTGGACTATTCTCAGCTGGACTATTCTCGGCTGGACTATCTTCGGCAGGCTGCGTTTGCGTTTCTCTCTTATCCGTATTAGCAGCAGTTTGTTCAACCCTATCAGCAACTTTTTGCTTCAGTGCTCTGCGCCGACGGTTTAAGTGCTGCCGCAGATACAGCACTAGCGCTGTGAATAACAACAGTCCAATGACTGTGTAAACAGCTTGGCGAACATTTTGTCTGAGGACTTTGGCTGAATAAATTATTTGAGCCTGAGAAATCTCCCTTTCTAGACGGTCCTTCCACTGCTGCGCGATCGCATCTATGCTCTGGCCGTAAAAATCCGCATCTGTTGACGTCACGGTCGCCACAGTAAGCGGTCTGGCATCGTTGGGTTGGGCAAACTGCACGACGGTCAGATTATCTAGCGTGGAAATGATGACCTGAGTGGTGTGAGGCGTGTCTGCTTTGGATGATGCGAAGAAGGGGTTGAATGGGCCAAGCCTACTGAATAGTTCTGACAGTGCGGTTTCTCGGTAGCGAGAAATCTCTAACCACAACAAGTCTTCTATAATGTCGGCCCGTGCTTCTACCGGCAGCCGATCTGCCTGTATGCTGCTGCGATCAATGATGGTAGGAGACGCGATTTGGAATAAATTCTCTCGGCTAATAGGGGAAGAGACCCAGGCGGC
The DNA here is from genome assembly GCA_038521595.1 of Cyanobacteria bacterium J06627_28. GTDB lineage: Bacteria > Cyanobacteriota > Cyanobacteriia > Phormidesmidales > Phormidesmidaceae > Phormidesmis. Next base: position 9,054 of record JBCBKQ010000135.1, on the reverse strand, counting down.
TTCTAACACGCCATAGCGTGTGACACCGCTGGGCGGCAGCACCTCGGCGCTAAGCGCATCACCACCGCCAAAGGAAATCCCCTGCGCGATCACGCTGCCTACCCCGCCGGGGCTACCGATGAAAACAATGCCGATGGCGATGGCAAATCCTAGAAAACTAGCGGCAATGAAGCGATGTATGGGCGGCACGGTCGCCTGGAAATATCGCCTAGAGATCTTAAGCATCACTAATTAACATAATTCGCTAAGCCAATCTTTTCTGGCTTATCTTTGGCAGAACAATTAACAGTAGGCTGATTTTCTCACTCGCAAACTCTACCCACAGAAACAGATAGCACACTATCAAAAGGAACAAACAGTGACTCAACTGTGTTTTGTTATCGGTTAAGAAGTTCAAAAATAGCTTTTGCTAGCTCATCTGGCCCGGCTGGCTTAGCCAAATGACGCTGAAACCCAGCTTCTACAGCTTTCGTAGCTTCTGTGTCACTAGCATACGCCGTCAGCGCGATCGCTAAAATATTCCCCCCACGCTCAGGTGCCCGCGCCCGGATTTGTTCTATCAGTGTGTAGCCATCCATATCTGGCATCCCAATATCACTGACCAATACATCTGAAACAGTCTGATCGAGCATCCTAAGCGCTTTAGTACCAGACTCTGTGACAGAGACCGTCGCACTTGCCAGCTCTAACCCAAAGGCCGCGATCTCAAGCGAATCGGGATTATCATCAACGATTAAAATACTCACACCACTCAGATCATTCATTTTTGGCTCTACCTGTTCGGTAGCAAGGGAGGCAGCCGTCTGTACTATAGCTATTCGTAGTGGCGTAAGCTAAGTGCGAACGGCTATAGCTGCGAGTAAATAACACACCGCATTGCTCTCACCCTAACTCCCTATCCATTGGGGAGAGGGAGTTCAGATCTGGCTCCCTACATGCCTGTGGGCAAAGCCTCCACTGCTATAAAATGACTTATTCCTCATTCTGGGTTAGATCTTCTTCTTCTACAAGCAGGTTTTCTTTTGAGTTTTTGAGATCTTTCCAAAGTTGCTTAATGCTGTTGTAGGCTTCAGTGTTACTAACTTTGCCGCTGGTCTCCAACCCACAAAGCAGAACGACTTGCTGAGCAAATTCCTGCAAGTTTGAATCGAAAATCAAATTTTGAGGCGTAAACTTTCCCCGATATTTACTGCGAGGCATAAAAAAGTCTTCTGGTTTACGAATATCATTCTCAGTCATATAGCGAGTTCTCAAAGGTAAAAAACTGTCGATAAAAGCGCTACGAGTAAAATTAAAATGGATGAGGTTAGGATGTCATCTCACAAATCATTGGATTACGCTGATACCTATTGCAGGCACCTATTATAAAAAACTGAACAATTCAGACATCTATAAAAAGGTGTGAAATTATAATCGCGGTAGTCATGTCGAAGACTGCTTCTGCGCTATTTTCTGACCGCTGTTAGTATTACTGCGATTGATATTGCTGTGCGATCGCAGTCTGTAGAACGGCCACCGGCCATAAGCCGGAGGGCAAAATTCGGAGAGCAAAATTCCTATCTGGTAGATTAACATCTTCGTCTCAAGCAGGAAAAACTGTTTTTTCAACCCCTTTGATGAGTAAAAACTCCCCCATCTGAATAGTGCGTGTTTTCGAAAAGTCACTTCTAATAAGAGGAGAAACTCACTTACAGGATTTTATTGTATATGTCAGTTAAGACGTTTTCGTTAATGGTCGGTGTCCTATACCTAACTCTAGGATTCTCTGGCGCGATTTCTTCATTGTTAAACCCTACAGAAGCCGTTTCTCAAGTGGTATTTGGTGATGTGACGCTAGAGGGTGTCAGGGCACTATACGGACTTTTCCCCGTCAATGCTTTTGAATCAATCGTCTACATCATCATCGGTCTAATCGGCCTAGTTGGGTTTGTCGGAACCGAGCCCTTTGCTCGTCTGTATGCTGACTCCCTAGCTGTTTGGCTCGGACTGGTTGGCATTCTAGGTCTTATTCCTATTGCCAATACGCTTTTCGGCATAATGCCAGTCTACGGTAACGACGTATGGCTGCATTTGGGCACAGCAATCGCCGCTGCTTACTTTGGCTTTTTTCTTGACCAGGGCCGCCCCGGTCAAGATCCTTCCGTTCCGGATGCGCTGACCCCAAACCCATTAGAGAACGCACCTATCGGCTCCGATAGCTAATCAACTGGTTAATCAGCCACCATGCAGGATGGCGATAGAGTCGCTCAGTCTCGCCGTAGGCAGTAGCGACTTCGTCGCCATCCTGCATGGTGTTTTAGTTTCAGCAGACAAGGGGGGGTAAAGAAAAATGAGTTTACGACCAAACCGTCAGCGGATTACAAGACTTATATGACAAGACTTATCTTGACACTGCTATTTGTTCTAGCTGCAGGGATAGGGATTTTTGCAAGCGGTCGATATGTTATCTCTATTACTTCAGGTAAGCCTGTCAAAAAAGCGCCTGATAGCTGGGTTACCTACAGCGTTGATTATGAAATAAACATCTGCCAGCAACACTTACTAGGGCGAGTCACCTCTCAATGAGCGACTGCTCGAACGAATTGGGAAGACGTTTTCAAAAACAGAGCTTTCAGAGAGGCAGGATGATGCTAGTTCGAGCGACGTGAATACCCTGAAAAAAAGATGAATGGCTATAGGTAATTAACCCTCATGCTACGCAGGTTTCGCACTGCGCTGATAAAACGTAGCAATGACCAATGGTCACGTTTCTGTTTTCCATGAAAATACAGAAGACAGCAGCTGGCATAAATGGACGAAAAACTAAGATATTCAGGTAGATCGAGGGTAACCTGCCCCCGCTCTACCTGAATATAAAGCTCTAACGTAAAGCTCAAACGTAAAGTGCAAACGTAAAGTTCAAACGTAAAGCTCAAAATTAGTATGGTTTCAAGTCGTCATTCAGTTGACAAAGACTTGACCGTCCGGCTGAATTCTAATAACGCCTTGAGTACTGTCTAATGTTGTCTCAGCGGATAATGAAATCTGCAGCATCCCGTCTTCCATACCTTCAGCGGCAATGTCTAGCAACCCTGCGTCGGGCCTTACTAGCGTTATGGTCTTAGGTAGTGGCAGGTTTTGCAGCATGGCTGATTCGTTTGGCATTAGCTCTCTGACTTGAGTATCGCCTACCACCTCATAAGTGACGAGCGCTCCCGTGTTGTTTATCAGCGAGATGCTCAACTGATTGTTTGTCGGCGAGGCGATCGCGACTGCTTGATCACGAGACTCCGGCAATGGAACGCCACTGATTCCCACCGGAGGATTCATAGTAAGATCAGTGACTACAGGCGCGACCACAGCTGGCGCAGGTATCACTGTCTCGGGAACAACAGGTTCAGTCGCCTGCTGCTGCTGATATTCCGTCAGTGGGCAACCAGCAGGCGCAGCCACTCGACGGGTAAAGGGCTCCCGGTAAAAGATGCCGGGACAGTTGGTAGTATTGTCTTGGGCAAAGGCGGCTTTGTCGAAGGGTGCGATCGCCAGCCAAGCACTGCTGGAAACCAGCCCTACTATCGCCAACTGTCTGCGACTCAGTTGACCCACAAGGCTCGAAAAACTACAAAGATTCATTTAAAGGAACTCCTTAGTAACAACAAAATCAATAACAACAAAAGAATCAACGTTTGCACATTAGGTTCACACAGTAACATCGCCGCTCATAAGTTGTTTGTTTCTACAGATAGAGATAGGTAAAGACAGAGATAGCTTTGTTTGCTGTACCGTTTTTCTGTGTGGATGATGATATTGAGTGAGATATTCACAACAGGTCAAAGTATACAGACACAACACAACAGTTTTTTCACAGATGTCTTTCAGACGAGAGATTCTAGAAATGGATTGCTGTGGCAACCTGTGTAAACTAACGTACTTTTGGCATGCTCATTTTGGAGCAGGTCAGAAATATACCCTCTGCAAGCTTATGTCCTCTCGAACAATGCCACCTTCTGACCTGGGGTCATCGTATAAACAAACAAGCGCTGTCGCTGTGCCACAGCCGCTGCCTCTACAGGACGAAACACAGGACAAAACAGAACAGGACAAAACAGAACTGCGATCGCCTGAGAGTGATGCGGATCAGGAGAGTATGGACAAAGAAGAGGCGGATGAAGCCTCTTCTACATCGGCAGGGAAATCGTGGGGCGATCGCCTCAAAAAATGGTGGCTCATTCCCGCTGTGGGCTTAGTGGTTGCAGTAGGCGGACTCTCCTACATCAGAATTCGCGATAAAAATGCGCCGCCGCCAGCCACTGAGACCACCGCTGCTGTTTCCGTTCAAACCGCCACTGCTGAAACCGCGCCGATTAGCGCTTGGACGTCGAGTGAAGGATTGGTTCAGGCCGTGCGATTCAAGCATTTAGCCTTTGATACGGCTGGTGATGTGACCTACGTTGCCGATAGAGATGGCCGAACGCTGCGAGCGGGCGACTCTGTTGCGGCGGGCGAACTGCTAGCGCAAGTTGATGATCGTACCTTGCAAGCTGAGATTAATCAGGCTAGGGCTGCGGTTGCCGAAGCCAGACAGCGAAAGGCTGCAGCGAGTGCAGATGTTGCCAGCGCTCAGTCTCAGGTAACACAATCGAGAGCTCAAGTTGACCAGGCATTGGCCCAGCTCAATCAAGCAGAATCGGCGCGATCGCTAGCGCAAACCAATTTCGACCGATACCAAACCCTGTACAACCAGGGCGCACTCTCAGCAGCAGAACGAGACTCTCGGCGCAATATGGCTCAAGACACAGCTGCCCAGGTAGCAGCGGCCCAGTCTCAGGTGGCCGCCGCCAGATCACAGATAGACACTGCCCAGGCGCAGGTCGCGGCAGCTCGGGGTCAACAGCAGGCGCTCGATGCTCAAATTACCACCGCTCAAGCTCGGTTGGAGCAAGCTCAAGTAGCCCTCGAAAACACCCAGCTCTACGCGCCTTTCGATGGCGTTGTTGCCTACATGAATCTGAGAGAGAACGAATACTATACGCCGCAATCTGTTTCTTCTCAGCTCGGTCAGGACTATGGTGCCATTTTGGATCGCGTTCCCATTGTAGTCGTTGATCCGAGCCAGTACGAGGTAGTCGCTGATTTTGCAGCCTATCGAGGCGAACAGGTAGAACCGGGGCAGACGGCTTTGGTCACTCAAGATCAGTCGGGAGATCAGTTAGGCAGTAGCAAAGAGAATTTACTCGAGCGGGCGGATGCTCGCGGGCAGGTCATTGCGGTCAATCCAGCAGTGAATCCTGGCGAGCGTTCTATTGAGGTGACTTCGCGCATTACCAGTAACCGTAGATCGCTAAAGCACGGGCAAAACGTCACCACATGGGTAGCTACAGCTGAAGAATCAAGCGCCGTAGTGGTGCCGCTCAATGCAGTAATTTACCGGGACCAACAGCCTTATGTTTTTGTCGTTAACACTGCCAATAACACTGTGGAACAGAGACAGGTAGAAGTAGGAATTGAAGGCTTGACTAAGCGACAGATTTTAAGCGGCGTTGCTGAAAATGAGATGGTTGTTGTCGCAGGGCAAAATCGCTTGGTAGATGGGGCCACAGTTCAGATAGCTAGGAATCGTTTTGTAGATAGAACGGAAGCAGGGAATGGAGGGCTGGAATAATGACTCAAGCCCTGACTAATTCACCCACAGACACTGGCGAGAACAAGCCGTCTGATCGTCAGCAGCCATCCAAGCTGCTGCGCTTTTTCTTTTTACAGCCTATCTTCGGCATTCTGCTAGCGCTGCTGCTGACAGTTGGCGGAATTTTGGGCTATCTCTCAATGGTCAAGCAGTCTAATCCGGATATTGATATTGCCACAGCAACTATTACAACAACTTGGGGCGGCGCTGACCCCGACACGATTGAACAACAGGTGACTAATGAGCTAGAAACAGAGATTCAGTCGGTGGAAGGGCTCAGCTCAATCCAGAGTGCCTCATACAGTGGGTTCTCTTTAATTAATGTCGAATTTCGCTCCGATGCTCCGGTCGATCAATCTATTCAAAAGCTGCGGGATGCCGTTTCTCAGGCAGAACCAGAACTCCCGCAAGAGGCCGATCAGCCGGTTGTGCAACAGGTATCGGTCAGCGACGCGCCGATTGTCACCATCGCGCTATTTGGTGATATAGACGCAAGTGTACTGAGCCGAGCTGCCGAAGATTTGCAAGACCGGCTAGAAGATGTGGCAGGCGTTACCGAGGTGAATTTGGCCGGCGCTCGAGAAGAAGTTGTGCAGGTACAAATGGATCCGGCGACCCTAGCGGCACTACAAATTTCGCCTGCAACAGTGGCGAACCGGATTCGCAGCGCCAATATTGACGCGCCATTGAATGAAATTGAAAGCGACACAATCGGAACTCAGGTCCGCTTTTACGGTAAGTTTCGACAGCTCGAAGACCTGCGCCAGCTACCAGTCGCGCGTATTGATAACCGAGTGGTACGGCTGGCAAAGATCGCGCAGGTGCGCCGTGAGCTAGCGCAGGAAAACACGCGAGCGCAAATCAGCTGGCAGGGTGCGCCTTACGAACCAGTGGTGAGTGTTTCAGTCAAAAAGGTGCCCGGACAAGACTCGATTGCGGTGATTGACAATGTTAAGGCGCCGCTAGAAGCGGCTGAGACCTCTAGCGAATGGCCGTTTGGCTTGGAATATCGAATCACAGCCAATGAAGCAGATGTGATTTGGGAGCAGCTGGGCAATCTGTTTGTCAATGCGCTTCAGGCGATGGGCGTGGTGTTTGTTGTTTTGTTTGTTGCGCTCTCTTGGCGCGAGGCCTTGATTGCAGGATTGTCTATTCCGCTGACATTTTTGGGGACGTTAGCAGTTTTGTGGCTGATGGGGCAAACCCTGAACAACATGGTGCTGATTGGGATGGTGCTAGCGCTCGGCATCCTGGTAGATGTGTTCATTTTGATGATGGAGGGAATGCACGAGGGGATTTTTGTCTCTGGGCTGAGCTTTGATCAGGCCGCGCTAAGAACGGTTAAGACTTATGCTGGCCCTGCCTTTGCAGGACAGTTGACGACTATTTTGGCGATGACGCCACTGATGTCGATTAGCGGTACGTTAGGTAAATTTATTCGGCTGCTGCCGATTACGGCGATTACTTGTTTGGTTTTGAGCTTTGCGATCGCTCTTGTCATCGATATCCCACTTTCTCGCTACCTGCTGGCAGGCGTCTCGGCGGGTGATGGGCAAAAGGTCAAAAAGTCTCGCATTGATCGCCTGAGCGAAAAAGCCTCTGAGAAGTTTACCCGCTGGAGCTTGAACCATACGGTGCGTAGTAAGGCAGTGGCCAGAGCTTGGTCTTTGGGTGCGATCGCGCTATTCATTTGTTCAATATTTGCCTTTACGCAGGTCCCCGTCATCCTCTTTCCCGAGCAAGACAGTCGCAATCTGAGCATCAACATAGAGCTGCCACCCACAGCAACGCTAGCGACTTCTCAGCAGGTGGCAGATGATATCGGCCCCGTACTCCGAGAAAAAGACTACTTTGAGAGCGTAATTAAATACGCTGGGCAGCGCAGCAATCTAGTCAGTTCAGGTGAGCTACAGCCTTCAGAGGGCAGCTACCTAGTCGGATTCTCAGCGGTGTTTGTGCCAGAAGAAGACCGCGAAATGATTTCCTACAAATACATAGATGGCCTGCGCGAAGAGGTCAGTGAGATTGTACAACAGTACCCAGGTGCGTCTTTAGTCATCAACAGTCAGAGCGCAACCGGCAGCGGCGATCCCATTCAGGTAGAGCTATCGGGTGACGATTTAACCCAGCTCCGACAAATTTCGGGCGAGATTCAGCAGGCGCTAAGAGACATTCCAGGCACTTCCGACGTGCGCGACAACTTAGGAGACTTACAGCCCGACCTACAGCTGATTCCCCGACGCGAAGCCCTCGACTTTTATGGCCTTACGGCTGAATCGGTGACGAGTCAGGCTCAATACTACACAAGAGCTGTTGATGTTGGAGACTTTGATATCGGCGGTAATGAAGAAGACTTAGAGATTCGACTCAGTACGGCTTGGCCCTCTCGAAATGGTGAGGTAGGCGGACCCACCCAGCGCGATGAGCTAAATTTGGTCAGATTCTTTGGCACCAATCCAGACAATGAAGTGATTCCAGTAGGTGCGGTGGTAGAACCCATGCAGAGAGAATCAGCGCTGTCGGTGACGCATCGGGGCGGCGAGCGAACGGTGACAGTGCTGTCTAAAAATACGAGCCGAACAAGTGGCGAAATTTTGGCCGACTTAGACGCAGAGCTGCAAGAAATGCAGAAATCCTGGCCCGCTGGCTACAGCTACAGCTTTGGAGGCGAGAGCGAAGATCAGGCCGAAACCTTTGGGTCGGCAGGACAAGCTTTAGGCTTGGCTATTTTTCTGGTATTTGCCGTACTGGTCCTACAGCTGGGCTCGTTCCGTCAGCCGTTTATCATTTTGTTGACCATTCCCCTAGCGCTGATCGGCACGTTTTTGGGTTCTTTTTTAGCCTGGATTCCGTTCTCTTTTACGACTTTTATTGGCGTTATTGCACTGGTTGGCATTGTTGTGAACGACGCGATTGTGATGGTAGACACCATGAACGAATATCAGTCTGAGGGGATGACAGTGCGTCGGGCCGCAGCAAACGGCGTTGCCGACCGTCTACGACCGATTATTACCACCAGTGTCACGACAATTTTGGGTCTGATTCCGCTGGCGTTTAGCGACCCTACTTGGATGCCACTCTGTAGCGCCATTATTTTTGGTTTAATTGCGGCCACCCTAATTGCTCTGATCGTTGTGCCCTGTCTATATCTTCAGTTCACACCGAAGACGGAGAATCCAAAAGTATCAGCAATGTAAAAACTGTTCAAAGAAATAGTAGGAAACATTTCATGATGGAGTACAAGAAACCGCTGAACGTCAGTCATGACAGGGGTTGTGAGGAATGGACGTACGCCGACTCGAACGGCGGACCTCATCGATGTCAACAATGCAGTCTAGAGTCTAAAACCTTTTTATATTAAGGTATTCAGAGGGTACTATTTTTATTGCACC
>JBCBKQ010000134.1:0-15463 GCA_038521595.1 Cyanobacteria bacterium J06627_28 | reverse complement strand
CAGGGAGTTACTTTCGCACTAGGAATACTTCTATCTTCTCTTTACTACAGTCTTGCTATTCGCTCCTCTGGTCTTTGGATTCCGCTATGTTGGAATATCAGCTACTATTCTGCATTGACAGTCAAATTCATCTTTGATTTCTCTCTTAGCTTCACAAAGACAAGGTGGATAAAATTTGTCACGACAACAATCACATTTACGGCCAGCTTAGTTATGGGATATCTTGTTGCAAAAAATCATTCAACAGGAATTGGCTACGACGATATTCAAAGGGTTTGGCTAATTCCAGAGTTGATCCTATCATCGGTCTATGGGACTTTCTGTGGTCATGGTTTAGGAAGAGGAGCAGCCAAATGGTCGAAGGGTTGGACAGAAAGAGGTATGCATGATGACCAAGCTACGTTCATAAGTCTTACAATTGCTATCGCAGTCATCAGCAGTGCCTTTTATATTGCGGTATGAGCCTTTCACTTCACACTCAAATCAAGATATCCCGGTGGTGCAGATTCTTAAAGATCCTGCCTCGTATAGATAAGACTAGAACTCTAGCAGCTTGTCTTACTAGCTCTTAGAAGTTCTGAGAATGTTATTTTGAGACATCAAAAGAGACACATCTTTTGCTGCGTATCAGAACCTATGCCTTTCTAAACTGTGGGGTGAATTAGATCGACACAAAACTGTCTGTCCACAAACAAGACTTCACTCCTATTTGTCTTCTACCAAGAGCCTTTAATGGCTAATGTGATTCCTGGCGTTTGAATATTTACAAACATTATTTCTCCATCTAGGGAGAAACAAACACCTGCTAGTTCACTATCGTTCAAACGGTTACGGGCAAATGGATAAAGCGCGCCATCGGGTGTGACACCTACTAGCCCATCGGATCCACGACCATCTTCACAGAGAAACAGATCGCCTGTAGGAGCTACCACCACATTGTCAGGTGCCTTTAACTCAATAGCAGAGGTCGGCTGCACAAACAAGCTCAGACGATTTGTAGCCGGGGTGTAGCGCCAAACTTGGCCTAGCCCAGCACTTCCTCCATCCGTACAGCAAAAGTAAACATCCCCACCGCCATAAAACATCCCCTCTCCACGGCTAAACTGAGCCGCCCCTTTTTCAAAGCCCTCACGCCGCACCGTGTCCTCATTCGGGTCTGGCTCATCGATTAGCACCCAATCCACGCTAAACGTATCGCCAACACTCAACCCGGTCTTCGTATTGAGCTGGGGTCTACTGACAATGCGTAGCGCATAGAGACTTCCCCCCTGAGCGAGGTTCCCCGGCACGCTGGGCACAAAGCGATAGAGCAAGCTATCACCCCGGTCTTCCGTCAGGTAGACATCGCCTGTACGAGGCTCAACCGCTGCCGCCTCATGGTTGAATCGTCCCATTGCTCGCAACGGGGCAGGCGTTGCAAAAGTACTCGCACTTGCGGCCACTTCAAAAATATAGCCATGCCGAACGCCCTGATGACTCTCAAACGTTTCTTCACAGCTCAGCCAAGAATTCCAAGGCGTTGGGCCACCCGCACAGTTGCGAGTCGTCCCTGCCAAAGAGCCAAAATGTCTGACCAGGCTGCGGTCAGACGAAACTTCTAAAGTTGTTGTACCGCCCTTTGCTCTCAGGTCATATTTACTGCCATGTGGCGATTCCACACCGGCATTAGCAGCCGGTCTCAGCTCATGATTGCGAATTAGAATCGTGTTGCCGTTTGGACCAGGAAACGCCGCCATGCCATCGTGCCCACCCGGCACGCGGTAGCCATCAGACATGGTTTGTCCTGTTTCTGACAGGCGCACATAGTCAAAGCCCGCAGGCAAATCGAGGAGGCCGTCAGGATCTGAGATAAGAGGGCCATAGGGGTTGGATGCGATCGCACGCCTTGAATAGAGCGCTTGCAACGGAGACAGCAGTGCCGCGCCCACTGCACTACTACCCGCCATCGCAAAAAATCGACGTCTTGAAACACTCATGACTCACCTCCACTGAATAAAGCAGTCCCACAGCAGCAACCAATGTTGATAGCGCACTGTGGGACTTTCAGTCTATTCAATTGTCATGGCCTTAAACGCGACCGCGTAGCATCTGTGCCATTTCGTTTTGCTTCGGAGACTGCTCTAGCGCCACCTCTTCCGTAATTCGACCCGCCTCGTATAGACCGTATAGCGACTGGTTCATCGTACACATGCCGTCAAACGTACAGTTCGGCAAGATAGCCTCGACTTCGTCTAGCTGACCGCGCAAAATGTAGTCCTTAATCGCATCTGTATTAATCAAGATTTCGTGGAAAGCCGCGCGTTTGCCGTCTGTCGTACGACATAGACCCTGGGCGACAACACCAATGAGCGATTCAGCAATGGCCACACGGATTGGTGCTTGCTGCTCTGGCTCGTACATACCCAAGATACGTTCAACGGTCTTTACTGCGCTGTTTGTGTGCAAGGTTCCAAATACGAGGTGACCTGTTTGGGCGGCTTTTAGTGCGGTTTCAATGGTTTCGCGATCGCGCATCTCACCCACCAGAATGATATCGGGATCTTCTCGCAGAGACGCCTTCAGCGCATTGCTAAACTTGCGCGTATGCACACCCACCTCACGCTGCTTAATCAGCGACTTGTGACTCTGATGCACAAATTCCACCGGATCCTCAATGGTGATGATGTGCTTCGGCATCTCCTTATTGATGTAGTCAATCATCGCCGCCATCGTCGTCGACTTACCCGAGCCCGTTGGCCCAGTTACAAGGATTAAACCCTTGTGGTAGTGGCACATATCCTTGATGACCGCAGGCAAATTCAGCTGCTTCATCGTCAAAATCTCTACTGGAATCAGTCGCATCACAATAGATGGACCATTCAAAGTATCAAAAATATTGATCCGCACACGGGAGAAGTCATACTGCGCAGCCCCGTCAAAGTCGAGATTTTCTTTAAACTCAACCACTTGCTCCGGCGTCAAAATTTCCTCTAGCCAGCGGTCAAACATCTCCGCCGTTGTCACCGGAAACTCAGTCGCAATAATCTCGCCTCGATTGCGGTAGCGAGGCACTTCACCCACGCCTACGTGAATATCAGAATAGCCCTTATCAAACGCTTCGCGAATTACCTTTTCTAAGGTGGGGCCGTCACCCGCAACGCCCTTCGGCATCGGCGGCGGTGCGGCTGCTCGATGACCGGCGGCGCGTGGCGGCGGTGCTGGTGCAGGCGCTTTCACCATTTCCGTCTGTGGCCCAGGCGCAAGCCTCGTTTCGGGAGAAGCCGCTTGCTGCTTTGCTGGAGGGGCCGGGGGCGGCTGAGGGGTCGCCCGTGGCGGGGGCGGTGGCGGCATCGAAGGACGAGGCGGTGGCGATGGTGGCGATTGCAGGTTACTCATGGGTGCCCCTCAAAGAAAAGCGGTAAATGTGAACGATGTGATCTCAGTTAATTCCCCTAATCCTTACCGGACAAAGGATTCACGTATAGCAAAGCGCGGAAAGCTATAGCTCTAGATTGCCCAAATCATTGGCTTAACCCCACCCACACTGTGCTACGCTAACGAGGCTGTACTAAATTCACACATCTGGATTTTCGGGTGTTTAGCAGGTTCATTTACCTTCCTAAATGCAGCCAGATGGAGGTTTAACCCGAAAGGAGAAAAAATTAAATGCCAGTCGTATCCCTGTCCGATCTTTTAGAATCGGGCGTGCACTTTGGCCACCAAACGCGCCGGTGGAACCCGAAGATGGACGAATACATCTTCACCTCGCGCAACGGTGTTCATATTATTGACCTCGTTCAAACGGCAACCCTGCTAGAAGAGGCCTATCAATATGTGCGTAAGTCCGCAGAAGGCGGCAAAAGCTTTTTATTTGTAGGCACTAAGCGTCAAGCTGCGGGCATTGTCGCCCAAGAGGCTAGTCGCTGTGGCTCCTACTACGTCAACCAGCGTTGGCTGGGCGGTATGCTCACCAACTGGAGCACCATTAAAACTCGCGTGGAGCGCCTAAAAGACCTGGAGCGCATGGAGCAGTCCGGCGCGATGGCCCTGCGTCCCAAGAAAGAAGGCTCTATGCTCCGCCGCGAGCTAGACAAGCTGCAGAAATATCTCGGTGGCATCAAAACCATGCGCCGCATTCCTGACGCTGTCATCATCGTAGATGTACGCCGTGAGTACAACGCGGTTCAAGAGTGCCAAAAGCTAGGGCTACCTATCATTTCCCTGCTAGACACCAACTGTGATCCTGATGTGGTTGATGTGCCCATTCCGGGTAATGACGACGCCATTCGAGCCATTAAGCTCGTCATTGGTCGTTTGGCCGATGCCATTTACGAGGGGGCCCGGGGTGGAAACACTGCCAGTGGTAGCGGTAGCGGTGTCGATCACTCAGCTGATATCTACGACGGCTATGACGGCGCTGGCTACGATAGCGAAGGTGCTGAAATTAGCGCAGATACAGGCGCATCGACCGATGCCCCTGCGGCTGACGGCTAGAAGCAATAGGCAGAGAGCTTAAAAGCCAGTGCCAGAAGGCTAACAACAGCAAAAGACCGCCATCGGTAACGTATGATTTGAACGTCACTGATGGCGAGTTTTGAGCTTACGGCGTAGCTTAACGACACGCACTAAACCCACCACACACCAACCCAATCACACAACTACGGAGGCATAATGGCAGAAATTTCTGCAAAGCAGGTAAAAGCACTGCGCGATAAAACTGGCGCAGGCATGATGGACTGCAAAAAAGCGCTCAAAGAAAGTAACGGCGACGAAGCGAAGGCCAGTGAATGGCTTCGCCAAAAAGGCATCACCTCCGCTGCTAAGAAAGAAAGTCGGGTTGCTTCAGAAGGCTTGGTTCATAGCTACATCCACACTGGGGGTCGTGTTGGTGTGCTGGTAGAAATCAACTGTGAAACAGACTTTGTTGCTCGCCGCGAGGAGTTCAAAGGGCTCGCCCAAGACGTTGCCATGCAAATTGCAGCATCACCCAACGTCGAGTATGTCCGAGTGGACGATATCCCTAAAGATATGGTCGAGCAAGAAAAGGCCATTGAAATGGGCCGAGATGACCTAGGCAAAAAGCCTGACAATATTAAGGAAAAAATTGTTCAAGGTCGTATTGACAAGCGACTTAAGGAGCTGTCTCTTGTTGATCAGCCCTTTATCAAAGATCAAAACATCACCATTGAAGAGTTAGTGAAGCAGGCAGTTGCTAAGCTCGGCGAAAACATTCAGATTCGTCGGTTCTCTCGCTTTATTTTGGGTGAGGGTATTGAAAAAGAAGAAGTGAACTTTGCAGATGAAGTCGCCGCGCAAACTGGAAAGAAGTAGCTACAGGGGAATGATTCCCTTGCAGGGCTGCAATAGCGAACAAGGTCGGGTTCTTCTTTGCTGTGAGGAGCCTGACCTTTTGTATTGGCACAAGACATCAACAGGGATTTGCCGCAGATGACGACAAACTCGCTATTCTATAAGATATATGGTTAAAGCAAGCAGCCAAATTGAAAAAGAACTTGGGTTACTCCAGCAGCGCACAGAAGATATGGATGCGGTGCTAGACCCACTGTATGACGGCTATCTGAAGGCATTAAGCGCAGCCGGTACACGGCAGCTAATGTCGGCTGCTTTTCACCTGTGCACGCAGGCGTACCCCGACAAGTTTTTAAAGCTGTCTTGGCAGCAGCGAAATGAGCTACAGACGTCGATTCAGCAGCTGTCGAGCCAGATTTATGCGCAGTTTTGTGAGCAGCGGGCACAAACGAAGGTTATGAGTCGCCGCCCACAGCGCAATAGTGGCTTGGCCTTTTTGCAGCGATTATTAGAAGCGAGAGCCTCAGGGGCCATCATCCACGCTGCAGGGGGCAGTAGCGATGAGCTACGCGAAAAGCTGGCAGCCATAGCACAGGCGGATCCTCGCCTGGGTGAATCATCTGATAAGAGAAGTCGTCGCACAAACAATGGCTTTGTCGAAGATTGGGAAAACGAAGTTCCCCTAGCAGAAGACCCCGAAGCTGACCGCAGAGACGGCTTTATCCCATTGGGGGAAGAGGCTGGTTTTGACGGTGCCCTCGGCGCAGACAATAACCCCGATAGCTCTGACGAAAGCGATCAAAAAAGTGGCGAATCAAACGCAGATAGCTTTGAGGGCATTGATTTTGAAAAGATTGACTTTTCTGATATCAGCGCCCTCTCACGTACGCAGCCCAACCTATCGAGTTCAGAAAAAATTACTTCAGAAGGCTCGGAGTCTTTGCCAGATGCTTCGGACAACGGCCCAGATTTTGAAACCTCAGGCCTTGAAACCTCAGGCTTTGAAACCTCAGGCCTTGAAACCTCAGGCCTTGAAACCCCAGATTTTGAAACCTCAGACTTTAGCGAGGCAGATACGCTCGATCTCGATGAAGAAACTTTAAGTGACGAGCAGCCGCTCTCGCTA
Organism: Cyanobacteria bacterium J06627_28; assembly: GCA_038521595.1. Taxonomy (GTDB): domain Bacteria; phylum Cyanobacteriota; class Cyanobacteriia; order Phormidesmidales; family Phormidesmidaceae; genus Phormidesmis. The sequence goes on along the minus strand of JBCBKQ010000134.1, from coordinate 9,048 downwards.
TCTGACGAAGAAGATTTACTGAGTGCGTTAGAAGGCCTCGCTCGTAGCACCGCCGAAGATGAAGAAGACAGCAACGAAGCAGAAAAGCCCCTGACTCCCCTGCATTTGGTAAAGCAGCAGGTGCTCATGGAAAAAGCCATTCACGATGTCTTTAAGACCATTTCAGAAGAAGTCAACGAGCTTCTACAAAAGGCTAAGGTCATGCCAAGCTTTCCAAAGGCGCTTATGGCTGCTGCGACCGATTCCCATGGACTGGGGGATCCGGTCAATGCCGTACCTAATGTGGTCAAGGTTTCTGTGAGGGTAATGCACGGAGAAGCCAATCTCGAACTAGATGATGATGAACTGGACTCTAATGATCGTGATGATCTAAGCTCTAATGATCGTGATGATAGGGCGTCAGATCGTCGTCGTCGTCGAAGTGGGGGGCGAAATGATGCTCGAAATGACGATAGAAACAATGGTCGGATGGAAAGGTATGAAGAAGGGCGTGGTCGGATGCGCGATCGCAATAAACATCGCCCTTCTCGAAACCGCCGCCAAATGCCTAGTTTTATGCCCCACGAAATGATCGAAATCGATGCTTTTCCTGAGCTGGCGGTCATCAATTTGCAGCTGAGTGAAATCGAATTTTCTGACCCTACCGTTTCGGTATGGCGAGCCCGATTGCGAAAGGAACTCTCCCATCTGAAAAAGCTCGGCGTGCGCTACCAAAAGACTCAAAAATCTCTAGAAACAGCCCAAGCAGAAGACGCATGGCGCTCTAGCTGGACAAATGTGGAAGAATCGTAGCCTACTGGAAAACCAGTAAAATAAACACGATGCAACAGAGCTGAAAGTTGATGGAGCAATCGACAACAAATCAATTGACCCTAGGCGAAGCTGCAAATCCATCGGCACAGCCAGCCACTGCTTCATCCTTAGCAACGTCTTCGGTAAACCCTTCAAAAGCTAGCCTGTTTGAAGAGGCTCCTAGATCTTCGGCCTCAGACGCGGCCAGAGATCCGCAACCACCCGACTGGCTGCGTCTGCAAAAAGCACTCAGTGTTGAATCTGATCGTGGATTCAACAACATTGAAGGGCACCAGCAGAGCTTTAGTGACTTTCTCTCCAGCAGCCTCATTAGCGCTCAACAAGCACTCTCCAACAATCTCTCATCCCAAATTAGTCCGAGCAAGTGGAAAGAGCTGGCCGCCCGTTTTGATAGCTATACAACGCTCTCCTTTTCACAGCGACAGCATCTTGTTGCAGATACGCGGCGCTTTCTCCATCGGGCCAGACAAGCCGCCGAAGCCTTGCCTTTACTCTCAGAATCTGGCGGCCGCTACAGCAGCGACAAACAGCCATCTGGCAAGAGTCGCCAAGCAAATACCCACAAAAGCAAAAGCACCAAACGAAAAGCCTCTAGAAGCAAGTCACCCAAAACCAAAGATGTGACCGGCCTCATCGATCGGCCCAACTCCACCCATCCCCTCGACAAACCGCTCACCTATCTCAAAGGCATTGGTCCCCACAAAGCCGAAAAACTTGCAAAGTTAGGCTTGCTCAGCATTCGCGATGCGCTCTTTTACTACCCTCGTGACTACATTGACTACGCTCGCCAGGTCAAGATCAAAGACTTAGTCCCTGGTGAAACGGTCACCCTGGTGGCCACCGTCAAACGGTGTAACTGCTTTAACAGTCCGCGAAATAGCAAGCTCACCATTTTTGAACTGTCGGTGTATGACAGCAGCGGCAAGCTAAAAATTAGTCGATTTTTAGCAGGCAATCATTTCCGCTCACGCGGCTGGCAGGAGCGGCAAAAGCGGCTATACCCACCGGGCTCGGTTATTGCGATTTCTGGCTTAGTCAAACAGACCAAGTACGGTATCAATATCGATAGCCCCGAAATTGAAGTGCTAGGCGGGCAGGGTGATGCCATCGAATCATTGACGGTTGGTCGCGTTGTGCCTGTGTATCCGCTCACCGAAGGCGTTGGGGCAGACCTTGTGCGTAAGGCGGTAGTGGCTGCGCTGCCTGCGGTGGTGGAGTTGCGCGATCCGTTGCCTCGAGCGCTCAAAGAAAAATATGAATTGGTGGAGTTGGCAGCTGCGATCGCACATATTCATTTCCCCCCCAGCACCGAAGAACTCGCTATCGCCCGTCGCCGCCTTGTCTTCGACGAATTCTTTTACCTCCAGCTGGGCTTACTCCGTCGCCGCGCCGCCCAGCAGAAAGAACAAACTCAGGTGCAAATGGCGCCCACCGGCAAGCTTATCGACGCCTTTTACGACGTCCTCCCCTTCAAGTTCACAGGGGCCCAGCAGCGCGTCGCCCAAGAAATCCTCAATGACCTACAGTCCACAGCACCTATGAATAGGCTAGTACAGGGCGATGTGGGCTCCGGTAAAACAGTCGTCGCGGTCGTTGGCATCTTAGCGGCCATTCAGTCTGGCTATCAGGCCGCTCTCATGGCACCGACTGAAGTCCTCGCAGAGCAGCACTATCGCAAACTTGTCGAATGGTTCAATCTGCTGCATCTCCCCGTTGAACTGCTCACCGGCTCTACCAAAGCTGCAAAACGCCGCAAAATTCATGCTGAACTCCTCACCGGAGAGCTACCCGTCTTGGTGGGTACCCATGCCCTCATCGAAGACCCGGTTAAATTCAGCAATCTTGGCCTTGTCGCCATCGACGAACAGCATCGATTTGGCGTCGCCCAGCGAGCCCGCCTCCAAAACAAAGGCGACAATCCCCATGTGCTGACGCTGACTGCCACGCCTATCCCTCGAACCCTAGCGCTCACCATTCACGGAGACCTAGACGTTAGCCAAATCGATGAGCTACCCCCAGGCCGCAAAGCCATCCAAACAACTGTCCTTGGCGGGCGAGAACGCGCCGATGCCTACGACCTGATTCGCCGAGAAATCGCTCAAGGCCGTCAGGTCTACATCGTGCTTCCCCTCGTTGAAGAGTCAGAAAAACTCGATCTGCGCTCTGCCATAGAAGAGCATGATCGCCTGCAAGAAACCATCTTTCCTGACTTTCAAGTAGGTCTCCTCCATGGGCGCATGAGTTCTGCGGATAAAGACGCCGCCATCAGCACCTTCCGCGATCAGGGAACGCAGATTTTAGTATCCACTACCGTTGTAGAAGTCGGTGTGGACATTCCCAATGCCTCCGTCATGCTCATCGAGCACGCCGAGCGATTCGGCCTTTCGCAGCTTCACCAGCTACGCGGACGCGTTGGGCGAGGCGCCGAGCAGTCCTTTTGTCTCCTTATGACTAACAGCAAAAGCGAGGTTGCCATGCAGCGCCTACGGGTAATGGAGCAGTCTCAGGACGGTTTCTTTATTTCGGAAATGGACATGCGCTTTCGTGGCCCTGGCCAAGTCCTTGGCACCCGCCAATCTGGCCTACCCGACTTTGCCCTCGCTAGTCTTGTCGAAGATCAAGAGGTCCTCGAACTCGCCCGCACCGCTGCAACCAACGTACTTGCACAAAACGCAGAAAACGGCGATGGTCTCACCCGCTGGCCCCTCATGGAAAAAGAGCTAGAACGCAGATATCAAAAGCTCATGGGCGGCGCAATTTTGACGTAAGGGTTTTAGGTAGGATATAGGAAGCTGTCTTTTGGTATGGCTTGAGGCGATCGCATGCAAAGTTCTAAAACTAGCCCGTCAAAAACGCTAATGCGATGGACGTTGGACGATTATCACCAGTTGGTAAAGTCAGGAATTTTACGCGATCGCCGGATAGAACTTTTGCAAGGAGAGCTGATCGAAATGGCTCCTGAGAGCCCAATTCACACTTCAAAAACGGCTTCGGGCGCGGAGTACCTACGACAAAAATTATCAGGGCTTGCCCTTATTCGTGAGGCCCACCCCATAACATTGGAAACTTCCGAGCCCGAGCCAGATCTCGCAGTTGTAAAAGGCAGCAGTCATCAGGACTACGCAGATCACCATCCCTATCCAGAGGATATTTTTCTACTGGTCGAAATCGCAAACTCGACCTTGGCCTACGACCTTAATGAAAAACAACAAACCTACGCAGCTGCAAACATCCCAGAATATTGGGTGCTAGATACAGTCAATAAAAAGCTGCATGTGTTCCGTCAGCCCCAATCTAAGGCTTACAAAGAAACATTGGCCTTAGATAGTGGAATCTTAACGCTTGTAGCGTTTCCGGCTGTGCAAATATCTGTCAAAGCATTCTTAGGCTAAAACTTTGCCATGACTTAGGTTTGCCTTCGACCAAAACCGTTTTTACACAGAATGATACCCTTTTGTCTAACTTTCCTCAGATGAGGCGAGAGTCAGTAAATCCACTGGTTCAATTCAATGAGCTGATCTTTAGCAGGCACGTTTGTCGTACGCAAATTATCAAGCGCTCTGACAACAGACTTTCGCGACATATTTTTGACAGAATTCCTGTCTTAAAATATCAATAAAATGCCAGAGTGTTGAGTCTTCCGATCCATATGCAAAGCCCTAAAGTCATCACAATTCTTGGTCAGGACCGCACATTCAAGCTTATACGCAAACGCCAGAACTTCGGGGCCCGAGGAACCATTCATTTTGAGCTCTTGGACTGTCGATATATCATGGTCTGCGGCTCTCAGCGTACTGACTAAAATTTTGGACTGAGAATCTTCATCAACAAGTAGCTTCACTTAATCACAGCTAAGAATGAGTCGCTGCCGTAGGTGGTTTAAGCAATGCGTCACAGCCATCTAAAGAGGCTCTTTCTCGTTGAGCTTCAGCAGCAATTAACTCTTCATGCATTTCGCAATATTCTACGGCCTCTAAAACGGCTTCTAAAGAAAGCTCCCAGTCTTCAGCAGCTTCTTCTGGCGTCATCTTATTCGCGAGCATCTCGAAATAAACACTCGAAGCGCGTAGTCTTTTTCCCCTAAAGTAAAGCTGTTTTCGCCACGTATCAGTCCGAGGCTCAAGAAACCGCCACGCTTCTTTAACGCCATGACTTTTGAGTGACTGTACGATAGCCGCCATCAGGTCTATCCGCTCATCAATAGACAGCGCAGCTGCCTGCCTTTTAAGTTCTTGAAGCCCCATATGACTCGCTCATAGATACTTCAACTCCAGTGTAACTAATAAACTATTTAGAGTAGCTTTGATTTCTTTTTGCTGATGAGGGAGAGCAAAATGGGGGTGCCAATCATGCCGATGGCGATACCGAGAGCAACCCAAATGCCGACGGGAAGCGCGACGGTTTTGGCATTTAAAAAGGTGATAGAGACGGGGGTTGCATTCTGGACAGAAAAGATTGCGATCGCAATACCTAAAACCGCAGAAATGATCACGACTGAAAACTTCGCCATGGCCCAAACGTGCCTCCGAGCAAAAACGTCCTCGTCTAGGATAGTACGCTGTGGACTTAAGCTGCCAAAGCTGGATTTTCTTCGGAGTAGGCTTTGGCTTTTGCTGCGAGGGGAGCGGGGTTGTTTTGCGTAATTTCTAGATAGATATGCTCTAAGCCAATGGCATGGCGAGAGATAGAGTCAATCGGTAACCCTGCAAATTTATCGAGCAGCTCGCGTAGCTCTAGTAGCTCGGGCACCCAAAAGGCCAGATCTTTGCCATAGCGGCGAGGGGTGAAGCCATGGGATTGGGCGCGGGCGATCGCACCTGACTCATCCTGGGTTTCCATCATTACAATCTCTTTGGCTGGGATGCGCTTTCGCAGGGTTTCAATCGTGCCCTCGGCGAGCATTTTCCCTTGCTTGATGATGCCAATGCGATCGCACAACCGTTCCACTTCATCTAGCAAGTGAGTCGTCAGCAATACCGTCACACCCTGCTGCTTGAGCGAGCGAATCAAATCCCACACTTCATAGCGCGCTTCAATGTCTAGGCCCGTCGAAGGTTCATCGAGTACGACGAGCTTGGGCTGATGAATAATCGAGGCAGCCATGCTTAGCCGTCGCTGCATTCCGCCGCTCAAATCGCCGACAACGCTGTTGGCCCGGTTTAGCAAATTGACTGACTTGAGGCAGTGCACTACTCGCTCATCTCGGTGATGCTTACTCAGGCCGTAAATGCGAGCAATAAAAGATAGATTTTCGGCGCAGGTCAGGCTTTGATACAGCAAATTTTGCTGAGGCATCACGCCGACTAATAGCTTAGTGGCGCAGGTCACCGGCTGGCCCTGTACCAAAATTTCCCCGCTGTCGGGCTTGAGCAAGCCGCAGAGTAAATTCAAAGCGGTCGTCTTACCCGCACCATTGGGGCCTAGCAAGCCATAAATTTCGCCTGCATTGAGGTTGAGCGACAGGTTATCGAGTGCCTTTCTCTCTCCAAATTGTTTTGATAGGCGAGTGATTTTCAACATAAACAAGCAGCGATCGCACGCCTCACAATGGCTAGACGAAACAGTCCAACCCATCAAGATTGGATGTTACACGTATGATGCCCCAATATCGACCACTATTAAGCCTTCCTGGGACAGTTGTCTGTATAAATGCCTAGTGACCCCTCAAAACTCTACGCCTGCCTGCGCTTTAATTCCTTGCGATTTAAAGGGATGTTTGACTAGGGTCATCTCTGTGACCAAGTCAGCCTTGTCTATGAGCCCTTGGGGTGCGCCGCGCCCTGTGAGAATCACGTGGGTCATCTCGGGCTTTTCGTCTAACCCGGTGAGTACCTGCTCTTCGGATAGGTAGCCTAGCTTGAGGGCAATATTCACTTCATCTAGCAGGACGGTGCGGTAGTCGGCATTTCGAATGTAGGTGAGCGCTTTTTCCCAGGCAGCCTGCGCGGTTTGAATATCGCGATCGCGATCTTGCGTTTCCCAAGTAAAGCCTTCACCCATGGCATGAAAGGCCAGCTGCTCAGGCCAGTGACTCAGCGCCGCTTTTTCTGCCGGTTCCCAGCCGCCTTTAATGAACTGCACAATGGCCACCTTAAAGCCATGTCCGAGCGATCGCAGCACAATTCCCAGCGCCGCCGTCGTCTTCCCCTTTCCATTGCCCGTATTGACAATAATCAGCCCCTTCTCAACTGTCCGCTCAGCCAAGCGCTGATCTTGAACTTCCTTGCGGCGCTCCATTTTGCGCTTGTACTGCGCTTCGCTTAGCCCTTTTTTGGTCGCCTCCTCGTCTAGCTGTGCAGCCGTTTTATCCAGCTCGTTTTGTTGTGAATTTGAAGAAGTCGCCATAGAAAAGGTGCCAGTGGAAAAGGATTGGTGAGAAAGTATTCGTAAAAGGGTCGGTCGCAAAGGCCGTTCTAATTCTATCGGAAGAATTCTATCGGAAGAACTCGGTCGGGCTAAGGCCAAAGACAACAATGCAAAGTGCAATAATAAAGGAACATTTCTTCCTTTCTTTTATCCAGCCATCGGCATGACCTTAAAGCGCATCGTCCTTTCTGTATTGACCCTGATTGTGGCGTTAGTCATGGGCGGTTCGCTCATTAGCAGCTTTAGCCAGCCCCAAGTAGGCAATCAGCTCCAGCTGTATCAGACTGACCTGAGCCTGCAGGCTAGTGAATGGAACGGCAGTGGTTTGCCCGACGCCGAAGTGCAGCAGTTTAGGCAGGCCGTGTTTGGTGAAGACGCGCTGGACTCGGCCATTGAGCAATACAACGAAGTTCGTACCGATGCAGCAACGGGTCTGCTACGGCTCGAACAGCTCGTCAAAGCAACGCCTGATATCGAAAAAGCGAACTCGCTAGCGACGACAGCCAAGGCGCAAAAGCAGCTGATTGACCAGCTCGATCTACGCTTGGGCGTGGTCAAGGCAAAGCAAGGTAGGGTGGCAGATGCTATTCAAACTTGGGAAAAACTGGCAGATAGGTCTAAGGAAGGTGCGATCGCCACGCTTTTATCCAATCTCTGGCAAGACGCGCCCACCGTCCCAGACAACGCCGCCGACCTGATAAATACTAAGCTGCGCGGCTGGTTTCGCTATATCGCGCTAAATCGTCTCTACACCCTACAAAACAAACCCGAACAGCTCACACAGCTCAACACCACTGAAGCGAGCCAAGCAGAAAGCACGCTCATTCAGCTCAGCGTGGTTGGCATTTTGCCCTCATTTGGTGCACTGCTAGGGACGGCCTTGCTGATTGCGCTCATTGGCCAGCGGGTCCTAAGAGGGAAGGCTTCTCTCCTGTTCATTGAAGACGGCACCTGGGAGGTCCCTTGGAATTGGGAAGTGGTTTGGCTGGTGATTGTCGGCGGCTTTTTGTTTACGGGGCAGCTAGTCGTGCCGCTCGTTATTAGTGGTGGCGTGCAGGCATTCACCGCAGCTAGCAGCACCGCAGCCAGCAGCACCGCAGTCAGCGGCGCATCTGCCAGTGTTGCAGGTGCTGGCCTAGCATTGATTGGCTCAGCTATAGGCTCCGTTATGGAGCCCTTGCTCGGCCTGACCAATCGCAGTAAGGCGCTGTACTCCCTGACCATTTATGTGGTGATGTCTCTGAGTACGCTTGGCATTATGTACTTTGCTATCAAAGCGTTTTTGCCCCTGTCGAAGGAGTGGTTTCGCGTACAGCTCTCGGGCCGATGGGCACTGTGGGGCCTGGGGGGCTACTTTGTGGCGTTACCGCTGATGCTGGGCGTCTCCCTGCTCAATCAGCAAATTTGGCAGGGGCAAGGGGGCAACAATCCACTCTTGCAAATCGTGCTAGAGGAGCGCGACCCGATTGCGCTTGGTTTGTTTTTATTCACCGCAGCTGTGGCCGCACCTGTTTTTGAGGAAATTTTGTTTCGAGGCTTTTTGCTGCCTTCGCTGACTCGCTACTTTCCCACTTGGGGCGCGATTGGGCTGAGCAGCGTGATTTTTTCGGTGGCGCATCTCAGCTTTTCGGAGGTGTTGCCGCTGTCTGTATTGGGGGCGATTTTGGGGTTTGTGTATGCGCGATCGCGTAACCTGATGTCCTCTATCCTGCTACACAGCACCTGGAACAGTATTACGATGATTGGTTTATTTTTATTGGGAAGTGGGTTTTAACAGGTCGGAAATTATATTTTGGCTGAATTACACCCACCAAAATATATATCGAAGTTGCCCAAAAGCAAGCCTATCCACCACTTCCCAATAAAAAT
>JBCBKQ010000133.1:0-15527 GCA_038521595.1 Cyanobacteria bacterium J06627_28 | reverse complement strand
TCGAGTTTCCCATTGCCCAGCTGTACAAGAACATTCGGCTCAATGCTTGAGTAGCCCAGTGAAGAAAAACGCACCTACTGTTCACCAGTAATTTGCACAAAGAGTTCTCGCTTTCGTGGTCCGTCTAATTCTATGAAGATGATGGACTGATAAGTTCCTAGCGTGAGTTTCCCATCGATAATAGGCACAACTTCACTGGTGCTAAGAGTCATAGCCATGAGGTGAGAGTGGGCATTTTCGGGTTCGTCGGGTGGGACAACGCGTAGGTGTAGGTCGTTATGCAGGTATTTGCCTTCGGGTGGGGCGAGCTGGCGCAGATAGGTTTTGATGTCGGTGAGGAGGCGTTCTTCGTATTCGTTGATGGCGATTCTCCACTTGGAGAGGCTCTGCCATCGCAGTCGTTGTATGCCGAGAAAAGATGAGCGCTTGACCGGTTCGGATGCCCGTACTCATCACAAATTCCTGAATCGCTTCGGTGACATCGTGGAGGTCAATGCTGTCTGTGGTGGATATAGATAGGAGCTGATGGAAGATGGCCATATGAAAGTGGAACTGGATAAAGACCTGAAAGCGAGCAACTAAAGGGCGTTCAGCTGAGTATTTTGACGTTATTGATAAGTTAGCCATAAGTCAACCTTTCTCAGCCTTTAACGTAGCCTCGTGCCCTGTCTAATAGAGACATAGAGCAAAGGACGAATCGTTCTACGGCTCTAAAGCACAACAATTAAGGTAATGTCCCATGAAACGTTTTGTTCTTTCCGCTGCTTCTGTATTGCTCGCAACTGCGGCACTAGCACCCACTGCCCAAGCTTTTTCTCAAATCGATTCAGACTTCAATCTTCAGACACTGAGACTAGGTGAATTTGATGGTCGCAGCAAATCTGGAGAGGCGCCTTACTACCCAGAAACATCTGCTGAAGGCTGGAGCCAAGAGGGCTCTGCTGAGCAGGCAAGCGAACCTACCGAATGGGAGGCAGCAGACACTCAGGAAGAAGAGACGCCTACAGCACTTTCGATTACTGAGCGCCGCCATCAATCTCTTGATCGTAGCTAGAAAACCATTGCATGAGAGTGCTCTAGCCGGATGAGGCTTCGGACCTATGTACAAAATAGGCCTGAAGCTTCAAGCGCTCTAATGCCCACGCTACCTATGGTGTAGCTATTGAAACTCCCCGATGTAGCCGGTCCCAATGTCCGAAATATTCGCTGGGGTAATTGTGACTGTTTGCTAGGTGCTCACTATGCTTTTTAATCAGGTTTTATATCCCTCTGCTGCTGAGTCATCGGCGCCCTTTGCGGCATCCTTACGTTGGCAGCATTTGTCTTCTTCTGTTGCGGGCCATCCCTCGGAGGAGGCGCTTTTGCAGCGTTCTAATCCAGACGTGCTAGAAGCAGAGCTAGCCGCATTGCTCATTCGCCTCGATTTTTCTGAAGCTGCGTTTCCAACAGAACCCTATGGTTCTTACCTCAATGTGTCTTTGGGAGAGTACAGGTTCCGCTTGTATGCGCTGATGTGGGAAGAGCAAATTCTAATACATGAAGATGCTGAAGAGGCTTTTGTAGAGAATCAACTGTATTTGATTTTGCAGCCGATTGCTGGCAGTTATTTGCCCATAGGAACGGAGCTGCATGTTCGAGAAGGCCATTTACCTACCTCTAGCCAGCAGCTGAGATGTACGAGCCAGCCTGCGTACTTATACGTTCAGGTATTTGGTGAGTGGGCGGTGCGGTTTTCGGTGGTGGTGCATTTGCCGAATGGTCAGGTTCTTGAGTTGCCGCCTTTGAGCTTGGCTGCGCCGGAGTGCGATCGCGCATCGAACATTGGCCGCTTCACCCGATCAGCTTATCCAGCACTTTTCGAGCCTTTTACGGTGACTAAGGACCCCCTACTTTAACTTTCTTTGATGTGGTCTTCATCTAGCGTTTAAATCCAATCCTATGTAATCTCCGTATTATCCATATGTAGTCTGGTGTACCCAATGCACGGGAGCAGCTAGGTCATACTTGAGGCTTAGATTGTTTGATTTTTCATGGTTTGACTTTTCAACGATAGTCTCTACGCTGATTTTCTTTTGCTGATTTTCTTTTGCTGATTTTCTTTTTTTGATTGTGTTGGGTCACTCATTTCCCCCACCTCTTTTGTTTTTTTGTTTTTCGCCTCCACTCTTGTTTTTTCGCCTCCATTCTTGTTTCTTTGCCTCCATTCTTGTTTCTTTGCCCCAGGAAGTAAAATGCGACCCAGTTTAGATCGTCAGCTCATTTCGTTTTCAGTGCCTTGGCAGGCGCGACAGTTACCTGCCTGTTCCCGACTTCTTAGTCTATCTAGGATTGCTGTTAAAAAATCTTGGATTAGAGCAGTCCTTGCGGTCGGTGTTTGTCTGCTGTGTCTGTTTAGCTCGGGGCTAGCCCCCAGCGCATTTGCCCATGCTTCAGGTCAGAGCTATCTATACTTTCAGGTCGGAGAAGAGACTTTGACCACCTATGTTTCAGCGCCAATTAAAGGCCTCAACGAAGTATTGGCGCTGAACTTACCCACCGACAGGAATGTGGGCGATAGCGAAATTGAGCCGCTGCTACCTAAGATTCGCTCCTATGTAGAGCAACATATTGATATTGAATGTCCGCCGCAGGCTTGCACGCTTACTTACCAGCGCAGCGATACAATCGTTACGGGTGGCGGCCAATTTTTGCAGCTGTACTACAGCATTGATGGGTTTGAAACCCGGCCCGATGCGTTGCAGGTGGGCTACGACGTAATTTTGGCTGATAAGTCCCATTTTATAAACTTTGTACTCATTGATCAAAACTGGAAAACAGGGACTTTTAACGCCGAGGCCAACATTGTTCTTTCCTATGTTAAAGCGGGTGTTGTTAAAACGTTAGATCTTTCTGGTGGCAGTCTTTTTCAGGGCTTTTCTGCCATTGTGAAGCTGGGCATTGAGCATATTGTAGAGGGCATTGATCATGTGCTCTTTTTGATTGCGCTGCTGCTGCCGTCTGTGGTGAGACGAGAAAATGGAAAGTGGCAGCCGGTTGGCAGCTTCTCTACGTCGTTTGCTTACATTGTTAAAATTGTGACCGCGTTTACGGTGGCTCACAGTATTACCCTGGGGCTGGCAACGTTGCAAATAGTGGACTTGCCATCGCGTCTAGTGGAATCTGTGATTGCGGCGTCGATTGGTTGGGCTGCGGTCGATATCTTCTATCCGATTTTTAAGCGTCGGGTGTGGCTAATTGTCTTTATTTTTGGTCTGTTTCATGGTTTTGGTTTTGCCAGTGTGCTAGGCGACTTGGGGGTGACGAGCCAATATGCGCTGCTGTCACTACTAGCCTTTAATATTGGGATTGAGTTGGGTCAGCTGGCGATTATTGCTGTCGTCTTTCCGCTGTTGTATCTCTTGCGAAAGCAGATATTGTATCCTCCACTGGTGCTGAAAGCGGGTGGATTGTTGTTAGGGGCGATATCACTATACTGGCTGATTGAACGCGTTTTTGACATTAACTTCCGAGTGCTGCCAATGCTTCAAGGGTTGTTTTAACGATGGACTTTGCTTGGTCCGAGACGCAGCTGGTCTTTCAGTCGCAGGTACGTGAGTTTGCTCGTAATGTGCTGAGTAGTGACATGGTAGCGCGTGATTATCAGGGAACGTTCTCCCGTGAGAACTGGCAGAAATGCGCTGAGTTTGGCATTCAAGGGCTTTGTATGCCAGAAGTCTATAGTGGCTCTCCTGCCCGCGACCTGATGACGACGGTACTAGCGATGGAGGCCCTGGGCTATGGCTGTGAAGATAGCGGCCTGATGCTGGCGCTCAATACTCAAATCTGGACGGTGCAGATGCTGATATTGCTATTTGGCAGTGAGCCGCAAAAGCAACACTATTTGCCGCCAATGTGCAGAGGGGAATGGATTGGGGTGCATGCCTTGTCTGAGCCGGAGGCGGGCTCGGATGTGTACAGTTTGACGACGGTGGCTGTGCCCTGTGAGGGGGGCTATCGACTGACTGGGAAGAAAAAGTTTGTGACTGCTGCGCCGATTTGCGATGTGGCGCTGGTGTTTGCAACGACAGATGCTAGCCTGGGGAAATGGGGCCTAGAGGCTTTTTTGCTAGAGCGGACGATGCCGGGCTTTTCGGTGGGGCCAAGCAAAGACAAAATGGGGCTGAGAACGGTTCCGTTTGGAGAGATCTTTTTAGAAGAGTGTTTTGTGCCAGAAGAGAATCGCCTGGGCCCGGCGGGTGGGGGCTTTAGCATTTCTCATAGTTCATTGGAATATGACCGCTGTTTTACGCTGGCCAGTCAGCTGGGGGCGATGGAGCGGCAGTTGGAGAAAACAATCGCCTATGCTCAATCGCGGGAGCAGTCGGGGCAATCGATTGGGAAGTTTCAGTCGGTATCTAATCGGGTGGCAGATATGAAGCTACGGTTAGAAACGGCGCGGCTACTGCTGTACAAGGTGGCCTGGCTAAAGGAGAACGGTCAAAGTGCCATGTTGGAATCATCTATGCTGAAGCTGCACTTGAGTGAGGCGTTTGTCGCCTCGGGCTTAGATGCCATCCGCATTCATGGGGGCAATGGGTATCTCTCTGAGGTTGGCGTAGAGCGAGATTTGCGAGATGCGGTGGGCGGGGTGATTTATGCCGGGACGTCAGACATTCAGCGCAACATTATTGCTCGCACACTGGGTTTGTAAGGGGCCTAAAAGAGGCTTAAAAAGGGGTTTAAAGGGGCTTATAAAAGGGCTACAAGGAGAATGACGGTGATATATCTACTCTCTCAAATTTTAGATCGCTCGGCTGAGCAGTTCCCAGACAAAGAGGCTTTTCGCTGTGAGGGGGAGGGCATCACCTATGCCTTGTTGCTTCGCCGGGCAAATGGGCTGGCGCAGTGGCTGGCTGCCCATGGGGTTAAGCGTGGCGATCGCGTGGGCATTTATCTTCCTAAAAGTTTGGCAAGTGCGATCGCAATCTACGGCATCTGGAAAGCGGGTGCTGCCTATGTCCCACTTGACCCCAGCGCTCCGCCCGCCCGCATTAGTCATATGCTAAATGACTGCGATGTTCGCCATTTGATCACGCATAAATCTAAGCGAAGACAGCTACCCGAAGTGTTGGCAAACTCGCCCTGCGTGACCTGTGTTGTGGGCGTGCCAGAAACTGTTGATCTGGCTGTGGGTTCGGGTGGCGATTTGGGGACGGACATCATCCGCTGCGATTGGGATGAATTGCCTGTCAGTGAAAACTCACCTGGCATTAAGCTGTTGGCCCAAGACTTAGCCTACATTCTCTATACGTCTGGATCTACCGGCACGCCAAAGGGCATGATGCACACACATTACAGCGGCCTGAGCTATGCGCAGCTAGTGGCTCGTACCTATGGACTAGATCAGTGCGATCGCATTGGTAATCATTCACCCATCCACTTTGACATTTCCATGCTGGGATTTTTCGCCGGGCCGCTGGTGGGTGCCACCACAGTGGTTATTCCTGAGGCCTATACCAAAGTACCTGCAAGTCTCTCTCAGCTAATGCAAGACGAAGCACTGACTGTTTGGTATTCAGTGCCGTTTGCCCTAACTCAGCTGTGGCTACGGGGCGTGTTATCCCAGCGCGATCTCTCCTCTTTGCGTTGGATATTGTTTGCCGGTGAGCCCTTCCCAACCAAATATCTCTACGCGTGGATGGATTACTTGCCACAGGCCAGATTTAGCAACATTTACGGCCCGGCAGAGGTTAATCAATGTACGTACTATCATGTGCCCCCTTTAGCCCCAGGAGATATCGTGCCAGAGTCACTATCACCCATTGGAAACGTCTGGGAGAACTCAGAAGGACTAGTTGTTGACGAGACTGATCGACCCGTTTCTCCTGGCGAGATCGGAGAATTGTTGATTCGCTCAGCGACGATGATGTCGGGATATTGGCAGCGGCCAGATTTGAATGCTAAGGCGTTTTATCACACGCAGGTGGCCAATCAGCCAGCGGTGTTTTATCGCACGGGCGACTTGGTGCAAGTGCGTGATGGTCAATATCACTTTTTGGGTCGTAAAGACCGGCAGATAAAAACGCGAGGCTATCGGGTAGAGCTAGATGCTGTCGAAGCCGCTATGGTGGCGCATCCTCAGATAGAAGAAGCGGCGA
Source organism: Cyanobacteria bacterium J06627_28 (assembly GCA_038521595.1). GTDB lineage: Bacteria > Cyanobacteriota > Cyanobacteriia > Phormidesmidales > Phormidesmidaceae > Phormidesmis. Next base: position 9,390 of record JBCBKQ010000133.1, on the reverse strand, counting down.
CCTATGCCGTTCCCTATGAAGCCGGAAGCTTGCAAATTGAGGCAGTAGTGATTTTAAAGGCAGGTGTCTCTCTGCCTGAAGCTGAATTGAAGCGCTACCTCGCTGAGCGACTGCCAGCCTATGCCATTCCTCAAAAAATTGAACAGATGACGAGTTTCCCACGTACGGGGACTGGAAAGATTGATCGACTGTCTCTACAAAAAAGAGCCACTCAAGTGCTTGTAAATAGTGGCTAGTAAAGAATGCTCTCTCGTTTGTATGCCGTATGCGTTGCCCCCCTTTTGCTCACCATGGACACTCAAGAAATTTTGAAAAAATACATTAGCCAAACGCTGCTCAACGGCCGCATGGCGGTCGAAGCCGATGATGATCTGCTTGGCGAAGAGATTATCGACTCTATGGGCGTGATGCGACTGATCGCATTTATCGAAGAGACGTTTGACTGTGTGGTGGCTCAGGCAGATATCACTATTTTTAACTTTCGTACTATTAAGGCGATTGATGCATACCTTGCGAGCAGGAGCCTGTCAGTCTAATGAATTCTACAATGCATGATTTGCCATCACATAATCTGACAGTCCATGCTCTGACAACGCCGCAACGATTGTTGTGGCTGGGCCAAAAACTGGCCCCGAACGCGCCGCTGTACAATATGGCGTTTTGTTTTACGCTTGCGGGTGAGGTGGATGTCGCCCACTTTCAGGCGGCTTTCCAAGCTCTGATAGATCGCTGTGATGCCTTACGGATGGTGATTGAAGAGGTCGACGGTGAACCCCAGCGGCGGGTAAAGCCGCAGCTGGTATATCAGGTGCCGGTTTTGGACTTTAGCGATCGCCCCCAGCCTGAAGTCGCCGTTCACGATTGGGCTCACACCCGCGCTCAGGTGTTGTTTGATCTGACAGAACAACTGTTTGATACGGTTTTGATACGGCTGGGAAGTGCGAAATATGTTTGGTATTTTAACCAGCACCATTTGGTTACGGATGTTGAATCGTTTCGTCAGATTTTTCACAAAGTAGGCGAATTTTATCAGCGTTCGATGGCCGGTACATTGGCTGAAGCCGCTGAACTGCCTGCGTATTTGGAAGTCGTCACTTTGCCAGTCGCATCGGCTACGGCTGACTACTGGCAGCAGCAGTCAGCCGGGCCCGTTGCACTATACCAACGCTCGGCTGGGCAGCTTTCTCCTCGTACGCGCCGGGTCTCTTGTGAGCTGGGCCCAGAGAGAACGGCTGCTCTCAAAAAACTCTCGATGTCGGCTGAGTCGGCCGCGCTGACGCCTGCGCTATCGTTGTTTAATCTTGTTTCTGGCATTTTTCTGGCCTATCTGCATCGGGTGAGTGGTCAGCAGCAGCTGGCGATCGCAACGCCTGCCCATGGCCGGTCAACGCGGGCACTCAAAGAGACTGTGGGACTGTTTATTGAGCTGTTTCCAATGCTGGCTGAGCTGAGCTTGGATGAAACGTTTGCTTCTTTGTTGACCAAGGTAAGCGAAGCGAGCGGTCAGCTGTTGCGTCATGTTCAGCCAGGTGCGAGTGAGTTTACGTCTGGTCGCGATATCAACGTAGTGTTGAACTTTATTCATGCGAAGCTATCTGATTTTGCGGGGATGCCGGTAAGAGCGGATTGGGTTCATGCTGGGGCAGGCGATCCGGGCCATCACTTGCGATTGCAGGTACATGATTTTGACAATCGTGGGAGCTTACAGCTGCATTTTGACTTCAATGAAGATCTCTTTGAGTCTGAGCTGCAAGACCGGGCACCGGCTCACTTTTTGGCTTTGGTAGATGCGATTTTGGCAGATCGCACGCAGCCCATTGCGGCGGTGGCACTGGTGGGTGGAGATGAGCGATCGCACCTGATGACCCTAGGCCAATGCGCGCCTAAACATCAGATGGTGGTGAGCCAGTCAGTGGTACAGCAGTTTGAATCCCAGGTGGCAAAAACGCCCGATGCAACTGCGATTACCTGTGAAAACCAACAGCTCACATACGCACAGCTCAACACCCGCGCGAACCAGCTCGCTCACTATCTACAGCAGCAGGGGGTGAAGGCCGAATCGCCAGTCGGCATTTGTCTACGGCGATCGCCCGATATGTTGGTGGCTATCTGGGCCGTGCTCAAAGCTGGCGGTGCCTATGTTCCGCTCGATCCTAGCCATCCGTCAGAGCGAATTAATCATATTTTGCAAGATACACAGGTGCGATGGGTTCTGACACAGTCTGCTCTCAGCGCTGTGTTTGATCGTGTCATCAGTGAATCTAGCCATGGGGCGACACAGTTCATTACCCTAGATACGCTATCGCTCGTAGACCAAAAGCAACAGAATTTATCTGTAACGCCTTCGCTCTCTCATCTGGCTTATTTGCTATATACCTCAGGCTCTACGGGCCAGCCAAAGGGGGTTGCGATTGAGCATCGAGGCCTGGCCAACTATGTGCAGTGGGCGATGCAACAGTATGTTAAAGATCAGATATTTTCTTTTCCGCTGTTTTCTCCGCTGACCTTTGATTTAACGGTGACCTCACTTTATGTGCCGCTGCTGTCGGGCGGACAGGTGGTGATTTATCCAGAAGGAGACGATCCTATTGATCTCTCTTTACAGCGTATTTTTCAAGAGAATGCGGTGGATGTTATTAAGCTGACGCCTTCTCACTTGGCACTGGTACAAGGAATGCCGATAGGCGATCGCGTCAAGGCACTCATTTTGGGTGGTGAAGATTTGAAGAGTGCTTTGGCCAAGGAGATTGTGAGCGTTAGCGAGCAAGGGGTGGAAATTTATAACGAATATGGCCCAACCGAAACGACGGTAGGCTGCATGATTCAGCGATTTAATCCGACAGATACGGTTTTGTCTGTGCCGATTGGCCAGCCTGCGGCCAGCTCAGAAATTTATTTGTTGGATGAACAGATGAATTTGGTGCCTGAAGGTGGGGTTGGCGAGATCTTTATCGGCGGGCCAGGGCTAGCTAGGGGCTATCTCAATCGGCCTGAGCTGAGTGCTGAACGTTTTGTTGACCATTCTTCTATTGAGAGTCCTTTTATTGAAAACGTTTCTGTTGAAAGCGTTTCTGTTGAAGAGCTAGCGGTTGAGAACTATAAAACAAAGCTGTACCGCACGGGTGATTTGGGACGATGGTTGCCGTCGGGCGCTTTGGCCTATCTTGGTCGCCGCGATCGCCAGGTAAAGGTTCGTGGTCACCGCATTGAACTCGGTGAAATAGAAGCGATGGTAGCGTCGCATCCGGCGGTGGCGGCGAGCGCGGTGACATTAGTGCAGCCTACCATCCCTGTGCAGCCGATTTCACTCAGCTACTGCACTCGCTGCGGGCTGGCGTCGAACTATCCAGGCGTTACGTTTGATGCGCAGGGTGTGTGCGATGTGTGCCTCACTTACGAGACGTACAAACATCGGACACAGCAGTACTTTCGCACATTTGACGAGCTGCGATCGCGTTTAGACAAAAGCCGCGATCGCTCAACGGGTGACTATGACTGCATGATGCTGCTCAGCGGTGGCAAAGACAGTACCTATGCCTTGGCGCAGCTGGTTCATATGGGCTACAAGGTATATGCCTTTACCCTAGACAATGGCTATATTTCTGAGGGCGCAAAAGAGAACATTCGCCGGGTCGTTGAGGTGCTGGGTGTGGATCATGCGTTTGCCACTACGCCAGCGATGAATGAGATTTTTGTCGATAGTCTGGAGCGTCACTGCAATGTGTGCAATGGCTGCTTTAAGACCATTTATACCTTGAGTATGCAGCTCGCCTACAAGATGGGAATTGCCTGCATTGTGACAGGGCTTTCTCGGGGACAGTTTTTTGAAACGCGGCTGAGTGAAGAATGGTTTACCGAGCTGTTTGGTCAGTCTGAGTTTGACCCAGATCGGATTGACGAGACTATTTTAGAGGCGCGAAAGGTGTATCACCGTAGCGATGATGCCGTTTCGCAGCTGATGGATGTTGAGGTGTTTCAGTCGGACGATATTTTTGAGGCGATTGAGATTGTTGATTTTTATCGGTATGCCGATGTAGAACTCTCTGAGATGCTGGCATTTTTGCGCGATCGCGTGCCCTGGATTCGCCCGGCAGACACAGGCCGCTCGACCAACTGCCTCATCAACAATGTGGGCATTTATATTCACCAGCAGCAGCGAGGCTACCACAACTATGCGCTGCCCTACAGCTGGGATGTGCGTATGGGCCACAAAACGGTGGATGAGTGCATTGATGAATTGAACGATGAGATTGACGAGCGCGAGGTCAAACAGATTATCAAAGAGATCGGCTTTGACGCCAGTCGCGGCACACAGCCACAGATGGCGGCCTACTTCTGTGTCAAGCCGGGCCATGAGCTATCCGTTTCTGACCTCAGACAGTTCTTGGCCCAGCGTCTACCCAAGGCACTCATCCCAGCCTATGGGGTGCCAATAGCCGAAATGCCGCTCACAGCCAACGGCAAGGTGGACTTTGCCAAGCTGCCAAATCCGCAGTCTAGCCGACCTGACATGAGCAGCGCCTACGTGGCACCGCAAACGCCTGTAGAGGTGACGATTGCTCAGCTCTGGCAGCAGGTGCTGAAGGTAGACCGCATTGGCATTCACGATGATTTCTTTGCGCTGGGTGGGGATTCGATTATGGCTATCCAGATTGCGGCGCGAATGGCCGAGGCTGGACTGATGATTTCGCCAAACCAAATCTTTCAATCTGCCACGCTGGCGGACTTAGCCGTGGTTGCTGGCGCAGCGGTCGTCAGCGAGAAAGAATCGGAGAAAGCGCCAGAGAGAGAACCAGAGAAAGAACCGTTAGCGCAAACCCATGATGCGGTTCAAGCTAGTGACGATGAGCCGCCTTTTGAAGACTTTTCTCTGGCAGCCATTGGGGACGATCAGCTAGACAAGCTGTCTGCTCTGTTGAGTCAGGCAGATCAGGCTGGAGGAGACATCTCATGAAAAACGTTGCCGATATTTATCCTTTGACACCAGTTCAGGCGGGAATGTTGTTTCATTCCCTGGCTCAAACAACAGATCAGGCTGCACCATCAGCTCGTGCGGGCGTGTATGTCAACCAGTTTACTTGTCAGCTCGCGGGCGATCTAACGCCAGACTGGCTACAGCAGGCATGGCAACAGACGGTGGCTCACCATGCTGTTTTACGGACGGCGGTGCTGTGGGAAGGGTTAGACCAACCGTTGCAGGTGGTGCGCGAGCAGGTGAGAGTGCCTTGGCAGCAGCTGGATTGGCGGGCGCTATCGGCTAGTGAGCGATCGCATCAATTGAGTGATTTTTTACAGCGCGATCGCACCCAGGGATTTGACTTTGCCCAGGCTCCGCTGTTACGACTCACGCTAATTCAGCTAACGGACAAGACGCATCAGTTCATTTGGAGTAGCCATCATCTACTGTACGACGGCTGGTCGCTTCTGCTGATTTGGCGAGACGTACTTACTTGCTATGGGGCCCTCGCCGCTGGCAAGACGGCTGAACTCGCCGTGCCACGCCCCTACCGTGACTATGTAGCATGGCAACAGAAACAAGATCCCGCTGCGGCAGAAACATTCTGGAAAAGCCAGCTGCAAGGGTTGGTTGAGCCGACTCCTCTGCCTGCGGCGCAGACAGGACATGTTACAACGGGGCACCCCTATCGTCGTCAGTCGGTGCAGCTGAGTGGGGAGCTGACGAGTCAGCTTAGTACGCTAGCGCGCAGTCATCGCCTGACAATGAATACCCTGGTGCAGGGTGCCTGGGCGCTATTGCTACATCACTACAGTGACCATGCTCGGGTGACCTACGGTTCGGTGATGTCTGGCCGACCCGCCGCGCTGCGCGGTGTTGAGACGATGGTGGGATTGTTTATAAATACGTTGCCAGTGCAGGTGGTAATTGATTTAGAACAATCTCTCATTCCTTGGCTACAGGCCTGCCAGCAGCAGCTATTGGCGCTAAGAGAATATGAGGCGACGCCGCTCACTGAGATTCAGCGATGGAGCGATATGCCCCAGGGCAATGCGCTGTTTGAGAGTATCGTAGCTTTTGAAAATCTGACGGATGACTCGGTGACTGCGCTCAGCTTTGAGGTGAGTGATGAACAATATTTAGAGCAGAGTAATTATCCGCTGGCATTGCTAGTGTTTCCGGGTGAGGCTTTAGACTTTCGGCTGCTGTACGATGCGGATCGGTTTGAAGAGGGTGCGATCGCACATATTCTTTCCCATCTTGTTCATCTGCTAACGACTTTTGTCAAAAGTCCCCAATCAACCCTTTCCCAGATTCCTCGCCTGAGCCAGACAGATTTTCAACAGCTGTTTTCACAACGTCAAAATGATTATCCCACTGACGATACAACAGATAGTTGTATTCATCAGCTGATTGAGCAACAGGTAGAAAAGACACCCCAGGCACAGGCGGTCGTTTTTGAAGATAATGCGCTGAGCTATGCAGCTTTAAATCAGCGAGCGAACCAACTGGCGGCACTTTTGCAGCATCAGGGCGTGTCTGTCGGTAGTCGGGTGGCCTTGTGCTTGCCTCGTTCTCTGGATTTGATTGTGGCCATTTTAGCGATTCTCAAAGCAGGCGCTGTCTATGTGCCGCTTGACCCGACCTACCCAGCAGCGCGGATTGCGTACTGCTTGCAAGATGTTGCGCCCGATCTGCTGATTACTGTGCGATCGCTGCCGCTAACAGAAACTTTCAACTCAGTGGTGCCAAACTGTCTATATTTAGACGAGTGTATGAACGATGCTACCCTTGCTGCATCACCAGTAGAAATCAACTCTTCAGCCGCTCAGCCAACAGATCTCGCCTATATCATTTACACCTCTGGCTCTACCGGAAAGCCAAAAGGTGTGATGGTCAGCCATCAAAACCTAATACATTCTACAATGGCTCGCTTTCAGGTATATGAGCAGCTGGTAGAGCGTTTTTTACTGCTTTCCTCCATTGCGTTCGATAGTTCTATCGCAGGTATTTTTTGGACACTTTGCCAGGGGGGGACCCTAGTGCTCTCCCCTCGCCGCATTGAGCAAGACCTGCAGCAGCTGGCTTTTCTGATCGCCAAGCAAAAAATCACCCATACGCTCTGCGTTCCCACGCTCTATAATCTGTTGCTATCGTCTAACTATCTCTCTGAGCTGGCTACGCTTAAAGTCGTCATTGTTGCGGGTGAAGCCTGCTCGCCAACCTTAGTCAAACAGCATTACAACAAACTCTCAACGGCGGCTCTCTACAACGAATATGGCCCAACCGAGGCCTCCGTGTGGTGTAGCGCATACCGAGTGCCAGCTGTGTTGCCCCCTGGCCCTGTCGCTATTGGTACGCCAATTCCCAATACGCAAATTTATTTGCTAAATGAGAACCGGCAGCCTGTGCCCATCGGTGCCATTGGTGAGATTTATGTGGGTGGCGCCGGGGTGACTAAAGGCTATTTGAATCAGCCTGATAAAACAAGAGATGCCTTTGTGCCGTTGACGGTAGAGATGGTTGACGGTAAGGCTTCTAAAACGGTCTATAAAACGGTCTACAAAACGGGTGACCTGGGGCGGTTTCGGGCTGATGGCTCCTTGGAATGGCTCGGTCGATGCGATCGCCAGGTGAAAATTCGAGGTCATCGAATCGAACTCGGTGAAATTGAGGAAGCCCTGCGGGCTCAACCGACTGTGCAAGAGGCTGTTGTTGTGGCTCGCAGGGCGACGTCAAACGCTGAAGATGCTGTAGCTGAAGATGCTGTAGCTGAAATGGTTGCGAAGCTCTCACAGCTGTCCTCTGAGCAGGCCGAGGCAATATTGGCTGCAGTGGAGGTGGGTAAATAGCTATGGCACATATTGTGATTGTTACTAGTGGCCTAACGGGATTGTTTCATGCCAGCCTAGCGTTGATTGCTCAGCTCAAGGCTGCGGGCCATCGGGTCACCTATGCCAGCCCTGGTGATTTGGCTCAGCCGCTGGCTGATTTGCAGATTCCTTTTGTGTTGTTGCCCCCCTGGCAATTTCCGGCAGAGCCCCAACCGCAGCTCAGCACTTGGCAGAAGTGGCGACGAATAAAGTCTCGTCAGCGTCAGGCTGTGCGGACGTTGGGACTAGAACAGTTTACGCGGGCAATGGTGTCACTCTCTCCCGATCTGTTGCTGATAGATATTGAAATGCATCCGCAGATCATGGTGGCTGTGAGTCAACAGTTTAGGGTGGCTTTGTTGTGTCCTTTTTTCTCTATTTGGCGACGGGCTGGGGTGCCGCCTTTACATGTAGACACCTCTCCGGGTGAGGGTTGGCATGGTCAGTGGTGGGGCATGCAATGGAGCTGGTTGCGCTACAGCTGGAGCAAGCGGATAGATGCTTTGCGCGATCGCTGGCAAAAGCAAGGACTCGACTGGCGCTCTATTTTACGCCGCACTGCTATAGAAATTGACTATCCCTTTAAAAACACTTTTGGATTTAGTCACTGGCTCTCTCCTTATCCTCACGATGCAACGCTACCCGTGCTGTGTCTACATGCAGAAGTGTTAGACCTTCCCCATCGCGCACAGCCCACTGTGCATTACATGGGGCCAATGGTGTGCGATACGTTGTTTGCTCAGGGTGAAATGTCAGCTGACCTGCTGACATTTTTACAAAAACGCCAAGGAGAAAAGCTCATCTATTGTGGTGCAAGTACATTCTCCTCGGTGAGTCAATCTCTCTTACGGTCAATTATCGCGCTTGCGTCTCTCTGTCCAAGTTGGGACTTTGTTGTGAGTCTCGGTGGAGCGTCTGCTTTTGAACAGCTCGCAAATGACAGCCTGCCCGCCAATCTGTGCGTTTTATCCTGGGTCCCTCAGCTAGCGCTGCTCCAACGGGCTGACTGCGCCATCATAAATGGTGGGCCTCACACCATTACTGAGTGTGTGCATTACGAAGTCCCTATGTTGGTAGTTCCGATGTCAAAGGACGACCAGCGGGGCAATGCGGTGCGAGCTGCTTACCACGGCTTGGGAATTGTTCGCTCTCTGGAAAGTTGCTGTGAGCAGACCCTTTTAGGAGACGTAAAGGCTTTGTTGGGGGAGCCTGCCTACCGCAAGAACCTCGCCCGTATGAAACAAAGCTTTCAGCGCTATTCAACCGTCGGTACAGTGGCTCACATTATTAAATCGCTGCTGCTGATTGACGGTGGGTTATCGCCGCCGAACGCTTTGCTGCAAGTTGTCACCTTGCCGGACGCTAACTTGAATGCCAAATCGAGCCCCGAATCAAACATACAGAGCAGTGATATCTATGAAAGCTAATAACTATATCGTTTGTTCTACCGTTCGTTCGGGCAGTACGTTGTTGTGTAAAACGTTGGCGCAGCTGACTGGTTGTGGCCAGCCGAAAGAATATTTTCATCGCCATACTATTGAGCGTTTACAGCTTGATAAT
>JBCBKQ010000132.1:0-15803 GCA_038521595.1 Cyanobacteria bacterium J06627_28 | reverse complement strand
TTCACAAAACGCTTCTGAAATAAAGTATGAATATAGCTTATGGGCTTATGTATAAAGTGGGCAGATATAGGAATAGAAGCCACAGTTAGATAATTTAATCGTTTCTATTAACAGCTCTTAAACTACTGGATGGTTTGAGACTCTGCCAACACTTTAATAAATGTTTGACGATAGATGTTCGACTATTCAGCTCAAGTAGGGGCATAGCCAAATGCGTTGAGTAAGCGCGGACTCTACACGTGGCAAAGAACAGTCGCCTGAATGCTCTCTCAAAAGCCTGTAGAGCTTTGGTGTATGCGTCCTTGGCGTGAGCCGTTTAGCGAGTTAAGCCTTACAGTATAGGGTCTTGTTTAAAGGCTGTAAAAATATCAGCAAAGCCTTCATAGGCTTTTAGGGTTGGTGTGCATTCTATCAGTTTGGTTGACTATTGTAGAAGGTACGTACAACAACAACGGTATCACTTCTCAGAAAGTTTTTCTATCGCTTTATCAAAGGCAGTCCGTCGGTTTTACGATTGCTCGTCCCCACTATCTCCGGTCTGCGCCACATGATTTTTACGAACTGACTTTTAGCTTTGCGACAATCTTTTTGGGCTTTTTTAGGCCTTGAAATCAGTCGAAAGAAAGTCAAAAGGCCCTTGTCTTCCCCGTTTTACTCGTGTTGTGACCTGACTTATCGGTTTGCTGTTGGCCTGGTTTTGGAGTCAATATGGTCAGGCACTTTCTACTATATAAACTAATATAAAGGTGGAACTAGCAGTTGAATGATAAAGGTACTTTATGACAGCACAATCTTCGTCTGAGGATCAGTCCAGCGCCGTCACGGAAAATGCCAACAGGCCTGAACCAGAATTTGGCTGGACGCAGTATGCGGAGCAAATAAACGGTCGATTTGCGATGATTGGCTTTGTTGCTCTGCTGGTGATGGAGCTGATGACTCGCCAAGATTTTTTTACGTGGATCGGTTTGCGCTAATGATGCGTTGACATAGTTTGGTCGCTCTCTGTAGTTTTCTGGGCGTAGCTGGGTGGGTGTAGTTTCCTGAGGGTAAGTTTGCTCTTCTGTGAAAAAGACGGCTCACTGCGTCGATTGTTGCCACAGAAAGACGCTCGTGCTAACAAATCGTGTTTATAGCCCGTAGTGTTGTCTATTTGTGTAGCAGTCAAACCCTATAATCTGTCTGCTTTAGCTCTAAGTAGGCCTCAAGCACTAGACCTACTGTCTTAGATCTAATTGGCCCTCTGTTTTAACATGCAGTTATGCTCGTATGAACGCCAGCAACGGATATCATCGAGCCTTGGTGAGAATAAAAGCACCATAAGCAAAGGCGCGTAGGCGATAGCCTTCTCTTAGAGCATGCGTCCACGCTTTGCTATAAAACAACAAAAGAGCAACGCCAAAGTGCTGGCGTTGCTCTTTTGTTGTAACCATACAGAATTATGCAGAATTCAGGAGCTATGCATAGCAATCTGCACTAAGCTTGCTGCACATAGTACAGCTATAGCCCTTGGTACAGCTATAACCCTTGTTCTATAAAGCTAAGTACTTAAAAGCTAAGTACTTAAAACCTTAGTACTTAGCCAGCTGCTCAATGCATCAAGCAGCTGGCAAAATGTCGTGTCCGTGAAAAATAATTAAGCAAGCCCATGCTCAAGCTATGCAAGGCCAGTATTGGCGCCTTGTCTGCCTGTTGCTAGCTCTACCTTAACAATAGTGCCGCCCATTTTTTGAATGCGCTGCTGCTCCTTAAACCAGTTTTCGTAGGGAACTAGCTTAGTGAAATAGGTATTCTGTAGCTCGCGCTGAGTTCGAATCCTGGTTTGGCTAGGGACGCAGGCAGTGACTCGAAACATTCGCATGGTAATGGCCTCTTTAGGAATCTATCTTTGGGTATCTAAATGCTAACTCTAAAACTTTGTAGGGCTTCAAGTGTCCGGCGGACTGCCCGAGAGAATAATGCTGCTCTCTCCCAGCGCTACTAGTCGCTGATGTGACGCCGATCTGACGCTGAGACAATTCCTTCTGCAAAACTCTAATCTTTTCTGAAAAGTTGAGCCATGCAAGGAAGTTGGAGAACTATCTAGAAATCTGAAAAGTCAATGCTAATGAAGCGAAGCCTCTCAGTCTATAGTCACGATCTTATAAAGATGTCACGTACTGCTAAGCCTTCAATTATTTAACACTCACCCCAGATCTCTAGATAGGGGTGACGCTATCAACACTTTTTCAAGCACGATAGATGTCTAGGGTGAAGCTTCTTTACGTCTGCATTCTTTGCCTATGCAAACAGTGCAGCTATAAACAAGACTTCGTAGCAGCTAGGCATTGCCTGTTACTGCCGTATCTATCACTAGCTCAAGCCAGAGCAGATGTAGTCGAGGTATACGCCCATTTCCTTACCAGCGTCAGCGCCAACAAGACTAGCCGTCACTTCTTTAATTGCTTGGATAGCCTGAACGGTTGCACCGACAGGAACGCCCAAGGAGTTGTAAGTCTCTTTCAAACCGTTGAGCACGCGCTCATCGAGAATGGAAGGATCGCCAGCGAGCATTGCATAAGTCGCATAGCGCAAGTAGTAGTCCAAGTCGCGAATGCAAGCAGCATAGCGGCGAGTGGTGTACATGTTGCCACCAGGACGAGTAATGTCAGAGTAAAGCAAGGACTTCGCCACAGCTTCCTTGACGATTTCAGCAGCGTTTGCGCTGATAGAAGTTGCCGCACGAACGCGCAACTCACCAGTTTGGAAATAAGCCTTGAGCTTATCCATCGAAGACGCATCAAGGTACTTACCTTGTACATCTGACGCATTAATTACAGCAGTAATTGCATCTTGCATTGGGTTTGCTTCCTAAAAGTGAACAAAAAAAGTGGATATAACGAGCCGTTGACCATGAAAGGTCTGCCCGCTAAGGATTGCTTCTCAAGCGACTTACTGCAAGCCACCAATAACGAAGTCAAAGTAACCAGCTGCTTCAACAGCGTCGTCACCAGACATCATGGAAGACGCAACGCTCTTCATGCAGCGGATGGATTCAGCCATTGCAGGGATGGACGTGCCGAGAGAGTTGTACATCTCACGAGCGCCAACCAAGCCAATTTCTTCGATAGGCGTTACATCACCTGCAACCACACCATAAGTGATGAGGCGTAGGTAGTAGTCCATATCGCGTAGGCAAGTAGCCGTCATTTCTTCGCCGTATGCGTTGCCGCCGGGAGAAACAACGTCAGGGCGCTTTTGGAACAACTGATCGCCAGCTGTCTTGACGATGCGCTCGCGGGACTCCGTTAGAACTTGTGCGATGCGAACGCGACGCTCACCAGAGGTAACAAACCCCTTAATGCGATCTAATTCGCCAGGGCTGAGGTAGCGGGCCTCAGCATCAGCATTCACGATTGACTTCGTGACTATACTCATTAATGGATTCCTCCGAAAGAATAAACCAGATGAGTTTCACTGGCTCTGTATTAAACAGAAATGGGAAAATCAAAACAAAATCGAACAGCTGAGCGTTGTTTACACAACTCATTGCTGCGTTACAGCCCAGATATAGAGCAAACAAGAGCAACAGCTCAAGCCTGAATAATATGTGCCTGTAGTAACAGTATGAAGGGTGACGAGCGGCCTACCGGATAACCTTTGTTACATTCTTTTGTTTGCCAATTACAAAAACAGACAAACCATAGAATTTATGGGCCAGGTCTATGCGTTACGTAAGCGTTATCTCGCTTAGCTCAGCTACCTTCACGTAAACATTTTCCAGTATTCCGCTATCCTTCTGAGAGAATTGGAAATATTTCGTAATAAAAATCCTCAGATTTCTGAGGGTTGATCGTTGTAATGCAGTTGTAATGTAATCGCAATGCATAAAAAAGGGCGTACAGCTAGCTGTACGCCCTTTTTTGGTGGGTTTACATGGTGGGTTTATATCCTATGCCACAAACCCGTTACTAATCGTCCAATGCACCTGCCATCAAAGGCATTTTCGCCGACGCTGACGTCGAAGGATTCAACGCCTGGAAGCTAGGAATGACCACTTCGTCGCTCTGCTTGGTGAGACGGTTGTACAGGATCTCGGTATTCGGGAAGTTCGCTGCAGGGAGCGTTGGGAATCGACGGTAAGGCACAGTGTCCTCTCCAAAGTACTGTGCATATTCTGGCGTGTCTACCAGGGCTCTGATGAAGCCCTTTATGCCGTCAGAGGCCAGAATTTTGTTGTACTTGCGAATTTCTGCCTGATCTTGAGGTGCACGGCCCAAGAAGTGCTTTGTGCCTAGCTCAATTACTTTTGTATTTGGATAGGGTGCATAGAACTCCTTGATGTAGAGCTTGGAGCAGCCAAGAGATTCAATGAACTCTTTGAGGTTGATTTCCCGGTTGGCCAGCTTACTCTCTAGCTCGGAAAACTCGCTGCTGCCAATAACGTAAGGGGCAATGTCGCGCTCAAAGATTTGACGGTAGGCCGCTTGGGCGATCATTTTCACGGTGACCTTGTCAAAGGCAGTAATCTTAAAGCGCTTGGTTTGCTCGCGCTGAACGCTAACGCCTTGACCGACTCGCTTGGTGACTTCAGGAATGGCGCGCTCCTGGCTGACAGCGCCTAGTTCGATAAAGCGAGGCGTTGTCTTTTCTTCTGGTCTGGCGCCGGTTTCTTGGATGGCTCCAACTCTGAGCGATCGCAGCGACTGCCCCGCAGGGGTCAAATATCGCTCATAGGGAACGGTATCTTCACCAAAGGCCTGACTGTACTCTTCGGCGCCCATAATGGCGTCAATTAGCGCGTAGAAGCCTTGCTTGGCACAGATATCAAAGTACTTGTTTGTTTCTTGGCGACCGTAGGTGGGACGACCGAGCAATCGGCGGTGAATGTACTCCACGGCCTTCATGACGTAGAGCTTGTCCCAATAGGTTTTGCGGAAAGAGTCAGACTTGGCAATGGCTTTAACAAACTCGCGGGTGCTAATTTCACCGTTGTTAAAGCGACTTTCGGCAACGCTAAGCGCCTGTCCGGCATAGGGCTTGCGGCCAAAGACCTGACGGTAGACCGCATCGATAATGACCTGATTGCTAGACTCCGATGCTTTGAAGACTTTGGCACCCAGTGAGCCGGGCGCTTTGGCCCTGGCGGCTGGATTGCTGAGCTGATTGTTGATGCCGGCGCCCTGGTGAATTAGGATACGGCGCGTATCTTTGTTGAAGGGGGCGGGGCGGTTGCTTGGATTGCGGGTCTCTTTCGGGAAGATTGCGCCAAACTGAATTTCGAGGGGGTCATTGCCGGAGCCGTAGACGTGCTGGTCTGGCAGGGGCTGCTCATAGGAGGCAAACAGCGTGACAAACTGAGGCACTTTGCGGAAGGGCGCGCTGTAGTTAAACAGATCTTGCTGAGCGCCCCAGTTACGACATTCTTGCGCTTCCTGACCAAGGCCACGAATGTAGGGGACGGTCTCCTCCCCGAAGTAATCGCTGTACTCTTGTGAATCGATGAGGGCATCTATCAGCTTGGGTAGGCCGCCTTCGGAGACGATGGAGAAGTATTTCTGTACTTCTTCGCGGGAGCTTGGGCCACGGCCAAGAATATGACGGAAAGCTAGCTCCAGCGCCCGGCTATTGATAAAGGGCTCGAAGAATTGCTTTCTATACAGAGGTGACTTAGCCAGGCGACGGATGAATTCCTTCATGGAAATCTCGCCGTTGCGTACTTTTGACTCCAGGTCTGAAATGGACTGTGAGTAGGCGCGGGTAATGTCTCGCTCGAATACTTGGCGGTAGGCGGCGGCAACGACCTCATTTTTCTCTACGCGAGATAGGCCAGTTTTCATCGCATATTTCGGACGACGCTCGGCGGCGTTGAAGTATATCTGAGGCAGCTGTAGACCTTGCAAATCTTTGGAGTTGCGCTGACGCAGCTTATTTGAGGGTGTGGGGCCTTTAAACTCAGCGAGCATTACGTCAAAGTACTGGCGCAGAATATCTTGGGCTTCTGGGTCGCCCTTGAAGTAGCCGACGGACGCACCGCGCATCGTCTGCAGGGCCACGATGGTAGCCGGCGTGGAGCAGGCATTTTCAATGATTTCCCGTAGGCCGCGAACGTTCACCTTAATGATGTTGGGATCGCCAGCGACAACGGCGTAGGTGAGATAGCGCAAGAACCAGCTCATGTCTCTCAGAGACTTTTGCATGTTGCTGGGGCCGTAGCGTGCCACGTTAATCGGCCGGAATCCGGGGGGGGTAACGCCGGCATCGGGGTCGTTGACCAAGAGGTTGCGCAGTCCGCTAAAGATACCGCCGCCTTTTTCTTCATTGCTGTTTGACGCGACAAAAGTAGCGGTGCCCAGCTTGGTTGCTTCTTGCTGGTTAAGCGGCTGGCCCCCACGGGTCATTTCCATGGGCTCGTCGTCGCTTTTTTCTAAATATGCCAGGGCAGAGCCGCCAGTAAAGATGCGGTTTGCGGCCTGGGAGACAATCAACTCTGAGTAGCGGGTTAGGGTTTGCGCGATCGCAATCCGCCTCATGCCAGAGTTAAAGAAAGTCTTGAGTTCACCTAGTTCGGTGCGCTCCATATAGCGGTCTTTTTGTTCCGCTTGGGCAATTGTGGAAGCGGGCAAGGTCTGGTAAAGGTTTGGCCGTGCTACAGAGCTTCCGCCACTAGCTGTCACTGTCATGGGTTCTCAAAGACTCCCTATATATAAGAATTTAAGACTCGTCTTCTCAGACTAGAACGATTTCGCGAGGCGACTACCGGATTGTTAAGAACCGTATTGTTTGTCTGATGTGGAATCTCGCGTGCCGTCAGCTGGGCAGTTTGCCCTTTTAGTGTCTGTCTTTAAAGAGCATAAGAGATAGTCGGTGTTCTCTGAGAGCAGTGTGAATCTTTGTAAAGTTTGTTGTTTGCGGCTTTAACAAAATCCTGGGCAAATTCTTCGATAAATTCCTCAACAAATTCCTCCTTGAAACCCTTTCGGCGCCCCTTTGCGGAAAACCCTGTCCGAGGACGTTATGACTGATGCCCATTATGGGTGATGCTAGAAATGCTGATTTGTATAGCTACTGAGAGCTGCTGAGAAAAATTCCATGGCTGAGTCTTCTGTGCGCCCTAATATTCCACTCTCTGGTGCGTCGAGCGATCGGGCGGCTGCGCCTGTCAGCAGCAGCGAGGTGAGTTCGGCAGTTGCTAAGCTCTACGACACCTATCCTTTTCCTCCGGAGCCGCTGCTGGATGAAGCGCCGCCCGGATACAACTGGCGGTGGCAGTGGCCATCTGCCTATAGCTTTTGCACAGGGCGTAAGCCAGAAACAGCGGCGCCTCGGATCTTGGATGCGGGCTGCGGCACTGGGGTGGGTACCGAATATTTGGTGCATTTGAACCCTGAGGCTGAGGTTGTGGGGATTGATTTGAGTGCGGGGGCGATCGCAGTAGCCACAGAGCGGTGCCAGCGCTCTGGCGCAGATCGCGTCACTTTCCATAACCTCAGCATTTACGACGTAGCGCAAATTCCCGGTGAGTTTGATCTGATCAACTGTGTCGGCGTCCTGCATCACATGCCCGATCCGGTGCGAGGCATTCAAGCCCTGGCGAAAAAGCTCAAGCCCGGGGGTATTTTTCATATCTTTGTCTATGCGGAGCTGGGTCGGCGGGAGATTCAGCTGACCCAAGAGGCGATTGCTCTGCTCCAAGGCGAAAAACGCGGTGACTATAAAGATGGTGTTGCCGTCGGACGGACCCTGTTTTCTTCTTTGCCCGAAGAAAATAGGCTGCGCCAGCGTGAAGAAACTCGCTGGTCGCTCGAAAATCAGCGCGACGAGTGCTTTGCTGATATGTATGTGCATCCCCAGGAGATTGACTACAACGTTAAAACCCTGTTTGACCTGATTGATGCGTCGGATTTGGACTTTGTGGGCTTTTCTAACGGGGCTTACTGGGATTTGGATCGATTGATTGGCAGTGCGCCCGATCTAATGGCGAGGGCGGATGGTTTAGGTGAGCGCGATCGCTACCGCCTGACAGAGCTGCTTGATCCAGAACTAACCCACTTTGAATTTTTCTTGAGCCGTCCGCCGTTCGAAAAAACGGATTGGGGCAATGATAGTCTGCTGCTAAGTGCGCTGCCCGAGTGCCATCCTTGTATGGAGGGCTGGCCCAGTCGAAGCTTTTTTAACTTTGACTATCAGGTGGTCACGATCAATGAGGCGGAGTTTGCCTTTATGAAACAGTGCGGGCCTATAGCAACGGGTCAGGCTACCGTTGGTGACATTTTGGTGGAAATGGGGGGTGAACAGGCAGATGGGCTGGCAATGGTGCGATCGCTTCAAAAAAGGCAGCTCATTATGCTAGCGCTTCCTAAAAATTAAAGGTTCGTCATCAGGTTAAAACTTTCTGTAATAAGTATTATTGCCGTGATATGATTAGCCTTGGTTTGACACAAGTAAACCCTGTTTTGGACCGCCTACACTCGGTAACTGGAGCAGGCATTTGCCATCCCTGACGAACGTGACTTCTGCTGAAGACCAAGCTGGTATCTCCCTAAATCTTTCGGCGCTGGCTGAAGAAAATATGGGTTCTGCGATTGCCGAACTAGAGATTGCTGCACAGTCATCAGCTCAGGAAAACGAAGACGACCGTTACAGCGCTGACGCAAGCAGTGAGCCCATCGTGCTCCCCCCTGCTTCTGAAGCGTCCATGCAAGACTACCTGCGGCTGCAGCAAAATCTGCTGAGGCTCACGCTAGTTTTCACCGTAGCTATCTTTTTGGTCGTTTTAGGCACGTACTCGCTCAATACCGCACTCAACTATGTCGTCGGTGCCGTCACAGGCATTGTCTACTTTAGAATGTTGGCTAACAGCGTCGGCAAAATTGGCCGAGAAAAGCAGAAGCCCAGCAGCGGCAGGCTTGCCGTATTTGTGGGCGTTATGGTGGCCTCCACCCAATGGCAGCAGCTATCAATCCTGCCTGTTTTTCTAGGGTTTCTAACCTACAAAGCCGCCTTGATTGCATTTGTAGTTTGGACAGCTGCTACGCCGCAACCCGAGGCTGCATCATAGGAGGGCAAGGGTTGACTCGGCGACAGCCGTAACCGTCGGGGCAACGAGCAAGCCGAACAGGACCACATCGAGAAACGCAGGGTGGAAAGTCACCCACAAAGATTTCTAAGTCACTTTGACTAAGCTTTTAATTCCTTGAGAGTTTATTTTTCTAAGAATTTTATAGCGGGTTCAATTTAGTGACGTTGTAGCGTAGGCGACTACAGCGAGCAAAGGTATACAGAAAAGAGAGATTTAAACGGCGATGCTAAACACCTTTCACTTCTTAAACGCTGCGCTTCTAGCCAAACTAGAAGTCGGCGAGCACTACTACTGGAAAATTGGCGGCCTGAGCATTCACGGTCAGGTGTTTATCACCTCCTGGGTGGTGTGTGCGGTGCTAATCGTTGTCGCTTTTCTCTCATCGCGAAATGTAGAGCGCATTCCTGGCGGTCTGCAAAATCTGATGGAATACGCCCTAGACTTTATCCGTGATTTGGCCAAAGACCAAATTGGCGAAAAGGAATATCGTCCCTGGGTTCCCTTCGTTGGCACGCTGTTTCTATTTATCTTCGTTTCAAACTGGGCGGGCGCGCTAGTTCCCTGGAAGCTCTTCGAGATTCCCAATGGCGAGCTAGTGGCTCCGACGAACGATATCAACACCACAGTTGCCTTGGCGCTGTTGACCTCTCTGGCTTACTTTTACGCCGGTTTCAAAAAGCGCGGTCTGGGTTACTTTGCTCGCTATATCGAGCCAACGCCCATTCTGCTTCCTATCAACATTCTCGAAGATTTTACTAAGCCCCTCTCCCTCAGCTTCCGACTTTTCGGAAATATCTTGGCAGACGAGCTGGCCGTTGGCGTATTGGTACTGCTGGTGCCTTTATTTATTCCACTGCCGCTCATGCTTCTCGGTCTCTTTACCAGTGCGATTCAGGCATTGATTTTTGCGACCCTAGCAGCTGCCTACATCGGTGAAGCGATGGAAGGGCACTAGTGGCACAAAGTTTGGACGGGCTTTCCAGTAGAGACTTCTACAGGCGACCTGTTCGGCAAGATGCGTTCAGCTTGAGCGCGAATTGCAGAGGCTTTTCGGTTTTGGTTTGGTTAGCTTTTAATCGCTCAGAGTAATCGCTAAGAGAAACTAAGGCAATCGCTTCTTGAGAGATGGAGACTCTCGTTAATCTCACTCTTGGCTAGCCGTCCGGTTTATTTAGAGCAGGTTTATTTTGGCCTTAGGGTCAATCAGAAAGCTGCTCAAGATAAGAAAAGGCTTTGATACGACACTCTAAAATCACAAGGAAGAACATCATGAATCCTACTGTTGCTAGTGCATCTGTAATTGCGGCTGCTTTGGCCATTGGTCTCGCGGCTATCGGCCCTGGTATTGGTCAGGGTAATGCTGCTGGTCAGGCTGTAGAAGGTATTGCGCGTCAGCCCGAAGCTGAAGGCAAAATCCGTGGCACATTGCTGCTTAGCTTGGCATTTATGGAAGCACTGACTATCTACGGTCTTGTTGTTGCACTTGTTCTCTTGTTTGCTAACCCATTCGCATAGGTCGCCTAGGTCAGGCTCGTCTGAAAGAAAACATGTTTTCTTTCGCGGGTGTGACTTTTGCCTGTGAGGGCTTTAGTAGGACGTTTGAAAGTTCTCGGCTGACTTGAGCAAGTTACTTTTCCAATGCTGCATTGCAGCTTTGTGGTGGCAACGTTGTTTGAGTCAGCGACCTTTCTCCTCCTACGCCTATTCTGGCCTACGAAGGAATGGATTACCTGTTTGTTTTAATAGGGAGTTACTCATCAATATTGTTTGGTGAGAAGAGATAAAAGAACATGTGGATGGGACTGACATTACTAGCTGTTGAAGCTGCTGAGGAAGCCGGCGGGGGGTTATTTGACCTCAATGCCACGCTACCTTTGATGGCTATTCAGTTTTTGATTTTGATGGCGGTACTCAACGCCATTTTGTACAAGCCTTTGGGCAATGCGATTGATGAGCGTGACGCTTATGTTCGCGATGCAAAAGCAGGTGCTGCTGAGCGCCTAGCTAAAGCAGAAAAGCTAGCTGATGAATATGAAAAGTCACTGGCTGATACACGCCGCGAAGCTCGCAGTGTGATCGAAGCGGCCCAAGCCGATGCGCAAAAGATTGCTGCCGAAAAGCAGGGCGCTGCCCAGCAAGAAGCCGCAGCTCAGCGCGAAGCTGTACAAAAAGAATTAGACGAGCAAAAAGCAGCGGCCCTCAGCCAGCTGGAATCGAAAGTTGATTCGCTCAGCGATCAGATTTTGAAAAAGCTGCTAGGTGCGGCTGCATAGGCTAAGCGCGTGAGCAGCCGGGTTAGGCTGCTTGGGCTCATGGCTTATTTCAGGCTCTGGTTCGGTAAGCAACGACAGCATAAAAGAGACGAAGCAGTATAGGTATCGAAAGTGTTAACGCAAGCGTGGGGGCTGCTGGCCTCTGAAACTAAAGGATTTGGGTTGAATTTCGACATCCTCGAAACCAATCTAATTAACCTAGCCATTGTCATTGGCGTCCTTATCTACTTCGGTAAGGGCTTTTTGGGCAGCAAGCTCGAAGAGCGCCGAGCAGCTATTGAAACAGCGATTAAAGATGCTGAATCTCGCCAAAAGAAGGCCGCGTCCTCTCTGGCGGAGCAGCAGCAGAAGCTGCAAATGGCGAAGAAGGAAGCCGAGCGCATTACCGCAGAGGCTAAGAAAAATGCTGAGGCTGCTCGTGAGGCAGTTTTGGCACAATCAGCAAAAGATATTGAACGCTTGAAGGCGGCGGCTCAGCAAGATTTGTCTTCTCAGCAAGACAAAGTCATGCAGGAGCTACGCCAGCGTGTATCGGCTATGGCTATGGAAAAAGTGCGATCGCGCCTTCCCGAAAAGCTAGACGACAGTACTCAAGTCAGGCTGGTTGATAGTAGTATTGCCCAGCTAAAGGGTTAGGAGAAAAACACATGAGTATTGCTACTTCAGAGGTTGCCGCTCCTTATGCCCAAGCGCTCCTGTCCCTTGCAAAGTCCAAGGATTCTGTAGATGAACTGAGCAACATTGCTGGCGAAGTGTTGGCTTTGTTGAAAGACTCAGACGATCTATCAGCGTTTTTAGAGAATCCCATTGCCAATAGCGACGCCAAAAAAGGTGTGCTTAAGCAGGTGCTGGGTGACGATACCAATCAGCAAATGAAGAACTTTCTGATGCTGCTGGTTGATAGAGGTCGCATCTATTTAGTAGAGCCGATTTTGCAGCAGTTTCAAGCCTTGGTGCGCGAGCTGAAGCAAACCGTTCTTGCCCAAGTCACATCGGCCATTGAGCTGACAGACGAGCAGAAGGAAACGGTTCGCCAGAAAGTGCAGAGCATGACTAGTGCCAAGTCAGTTGAGCTAGAAACCACCCTCGACCCAGATATTTTGGGCGGCGTGATCATTCAGATTGGCTCTCAGGTGCTAGATGCCAGCATTCGCGGCCAGCTTCGCCGCATTGGGCTGCAGTTGGGCGTATAGTCCACCTGTTAGAAATTCAGCCCTAGTAAATTGTTCAAATTTTTGTAGTACAAATCGGTAGTTAATAGAGCGACTCCTAATGGTAAGCATCAGACCGGACGAAATTAGCAGCATTATTCAGCAGCAGATAGAACAGTACGACCAAGACGTTAAAGCGGATAGCGTCGGTACGGTTCTTCAGGTAGGTGATGGCATTGCCCGCATCTATGGCCTCGACAACACTATGGCCGGTGAGCTGTTGGAATTTGACGATGGCACGATTGGCATCGCATTGAACCTTGAAGAAGACAATGTGGGTGCGGTGATGATGGGTACTGGCCGCCAGGTTTTGGAAGGCAGTACTGTCAAATCCACAGGCAAGATTGCGTCTGTGCCTGTGGGCGAGGCAATGCTTGGCCGTGTGATTGATACCCTTGGTCGTCCCATTGACGGCAAAGGTGATATCAATACCTCTGAGTCTCGCCTGATTGAATCCATGGCGCCTGGCATCATTGATCGCAAGTCGGTATACGAGCCTTTGCAGACAGGAATCACCGCGATTGACGCGATGATTCCCATTGGTCGTGGTCAGCGTGAGCTAATCATTGGTGATAGACAGACGGGTAAGACTGCGATCGCAATCGATACCATTCTCAACCAGGCCGACCAAGACGTCGTTTGTGTCTATGTTGCCATCGGTCAAAAAGCGTCTTCTGTAGCACAGGTAATCGGTGTGCTCGAAGAGCGCGGCGCACTAGACTACACCGTCGTGGTTGCTGCGAATGCTAACGACCCTGCTGCGCTTCAGTACCTTGCGCCTTACACAGGGGCTGCGGTTGCTGAGTACTTTATGTACAAGGGCAAAGCGACCTTGATTATTTATGACGACTTGACCAAGCAAGCTCAGGCTTACCGTCAAATGTCTCTCTTGCTCCGTCGTCCACCCGGTCGTGAGGCATATCCTGGCGACGTGTTCTTCTTGCACTCACGTTTGCTGGAGCGTGCAGCCAAGCTCAGCCCAGAATTGGGTGAGGGCAGCATGACCGCGCTACCGATTATTGAGACTCAGGCAGGTGACGTTTCGGCGTATATCCCGACTAACGTAATTTCGATTACCGATGGTCAGGTATTCCTCTCCTCTGACCTGTTCAACGCGGGTCTGCGTCCTGCGATTAATGCGGGCATCTCGGTATCCCGAGTAGGATCTGCGGCGCAGACTAAAGCCATTAAGAAAGTAGCCGGTAAGGTGAAACTGGAGCTGGCTCAGTTTGACGAGCTTCAGGCCTTTGCCCAGTTTGCTTCTGACTTGGATCCTGCCACTCAAGCGCAGTTGGCCAAAGGTCAGCGTCTGCGTGAAATTTTGAAACAGCAGCAGTATGCACCTCGTTCCTTAGCTGAGCAGGTTGCGGTGATTTACGCTGGCGTCAACGACAAGCTCAACGATATCCCTGTGGAGAAAGTTGCTGACTACGTGAGTGAGCTGATCGCTTATGTCAACACCAGCAAGAAGGCTTATGTTGATGAAATCATGAACACCAAGAAGCTGACTGATGACGCCATCAAGCTCTTGGAAGAAGCGATTACTGAGAGTAAGCAAGCATTCTTGGCCGCGTAGGGAGACGCATTGATGGGGCTACTTAGAACTGTTGTTTGACGGTTTTTGTAGCCCTATAAGGAAACGATTATGGCTAATTTAAAACTAATTCGCGATCGCATTAAGTCGGTCAAGAACACCCGAAAAATCACAGAGGCCATGCGCCTCGTGGCCGCTGCCAAGGTGCGCCGCGCCCAAGCCCAAGTAAACGCAACTCGTCCGTTTGCCGACCGTTTGGCTCAAGTGCTTTACGGTCTGCAGAGTCGCCTGAAGTTTGAAGACACGACTAACCTGCCGCTTTTGCAGCAGCGTGAGCCTGAAAAGGTAGCGCTTTTGGTAATCTCTGGTGACCGAGGCCTATGCGGCGGCTACAACTCCAACGTCATTCGTCGCGCTGAGAACCGTGCCAAAGAACTGAAGGCAGAAGGCCTAGACTTCACCTATGTTTTGGTTGGTCGCAAAGCCGTTCAATACTTTGAGCGTCGCGATCAGCCCATTGATGAAAAGTACATTGGCCTAGAGCAAATTCCAACCGCAGACGAAGCTGCAAACATTGCAGACGAGCTGCTCTCTTTGTTCTTGTCTGAAAGCGTTGATAGAGTTGAGCTGGTCTACACCAAGTTTATTTCTTTGGTGAGCAACCGCCCCGTCACGCAGACACTACTACCTTTAGACCCACAGGGTTTGGAAGCGCAGGATGATGAAATCTTCCGCCTAACTAGCCGCGATGGCCGGTTGGCAGTGGAGCGTTCTGATGCGCCTACCACAGAAGTTAGCGAGTTTCCAAAAGACATGATCTTCGAGCAAGATCCGTCACAGATTTTGGATGCTCTGTTGCCACTGTACTTAAACAATCAAATCTTGCGTGCCTTGCAAGAGTCCGCTGCTAGCGAGCTAGCCTCCCGGATGACGGCAATGAACAGTGCCAGTGACAACGCCAAAGAGCTGATGAAGTCTCTCACGCTGTCTTACAACAAGGCTCGTCAGGCTGCCATTACCCAAGAAATTCTTGAGGTCGTTGGTGGTGCTGAGGCACTGGGTTAGCACTCTTGTCCACCTTTTGTTTGATTTTTCACTTTTGATAGCTTCGACGACCAAGCAGGGCTCCGGCCCTGCTTTTTTATTGCTGGCTCTTCTGTCCGAATCAGCATAATTATTTTGAGAGCTACAATAAATAGTAAGCTGCTGCCTAGCGGGTCTTCTAGTCAAACTTAACGGTGTAGATATGGTTGCTAGTTCTTCAGTCAACAATCAGCCACAATCGGACAATCAGGTGTTGGAGGATGTTCGTCATCGGCTCAATGAAGCGCTCCAGAGCCTCTCTCCAGAAAAGTTAGGTGTTGTCGCTGACTTTGCCGCTTACTTAGCAGATACTGAGAGTGAGACTGCAACCCAGGAGCTGATTGCTATTCCTGGGCTGTTAGAGAAAATCAATGAATGTAAAAAAACGCCAGTGGAGCAATATGTAGATTGGAGATCACTACGCTCCGATGTATGAAGTTGTCCTTAATCCTGCTGCACAGAAAACCTATGTGAATGCGGACAAAGCGCTAGCCAAAAAAATTAAGCGATGCCTTGAGAACTTGGAGAAAAACCCTCGCTCTCATCCCAACATAAAGCCTCTAAAGGGCGAATTTTCTGGATGTTATCGTTATCGTATTGGTGACTACAGAGTGATTTATAAAATCGAGGATGCTCGTGTTTGT
>JBCBKQ010000131.1:0-15805 GCA_038521595.1 Cyanobacteria bacterium J06627_28 | reverse complement strand
GTACCTCTCGGATGTGATCTTTAGAAATGGGTGTCGCAGATTCACTGGCGATAAGTTCGGCTAAAAAAGGCAGCTTAGTCTTGACTACTAGCTTCGGATAGGGGGTGTCTTCATCGACCCAACGGTAGTCAAAAACGTCTGATGAGTAATGTGGTCCGGCCATTCCCATATCCACCTCTTCCAGTATCTTTTTTAACAAGATGCGGATACGCGCTTTAACTTTGGGACTGGTGCTAAGTCTCGGCATTCAAGGGATAAAGCTCCTCAGCAATCGACTTTGGGAAGTTCCCAAAGTAGGAAAACAAAAAACCTCAATTCTCCTTATTCTACAGGCTTTCTAGCGGCTTTGTAACATATTTGCTTTGGGAATCTGCCGCCACCTACGATATGAACCATGTCAATACCATTGATTGAGTCAAGGCTGTTTTAGTCGATTACACAGGCTAGCTGCGTGCTCGCATTGTCCAATCGCTAGGGGCACCTTTTAGGGACTCACTATGAAAATCAGCGATACGTTCTCTAATAGGTTCGTTTTGGCTTTAAAACCGCGTCATAAATTTAGATGGAGCATACATGAGGTCAGGCCAAGAAATTAATAATCAAGAGAAGAAGGCTCCCCTGTCAGTAGATAGCCAGACGCTTGACACTCAAAACATGGCAGAAAAGATACAGCTTTTGGGATTGCCTGGTAAGCCTTTAGAAAATGGCAGCCATGCTAAAAATGAAAGTGTCAATAATTTTTTTAAAGACTTGATTGCTAAGGAAATTGCCCAGGGAAAGAGTGAGCTTTCTGACTTTGATTTTGATGGCTTAGAAGTTTGGCTACACCGTACAGACGACGAGGGCGTGCTGACAGATGCTCAGATACCTGCGACGTATACCATTCCTGATTTGAGTCAAGGCGCTTTGACATTAAAGTCTCCAGTATCAAACTCTGAGCTGAGCTGCATTTATGTGGTAGATAATGGCTTTTTGGGTGAAGAGTACGAGGCTTGGAGGATGTCTTGCGAGACCCTTTTGGTGCCACTATTTCAGCGGTTTGTGTCGCCTAACTCGCCGCCGGATATTCTCAAGGAATTCATTGCTATGCGCTTTGGTGTTGTGCTTGCTAGAAAGCTAACGCTCTATCTCGATATGAAGAACAATATTTTTTTCAATGCTTTGATTGTCAAACTAAATGCGGTGTCTCTGACAGTCTGTGAGAAAGCTTAGGTAATGGTTACTGTCTGTCTAGGTAGCATCTTTGCTGACCATACCTCTAAACACTTACTCTAAAATCACGGCTGAAGCGTTTTGTAAAAGATGGCAATACTGATTCTGAAAGGAGATAAATATTGTAGATGGCAATTACGCTAAAAACTGACAGAAAAGGTTTGGCCATTGTAGACAGAGCAAGGGTTAGACACGACTGGACAGCGCTGTCTGCGGCGTGGTGCGACCAGGCAAAAGTCTCTTTATCTACCCTAAAGCGCTTTAGAGAAAAGAAGGCCATTCAGAAGGATGCGTTTATCTCCATATGTCATGCTGTTGGTATATACAACTGGCAGAGTGTTGTTGCAGATTCTTTGAAGGATGTTTCTATTTTGCAGCGGCGCTGCCGTCAGTCAAAGCGGGTGATTGCTGAAGAGGTGCTCTCTAACCTCAGCAGCCTAGAAGCGCGACTGGCGTTTGTAGCACAGGCGTTTGAAGATGATCCGACAGAGGCAAAAAGGCAGATGGAAGCCCAGCAGCAGCTGGCACATCAGAATCAACGATGCCGAAGTGTGCCAGAGTCTGAAGCCAATTTTTTGCCTATTTCAGAGCGTCAAGGTGACGAGTTGCTTGGTGAACATATTCAAGAAACAGTTGGTCAAGGAGGGTTACTGTTGGAGGCGAATGTGTCGATTATTCAAATTATGATGGCGGTTGAGCCCTAGGCTCGCTGCTCGGCATGCCGCCAGCATTTCTATAGGAGGACTCTGCCCAGCCTTCTGTAGCTATCTGCACTGAGCTTATTGCACCTATAGCAAAGCGCGGAATGCATTAAGCCGCTGGCTATATAATAGCCGTGGTGAGTCTTATGCTGAGGGCAGAATTAAGTTGACGTCAGGCGATCGCAGTTCCCAGAAAAATACCGATGCGCCTGCGCCGCAGATGGATGCCCAACCCGGTGAGCGACCTACGCCCGCTCGCTCACTGGCGGAATGGGTTACCCTAGCCCTTTCGACCCTTGTGCTTACTGTTATCGTTGGCCTCGTGCTGTACGACTGGCAGCTCAGTAAAAACCTGCCGCCTGCCTTCCAGATAGAAATCACAGAGGCAACGCGTCTGACACAGGGGCGCTACTATGTCCCTTTTACGCTCAAAAATACTGGAGGGCGCATTGCTAGAACGGTGCAGGTGATTGCCGAACTAAATTCTCCAGACGGCAGCGAAGAAATGGGAGAACAACAGTTTGACTTTCTCTCTGGCAATGAGCGTAAGCGAGGAGAATTTGTGTTTGAACACAATCCGCAATCTGGTGATCTGGTGGTGAGAGTAGCTAGTTTTGGCTTGCCATAGTGCCTTTCGGCTGGATCAGACGGATGCCTATTCTGTTTTTTCGGCCATGTGGTCATCCTTTTCATCGTCTATTTCGCTGTCCATTTCAGAGGCCAAATCTGTTTCTAGCAGGTAGTCTTCTAATAGGCGATCAACCTCTTGTTGTTGGCTGGTGGGAATGCTGAACGTCAGATATTTCCGGGAGGCGAGGGTTCTAGGAAAGGCCTTGAGGATCAGCGTGTTGGGCTTATCATCATCCCAACCAAAGGCCTGAATGCGCTCCCAGGGCTGCCAGGCAAATAGATGGGCAAGGCCGTTTTCACGAATTTCTAGCTTGCTGCGCCCGAGGAGAATTAGCATCAAGGGAATCACCCACCAAAATGTGATGGTGACGATACCTGCAACAATGCTGCCTGTGGTGACGATGGGCCCCGTGAGCTGGTCGAGTAAGGGAAGGGTCATGGCGATCGCCAGCCCAATGAGTCCAATACCTACCCACAAAAGCGTTTTATTTTGTGCGCTGTCCCCTACGCTGAGCAAAAGATCGCCTGCGCCTTTTTTGCGTAGGGGCCAGCTAAGTAACCACAGTAAGACGCTGCCTGCATATAGGCCGTAGAGTACGACTAGCCCATAGCGTCCAACGGATGCCAAAATGAGCGGCAATATCGCTCCAGCGAGAATCCAGGGGATGGCGTAGAGTAGGTTTCGCCGGGCGGCTTGTGGCCCGAGGACGGTTCGTGCGATCGCATACCCTACTCCCAGCGCTACTATCAATATCAACAGCAGCAGCCCTAAATTCAACGCCACAGGTCAATTGCCTCTCAATCTAGCTCACGGATTATCCATGGCCAAAGCCTACCATGACCCATCGTTTTTATCGTTCGATGGTCGCTTCTAATGCCAGCCGAATCTCTTCGGTGAGTGCCGCGACGGCTACCCGGCCAGACCGTCGATTTGCTTGGTAGCTTGGTAGGCGATCGCTCACAGATAGCGGTGGCTGTACCGTCATTTTTACCCAGCGTTTCCCTAGTCTTACTCGGCTAGGGCGTCTGTCCCCACTGAGCCGCCCTAGCATGTCAGACATCAGCAACGTCACCTCCGCGCACCGTTCAAAAGAGGGGTTTTCCTTTAGATAGTCACCATCTACCGCCACAAAACTTTCCACTACTCGCATGTGCAGCTCGCGCAGGCTCGCTTCTTTGGCAGCCCAGTCAGCGAGTCCTTTTTCTAAGGGGGAGAGTGTCTTTAAATCAGGCAAATCCTCGCGGTAAATATACTGCCAGCTGGCCTCTTCTACTCGCCGGCAGCGATCTACCAAAGTCCCTTTGCCTGGCAGCTTAAAAAACTGTTCTGATACGCTCAGCGCGCTATCTAGCAGCTGAGGAAGTCGCTTAGAAATCTGGACTTCTGGTGCTGTAGAAGCATCGTTATGGGTCTCGGCTTCGGTAGAAGAGAGATCTGAAGAAGATTGGGGGTAGTTATGACTGTAGAAGGCTTCCATTGTCTTTAGCAGATGGACACCCAGCTGAAGAATTCGGTGATAACAGTTTTTTCTATCTGTTGTTTGTGCAGTGAGAGAATTCTGTTGTCCTACTTTTGTTAGCCCGCTCTCTTTTTCTAGTTTTGTCAACAGCTGAGAAAGCTTTGTCCAGCTGGGCTGTTCATAGCGGTATTGAATGCCTATGGGAATGATATAAACCGTTTCTGCTCGGTCTTCTTTTTGTAGATCTTCAGCACACCAAAAGCCCAGCTGAGCCACGCCTGGCTCCAGCGGACCGAGCCGTTCGCTATGCCCGTTTGTCGCCCCCTCTGGTGCAACGACCATCGGCATATTGCCCGATGTTAGCAGCCTTCGAGCGGCCTTTAGCCCTATCCAGTCTGGTCGCCTGCCTCGTCGTATGGGTGTGCCGCCGATGCGTGAGAGCAGCCAGCCAAGGCCTTTGCCTGCCCAAATGGTCATTCCCCGCTCGTAAATGAAATGGGTATGTACAGGGTGCTGTAACTTAATGCCTTTTGTTTTTGCTGCTTTGCTGACAGCCCGCGAGCATAGGTAAAGGCCCGTGAGCGGGTCATCGACTTCTACGTGGCGAGTAGCCATCAGAAAGCGAGCTTTACCAGCTTCTAGCTGGGCGTAGAGATCGACGAGTCGTTCAACATGTTCAACTTTGATGCGGCTGATGCCTGCGGGCAGCCAAGGGCGAATGCGAAAGCGTAAAAGTAGCGGAAGAACCCAGTGAATTAGCCGTATTACCCAAGGTGTGTAGTGGGTCGGGATGAAGTGCAGCGGCGGTTGGACATGCTGAACGGTTTTAGGCATGACGAATTTTTCAGACTATAGATAAGGAGAGTTTTTATAGCCAGCTGCTTGATGCATTGAGCAGCTGGCTAAGCACTAAGCTTTATGGAGCTTTACAGAGCTTTATAGAGCAAGGGTTGCAGCCAGACTCGGTGCAACAAGCTTAGTGCAGATTGCTATAAAAGGAAGAGAACGCTCAGTGAGAGAAGCTATACATAAAAAGGCCAAGGCATCGGGGAATGAGATGCTTTGGCCCTTTTTTTGATATGTATCGGCTTTGAATCTGGTGCCTTCTCCTCCCCAGGGGGAGGCTGCCAGCTAGTTGGGTATAACCTGCACCATCA
This sequence comes from Cyanobacteria bacterium J06627_28, assembly GCA_038521595.1. GTDB lineage: Bacteria > Cyanobacteriota > Cyanobacteriia > Phormidesmidales > Phormidesmidaceae > Phormidesmis. Next base: position 10,645 of record JBCBKQ010000131.1, on the reverse strand, counting down.
ACGAGCGGCGATCAAAGGTCTGCACCTTGCTGACCTTTGAGAGATCTTCGACGACGCGGTTTAGCAAGTCAGTGGCGCGATCGCGGTGCTGGTGCTCACGGCCTCGCAGGCGAACCTGAAACTTGACCGAGTCGCCCCGTTCTAACCATGCGATCGCCTTATTGATGCGCACCATATAGTCAGAGTCACCAACGTTGGGGCGCAGTCTGACCTCTTTTACCTGTGAGCGAGCGCTTTGCTTTTGGCGCTTACGGCTTTGATACTGGTGCTTGCCATAGTCCAAAATTTTCGCCACGGGCGATTCTTTGTCTGGTGAGACCACCACAAGGTCAAGTTTGGCCGCTTTAGCGAGAGCCAGTGCCTCAGCCGTGTCGGTCAGGCCGCGATTAGTACCTTCATTGTCAATCAGAAGAACCTGCGCGGATCGGATCTGTTGATTGATGAGTGGTTTCTTAGCGATTGTATTTTCCTCTTAAATTAGAACGCAACAGGGGGTTATCGAGAGATGACCTGTCCAATGACGATGCCATTGCTGACATAATGTATCTTAAGGACTTTTTATAACTACATGTCATCGATAGTTTTCGATTCCTATGTATAGGCTATTTTAATCCAACTTGCTAGGGTGAACCCTCACCCTAGCAACGTGTCTTTACAAAGTCGCTTGATTTAGTATGGCCATTACCGTCTAAATGCGGACACAGCCACCATCAAACAAGGGCACGGTCATACTGAAGTTCTCGCCGTAGGTGAGTTTTTGCTCTTCGAGGATACCCAGGGCAATTTGCTCACCCATCCGTGCTGACTCGTAATAGTCCGTGAAATAATGAACACCTGCCCAGTCTCGGCCAATAGAGATATTTGCCGCCAGCTTGTTTAGCTCACCTTCTACCGTCAGCTGTAGTGACTGATTTTGCACAGATTCTAGCTGAGAGCCATCGCGGGAGACGACATAGGGCTCGGGCAGCACATAGCCATGGTCAAAGAAAGCCTTAAGAATAGTGACACAGGCACCCGCCACCGTAGCATGGCCCGCACCATAAGACGGATGCATGGGCGATCCTTCTGCAAAGGCCATGGGCAATAGATAGGTATTCTGCGCGTCAAACTCGCGGCCACAATGGCCAAGCGCGGCATGATAGAACTCATTTTGTGCCTGGTTGTGTTGAGCCACATGGTGCAGCGTATCGCTGATGTGGTTGCTTAGCTGAGAGACGGGCGCTAGGCTAGGCAGCTGTGTGCTGCGCCACTGGTGAATGCGACCGGCCAAGGCTTCGGGGCGTAGACGACGGTGCACGTTGAACTTTTGGAAGCGGACAGCCTTGAGGGCGCGGGTGGCGACTTCTGTGACAAGAGACAAAATGTGAGGGCCGCCGAAGTGGGCAAACCCCTGCTGGTGGTCTAGGCGGTCTTTTGTTTGGAAAGGAATGCCGGGATCAAACGGCACACCAATGGCCATCATTGCTAGACATGCGTTCAGATAGGCCTGGTAGAGCGCGTCGTAATGAACGTAGGTCGCTAGGTCGCGGGGCGTGCTGATGAAGCGATATTTTTCGGGGCTGTTTTCGTAGGTTTCTTTGCCCCGCAGGTCTGCGCCATTTTGCACGTCGAGCCACCATTCCCAGCTAGTCATGTAGTCGCGGCCGGGAGTGGCTACGCGCACTTTGTTGGTAAAGGTCATGGCACCGTAAGCAACCAGGCCATCGAGGACGCCATCGCGATCATTGCCTAGCTCGGGCGTGCCCCGACAGAGAAACTGCGAAATATAAGGGCCTTCGCTGTCGCCAAAGCTAGTTCCTCGGAAGGCATTTTGAGGGGTAATCAGCCCCCGACGACGGGCCTGTGCTTCGGGGTTGGCCTCTTCGGCAGCAGAGAGTGCACTGCCCTGAAACCAGTCGAGGTTGTTGAGTCGGTCGATGGCAGCTGCCACTTTAGAATCAGTGGCAAAGTCTACGAAGGGAACGTCTCGTAGGAGCGCCATTTCATAGACTTCAGCCATTTCTGCGACGAGTTCAGCGCTGTCTAATGTTGGCGCTGGCGGCATAGAGAGAGACTGCGCATCTGGCCCTTCAAGATCAAAGGTGAGGCCTGCGCCGGCACTTTCCCAAGCGCGAACGTCGATGCTGCTATCGTCTGTTTCAAACTGCTGCGTGTAAAGCGATTTCCATTCAACTGGCTGGTCAACTGTGGTGCCTTTGGGGCCGAGGGGCGTGTCCTGAAAGTCTCGGGTATCGCCTGAGTCAATGCCGCGTACAAAGGCCTGATAGTCATCGGGCTCGCAAATCAGACCGTCCTTGTGATGGTGGGCTAGGCCTTTGGTGTAGCTGGCGAGGTGAGAGGCTTTGCCCCCCCGATTGGTGTCGGGCTCATCGAAGCGATAGCGGAGCTCTTCTCCGTTGGCCTTTTGTACCGCATGGGGGCGGTCATAGGCGAGCTTGGCAGCTTCGATGCGACGTTCTAGGGCTTCTTTTTTGCGAGATTTCATGATGGGTTCATTCCAGTAGAGGACTCAATGAACCCAATCTATGAAATCCCTTAGACGATGGCAGTACCCGTTGGGGTAATCATGAAGCTAGTGGCGAGTAACTGCCAAACCAATAGCCCGGTCCCCATGCCCAGGCCCAGTAATACGGGCGCAAACCAAGCCGATGTTGAGGATGAAAATGACTGGATGCGCCACAGTCCGCTGCGCAGGGCAATCAGAGAATGGGAGAAGGCCCAAAGGATCGCAATCAACATGCCAATTAGGGCGACCTGCGGCGGCCACTGGGATGGCAAATAGGGAATAAGGTGGTGAATGCCAGCTAGTACGACAAACAAGAATCCTAGCGGGATGACGCTTGCGCCCAAAATATAAACATTGGCTGCCCACAGTCCGCGCATTCGAGACTTCATTCGCGTTAGCGAAAGCACAAATACCATGGCTACAAAGGCCAGACCGCCCGCTGCCCAAAAGCGAGAGGCGGCTAGCCAGGTCGTGGTTTCAAAGTACTGCGTTGCGCCCAACACAAGGCAAAGATTTGCCAGTACCGCTAGCGCATAGCCAATCAGCGTGGCCTGTCTGGCGTCTGCGAGCTGATAATAAAAGGGCACTGTTTCACCCGCTGGGTTGCTCATGAGCTTGAGCGTATTAAAAATGCCTGATGAGAAATTTTTGGGTGGATATGGATAGTTGCCGTTGGGTCTGGAGCTAATGCCTGGTGCCCAGTACTGCTGACGGCCACTGCGGTGATGCTTTGCTGATGGGTGCGATCGCGCTGCTCTATGGCGAGGGTTCGAATAGGTGTCTTTTGGATAGGGGGTGTAAGCTGCTTGGCGAGGATTTGAGGAGCGCTTGTTTCTAGGGTGGTTGTTTTTGAGGTGGCTGTCTTTAAGGTGGCTGTCTTTAAGGTGACTGTCTCTGGGGTATGACGTGTGATTTTGTGGGTGGGATCGGTGCGGAAACAGTTTAGAAAACGGTTTTCTGACGGGCCAGGTGAGAATGAGCAGGCCCTTGATAATGAGCCTGAGGAGTAAGGGTTGACCGATAGAGCCTAGGGATTTGAGGTGAGTCTGTGCGGTTTGTGCACTAGCCAGATCGCCCTGCTGGCGGTAGAGCTGGCTGGCACGGCGGAAATCTTGGGCGGCGGCTTTTGATTCTCGTAGGTCTTGGTGGGCGATGCCGCGACGGTAGTGATAGCGGGCATCGTCTGGGTCGCAGGTGATGGCGTCTGTAAAGGCGGCAAGGGCACTTTCTACGTAGCCGAGTCTGTAGCGAGACAGGCCTTGGTAGTAGTAGGTTTTGGCCTCTGTGGAGTTGAGCAGAATCGCCTGCTGGCAGTTGTCTAAGACACGGGTGTCATTGCCCTGCACATAAAAGACTTCTGCCCGGCGCAGGTAGGCCTCTGACAGCTGAGGTTCTAGGGTGATGGCCTTGGTATAGTCTCGCAGGGCTTCGCGATAGCGACGATCAAGCGCATGGCGTACGCCGCGAATGTAAAACTCTGTGTAAGTTTTGGGCTGGGAAGCTCTAGCCCTTTTTCGGCTGCGAGCATGGCCTGTATTGGCACTGCCTGTGCTAGTCCCGTCTGTATCAGTATTACGGCCACCAGTGCGTATTTGCTTTGCCTGCTGCCGGTCGTAGTGTTCTCGCTGCACGCGATCTATCAAAACTTCGTAGGCCTCTCGAATGGCCTGAAATTTGGCTGCGCTCTCGGGGTTATTGGGATGAAGGTCTGGATGATATTGACGGGCTAACCGCCTAAAGGCGACTTTGATTTCTCGGCGGCTAGCATCCTGCGATAGTCGGAGACGACGGTAATAATCACCGGGGAGAGGGGCCATGGGAGGATGCTACGAGTAAAAGGTGGGTGAAGACGACCGAACAGGAAAAATCTACAGTAAGCATATGCCGCAAACATGCGCAGCTGATGTATTTTAGCGGCTTTTTTAGAGCTTGCATTGTTTATGCTTACCAGGGTTTTTAACTAGATCCTGATACCTTTTTATACTTGTATACTTAAGCTGAGGGCTTTAAGGCCTATGGTTGCGTTGGTTTTATGAAGTTTATGGCTCCTTTTGCCGAAGGTGAAGATTTTCTAATTAATAGATGAAAGTAATTTAAAGACGACTGAGATTTGTAACGTGTCCAATGCTTTGATTTTGGTACAGCCTGTATCTGTACAGTACAGATGGCATGGAAAGATGGCATGGAAGTTGACAAAAGCAATTCGCAATTCAGAAAAAGTAGTCCACCCGTTCTATGGCTATGAAGTTCTATGGCTATGAAGTTCTATGGCTATGAAGTTCTGTAGCTATGAACTTCTATGGCTATGAAAACGATCAGTGAGCTAAAAGATTGTTGTTGTTTCGACTTTTTTCTTCCCTATCGGTGGCGCACTAGCGCACTGTACCTGGCACGTTATACTGGCGCACTACATCTGGACCACTATACAAAGAGAAAAGAATCAAAGAGAAAAGAAGAGAACCTGACCCCATGAGGTGCCTATCGCTTGGATAAAATTGTTGAATGATACCTTCTGTGCATAAATTAATAATTTTTGAGCTTTGATGCCTCTTCCTGTGAAAGATTATCCATTAATAAAAGCTGATACAAAAAATCCTTTTTTCAGTTTTCTATATCGTTTGCCCCTGTGGGTAATCATTTTGAGTTTGTGCCTACTTGTGGCCGCTCGCTTTCTATTTCTGACGGCTGACTTCCCATCGGGATTAGGTGCAAAGGGTGTCTTGTATACGGATGAGGGCTGGTGGTCTCGCAATGCTGTGGCCTGGGTTAGAGAGGGCGACTGGCATATCGATGATGGCTACAACCCAATTATTAATTTGCCTGTGGTTTCGCTTTTGCAAACGGTGTGGTTTAAGGCCTTTGGTGTAAGCTTGAGCGCGGCGCGATCGCTAACGGCAGTACTAAGTGTTGGCGTCAGCGTCCTTGTTTTTTTGCTGGTGCGCCGAGAAGTCAAAGGTCACTTGGCTTGGCTGGCACCGGCGCTGGTCCTAAGTAGCTTCCCAACGTTTGCCTTCAGCAGGCTGGCGCTGTTAGAGATGCCCATGTTGTTTCTAATTTTGGTGAGTCTGTGGTTGGTTCCCTATCGCGCTCGGTCACAGTCTACTTCAGAGAGAAATACAGCAGAGAGAAATGCGACAGAGAGAAATATAGGAGAGAGAAATATAGGAGAGAGAAACACAGGCTCTCTTAAGCAGGTGAGAGGCGACGCTTATCAATTGAGACCGTCTGTGGGCATCGTTTTGTCTGCGCTGGCTTTTGGCGGTGCGGTGCTGACAAAAACTACGGCGCTGTTTGCTCTACCCATTTCTCTATGGTTGCTGTGGGTGCAGCCTCGCAGCGTATGGGACAAGCTACGCTGGCTGCTGCTATGGCTACTGACTATCGCGTTACTGTATGGCCTCTATTACGTTGTATTTGTGGTGGGGCAGCCCTCAGACAGCGAGTACTTTACCAGCTACAACGTCACTGGAAAGCTAGTTCATGAAAATGCCTTTACTTTTTTTAGAGGGCCTTTTCGAGCGATAAGGCGATCGCTCACTCTATTTCCTATTCTATTGCCCTGCTTTTTTGCATCGTTACTCATTCTTTTTCAGAACAAAGCTTATCGAGCCAGCCGAATTTTTATTATTAGCGCGCTGTGGAGTGTGCTTTCGCTAACGGCATTTTCTCTGAGCAACTACGCACCATCGCGTTACTTTACGGTACTGATTGTGCCAATAGCGATGGCTATCCCCTTAGCCTTACAGTCAGTCTTGCAGGGGCAAAAGGGTCTGCTGGTAGAAGATGACCACCGCAACCTATTCATTGGTAGAGGGTTGCCTTTTGCGGTAGTGCTGTCTGTTGTTTTGAGTCTTTCTCGAATAGGGATTTATTTGGCATCACCTGCGTTTACCTTTATGAACATGGCACAGTCTGTTGCGAGTTATATTGAGCAGCATCCTCAACGAACCAATGTTGTGATTGGACACTTTGCTGATTCTCTCGCTTTGGCGGTGCCGCTGAAGGGCGTTAACGACAAAATGGGATTTCAATCGCTGGCCCATCGGCTCGAAACATTTAACCCTAGCTACTACGTCTTTGCAGGCTCTATTGAAGATACAGATGCTATCAAAGATTTTGACTATAGGCCTGCCGCTGAAATCAAGCAAAACTATACCTTTCGCTTGATTGACACATTCAATGTGTATCCAGGGCGAATCTACCAAAAGCCAGTTTTCTTTTATGAGCTGCTACCCAAATAAAGTTGGAAACGAAGTGTGAGGCATTGAGAAAACATCATTCCACACTGACACTATCTCGCACTTGATGAGCTAAAGATCTGAGATGAGCAGAGATTTTCAGCCTTTCGTCGTCATCGATCTCTACTCTTAGGTAGAGAAGCTTGAATCGTGCGATGAAAACGAAGAGACACGCTTCTTAGGATAGATATTTTTTGCAGGTCGACAGATTATTTTGAGAGATGGAAATTCTGTTGTACTGGCCTATCTAGAAAGCTGCTAATGCTGCATGACTTAAGCAGGTGAAATAAGCAACCTCGTAGTACTCGTCAATAGTCACTCGTCAATAGTCTCTTTTTTGGTTTTTTACTACAGAAAAGTGTCGCGGGTGAGCTGGTTAAGGCTACAACAATTTTGTAAGAAAATGCTGGCAGCATAATTAGTAACAGCACAATTAGTTAGAACACATTAGAACACACATGTCACAAAAGCTAATGCAGAACCTACCAGGAAAGATCTTATCTTTTCTGGCCGTAGCGCTGCTTACGACTCTCGTTATTGTCGGTATTCGCAGCGCTACAGCCAACGACACGACAGCCGCTGTCCGTACTGCTGGCTGGGCAGAAAACCTTGTTATGACCGGGGTAGAGCAATCTGTTCCTGCCAAGCTAGATACTGGAGCAACAACGACTTCTATCAATGCTGAAGTGCTGGAAAAACCTGATGATGATGTTGAATCTGGCGGTTTCGTCACGTTCAACTTTGTTGATACTGACGGTAATAAAACGCTGTACGAAAGACCTTTGTCTCGATGGGTTGAGATTAAAGGCGACGGGCGGCGTCCGGTGGTAGAAATGAGCTTTTGCCTGGATGGTGAGTTTATTGAGGGGGAGGTGAGCTTGGCGGAAAGAGACGAATTTGACTATGCCGTTTTGTTTGGCCGCAACTTGCTTAAGCAGGCCAGGTTTGCCGTAGATTCTGCGCAGACTTTTGTGACGGGAGAGGCTGATCCGCAGGCTTGTCGTGAGGTATCAAATCAATGAAACGGGCTACTTACGCGCTGCTCATGGCGCTTTTTTTGACCGCTGTTGGCCTCACAATCTTTATTCATAAGCTGACAACACTCAACATTCCGCTGCGACCTTCGCAGGCTTACGATACATGGTCTGTAGAAGCTAGAATCTCGCTGGACGACGTGTCTGTTTTCTCTGACGATACAGCCATCGGCAATACCGAGCTGACGCTTTATTTGCCCCAAAGCTCGAAGCGTTATCAGATTGTAGATGAAAGCTTCGAAGGGGAAGGGTTTGACGGTTCGGAGGGGTTTGAGCGCCAAGTTCAGACCTCTCCAGACATGGTTAACCGTCTGGTAACACTGGCCCAAAATGCGCCTGAGGCCAGTCGTGTATTGTTCTACCGGGCAACTGTACGTAGCGATCGCCCAAACAACAGTACTCAGCAGCAATATGCGTCTACCTTGGGACAACAGATAGTCGATCAGCAGGTTGAAAATGCTAGCCGCCAGGCAGCACAGGTTAAGGACAACCTAGACGAAAATCTTCCTGCCGACAGTATCAATTCGCTCATTCGTGAGGCAAAGGGCCAATCAAGTAATGACATGGAGCTGGCTAGGCAGCTTTACCGACTGTCTATTCGCTCTGGCGATAACCGGGTTCGTACGCTCAAAGATACGCTGCAGTTGGGGGATTCATCTGCTGGCGCGGCGATCGCATCTTTTTTAATTAATGAGGCTGGCATTGTCACTCGGGTGGGCAACGGCATCTTGCTTAATCCTGATGAGGCGGCAGCGACTCGGTTTACTCAGTGGTTAGAAATCAACCAGGACAGACAGTGGCTCGCTTACGATCCGGTGACTGAGCGCTTTGGTGGGCAAAACCGCTATCTTACCTGGTGGTATGGTTCTGAGCCTGTGCTAAGCGCAGAGGGCGCAAATGACGTCACGATTGAAGTCACTGCTCGCCCCGATTCGACCGATGGGCTAGGACGATCCGTTTGGCACGACAACGAAAGCAGCTTTTTCTTGCGGCATTCTTTTATTGGGCTGCCACTCTCGACACAGCGGGTGATTCAGGTGCTGGTAATGATTCCGGTGGGTGCGCTCATCGTAGCCGCACTGCATCAGATGGTGGGCATTTCTACCTTTGGGACCTTTACGCCGGTACTCATTGCGCTGTCGTTTAGAGAAACTGGATTGCTCACCGGGATAGTTTTGTTTTCGGCCATTGTTTTAATCGGTGTCGCCGTGCGAGGCGTGCTAAATCAGGTGCAGCTGTTAGTTGTGCCACGGCTCTCGGCAGTGCTGACGGTTACTGTCCTGGTGATAGGACTGTTGGCCTTGATACTAGATGATTTTGGGTTGCGATACGGCCTTTCTATTTCGCTATTTCCCATTGTTATTTTGGCGATGACGATTGAGCGAGCGGCTGTCATGTGGGAGGAAGACGGTGCGAAGGAAACTGCGATCGCGACCGCAGGCAGTCTCTTTGTCGCAATTCTCGGCTACCTGTGCATTAACAACCCCTACGTGCAGCACTGGGCGTTTGTCTTCCCTGAATTGTTGCTGGTTGTTTTAGCCATCACCATTCTGCTAGGCCGGTACAACGGCTACAAGCTGACTGAATACTTCAGATTTATGGCGTTACAGAAACAGCTATAGCAATGCTGCACTAAGCAAAAACATAAGAGAGAATATTTTATGCTGTCTGCATTAAAAAATCTTTGGGTGTCACCCTTACGACAACAGGGCATTTTGGGCATCAACGGTCGTAACATCGAATACATTTTTCCGGGGAACCCGCGTGAGCTGTTTCCTCAGGTAGATGACAAGTTAAAGACCAAAGAAATAGCCCACGAGCTTTCAGTGCCAGTCCCTGAGACCTATGGCGTAATTCGCTATCAAAACCAGGTTAAAGAACTCTCTGAGATGATTGAAGGAAAAGATTCGTTTGTCTTAAAGCCCTCTAGCGGTAGTGGCGGGGATGGCATTGTCGTCATTACTGGTGTAAAGCCTGACGATGACTACCGAAAGGCAAGCGGCAAGTCGCTGAGCTTAGAGGACTTGCACTATCACGTACACAACATTTTGAGCGGTATGTTTTCCCTGTCGGGAAACAGCGATGTGGCTTTCGTTGAAGAGACCGTAGAATTTGATCCTGTCTTTGATGAGATTGCCTACTTGGGTGTTCCTGACTTGCGCATTATTGTTTATCGGGGCGTTCCTGTGATGGCAATGTTGCGCCTACCGTCTAAGGCCTCTGACGGTAAGGCTAACTTGCACAAGGGCGGCTTAGGTGTGGGCATTGATATCGCGACGGGTACAACGCTGGGCGGGATTCAGTACAACCGATATGTAAAGGCTCATCCGGATACAGACGGAACGCTGTGCGATCGCACCATTCCCCACTGGCCTAAGATCCTCAATATTGCCGCTAAGCTGGGCGCCCACACTGGCTTTGCTTACCTGGGCATAGATATCGTGCTGGATAAAGAAAGAGGTCCGCTGCTGCTAGAGATGAATGCTCGCCCGGGGCTTTCTATTCAGATTGCTAACCGAGCGGGTCTGTTGCCTCGGCTGGAGCTTATTGACGACAAACTCTCTACACTAGAAGACGTAGAAGAGAAAATAGCATTTGCCAAATCCTATTTCACAAGCTTGCCTGATTTTTAAATGCAGGTTTAGGCGTTTGTCTACAGTCGTGAGGGCCGTCTGTCCTTCACATAAAGCTATCGGAAAACCACTACGCTCAATCGTAAAGATATTCAATTCTTAGTTCAGCATCAACCTACGGTCAGTGAGTCATCGCTGATAATGCCTCTGTAAGCTTGATATTTAAGCTTGATATGTAAGCTCGATATGTTTTCGATCTTGTACGGTCATAGCTGCAAGTCGCTTATCCAGGTC
>JBCBKQ010000130.1:0-16089 GCA_038521595.1 Cyanobacteria bacterium J06627_28 | reverse complement strand
GCAGCGCGGATGCAATCAACCTCTATATTTGCTACGCTGAAGTTACTTCATAATTTTTTGCAGCCATGAAAGACCTACGTAACTACATCCAATAGCCATTCGGCGAATTTACGTTTTCATCTTTAGCGCTCTTTTTTTGCGCACCCACTAATCCACCGTTTGGTTGATTCCATATCGCTCTGATGCCACTTCTATCGCTCAGAGCTACAACCGGCTTTTGTCACATTACCGGCAAAGGCCACAAGCCTTACTGTGGATAAAAGAAAATCATGGGCTCTTTAGAAAAAGAGGCAACCGTTCGCGTGATTGCCTCTAATCAGAACTGGGTTGAAGGCAACGCCGTTCAACAATTAGAACAAACATCGAAGCTTAAAGGCATCACTAGAGCCGTGGGAATGCCGGACTTACATGCCGGAAAAGGCTGTCCTATCGGCGCTGCTTTTTTATCGCGAGGATGGATATATCCGGCCTTAGTCGGCAACGATATTGGCTGTGGCATGGGGCTGTGGCGCACTGAGCTGAAAGCTAAAAAACTCAAGTTAGACAGGTGGGCTGCCAAGCTTCAGTTGGACGGTTCTTGGGAAGGCGATGCTGCCAGCTGGCTAGCTCGCTACGATCTACCTAGCGATCTGTTCAAAGACTCTCTTGGAACAATTGGCGGCGGCAATCATTTTGCCGAGCTGCAAGCAGTTGAAAAAATCTACGATGCCGATACTTGCTCAGCACTAGGCATCGAGAAAAAATGGCTTTACTTCTTAGCACATTCGGGGTCGCGGGGCTTAGGTCACGAGATTTTGCGCGACCATGTAGGGTGCTTTGGCAAAGCAGGCCTACCCGATGAGAGTACTGAGGCGAAGGCTTATATTACTAAGCACGACCGGGCACTGGGTTGGGCAGTTGCAAATCGCGCTCTAATTGCGCATCGATTCTTATCTGCACTGGGGAGCGATGGGTACAAGATTTTCGACTTAGCGCACAACACCGTGATACCTAGAGATATTAACGGTGAACGGCAGTGGCTGCACCGCAAAGGAGCAGCACCTTCAGACCAAGGAGCGCTTGTGATTCCAGGTTCTAGAGGAGCCTACAGCTATCTAGTACAGCCGACAGAATCACAGGTGTCCAGGCAGCTTGAAAATGCGTTTTCGCTGGCGCATGGTGCGGGTCGAAAGTGGATTCGCTCTGAGGTGAAAGGACGACTCTCAGCAAAGTTTCGTCCCAATGATTTTTTCAAAACAGATCTTGGCGGCCTGGTGATCTGTGAGGACAAAGCGCTGATCTATGAAGAAGCTCCGCAGGCTTATAAGAATATCGACATCGTGATTCAAGACATGGTAGATGCAGATTTAATTCGGGTGCTGGCCGTACTGCGCCCCGTGCTGAATTACAAAACAAGACGACGATAAACGCAAGCAAAAGAATACGTCGTATCAGCGCTCAGGACTAAAGCCTTCTGTTACGAAACACCTTAAGAAGCTAGGGTTATCGCACAAGCAAGCTTACTTTAACTGGTGCATACACCGAAACTTTGCGGCTTCTTTAGAGAAGAGCAACTCAGAAAGAGAAGCTGAGTACAAGGTACATCAGCGCGAACAGGTTAGCCGAAAAGAACAAGGTCGAATTCATCATAATCCCGATCTTTTCTTGCGAGAAGCCTGCGCAGGCAAGCTAGATCCTACAAAACTACATCGCCCAGGTTGGCGAGAGGTAGGCAAGGCGATCGCACAAAGTTCTAGCGCCAAAAGGAAGCGGCAGCAGTTGGCAGAGCTGCTGACTTGGTTAAACCGAAAATCTAAGTTTGTGTTTGGAACTGCTGAACTCGGCAGACAACAGTTTCATTATATTCAGGCGCTGGTAATGCTTAACCGCTATCGAGACAGCTGGATACGAAAGCTAGAAGATTGGGCACCTGATACTCACAACAGCCACGGGCAATTTGTTTCTTTGTTGAATCATCTATTGGTTCAATACTCCATGCCTGAGTTCATGCATACTGTCTGGTTTAGGACAGATAAGCCCTCAAATCAGTACCGAGAGTGGTATCTACATGTTGCCGCAGGCCACAACATTCGCACAGCGAAGCTACCTGTGCCATTTACGAAAAAGATGGCACACTGCTTTATCCAATCGCCACACTATTGCAGCATTGAAATGGCAATCAACTGGGCTAGCATTCAGGCGCTAGGCGGCGACCCTAGATTAACAGAGGCAATGCTAGCTTCTCGCATCGGTTCAAGTCTCAAGAATCATAATTTTTGGACTTCGGTCATCCGCTTCTTTATCGACCATCCCATGCTAGATCGCGCACATGTTGGACCAATTGTGGATTACTTACACGCGCAGAAGTTTGAAGTGCGAGAATGTGTGAGCGGGCTGGGTGTCGTGGAATTAATTCAGCCACCGCAGCCCAACTTATCTATGAAAGGGAGATCGCCTGAGTCTTTGCTTAAGCAGGTAGAGCGCTGGCATGGCAGCCTAGCAAAATCATCCGGCGCAGAGAATACCTTCTTTAAAGCATCTGGCATCCCTGGCTTCAGACAAAAAACGGGCGAGCACAAACAGAACATCTGGCAGATCAAAGAGTTACTCTCAGGAGCTGAGTTAATTATCGAAGGTCGAGCGATGAAGCACTGCGTTGCCTCTTACACAAGTGCCTGCGCTGCCGGACGCTGCTCTATCTGGACAATGGAGTATGTGACGCCTCAGGGCATTCAAAAACGACAGACTATTGAAGTGCGAAATGACAAAACAGTGGTGCAATGCCGGGGTAAACGCAATGCCCTGCCGACACCAGCAGAGTTCAATGTTATTCAGCGGTGGAGCGTTGCGGCTGGGTTAGCGATCGCACCCTATCTTGCCAACTGGATAGCCCAGTAGCCTTTGAACTAGCTTTACACCACTGGTTTAGCTTCCAACTTTCAGTAAGTTCTCAAGCTCCTGTTGTTTCAGCGTTTTGAGCCAAACCTGCATTTGTTGCAATACTCGCCAGCAAGTTACTTCGAATGTCCTTCGATTCGCCCAAGACCAGTCTGACCAAGCTAGCGTTTTTCTCATACGATGCAGCGTCCCGAATAGATGGCTGCGATCGCGCTGATACCCTAACCTACCGCCTGAACTTTTTAGCAACATCCATCCCGTTTTTCTAACCGAAGCCTCTGGATATAACCAACAGCCAAAGCCCCAGAACTTCGTCATGTGGTTAACCTCATCAATTAACAGCTCCTGAAATACCTGTTGTAATACCCCGGTAGTGTGAGCCATTATCCATAGATAAAGGCAAGTTGCCCCGTATTCTGTGGCTACTCGGTGGACGCCATGCCGATAGAGCGCAGCCCTGGGATCATCAACAGCCTGAAATGATCTAGCGTTGTGAGGATTTACTAGCGGCTTCTCCCCAGCAAGCTGACTGTAGATATGACTCAGTGCAGGTGTATGTTGTCGCTCTTCTTTTTCCCAGAGGCCCAGTTCTTTAAGGCTGCCGTCTGGGGCAATGCAACCACCTACAAATTTTGCCATAGGTGGATGGATAACTTTCAGGTACTGACGGCTAGCTTGGGTGTAGTCGCGAATCGGCGCTTCGGTGTTGATTGCGCCCATCAGAATTTTGAGAAACACATCTAGCTGAATGCCTACAATTTGCTCAGGGCTTATGGCTCGCCAGTTAATCTTTTGCCAAGGGCGCACTCGTGGATTGTTGAATTGCTGAGGGAGATCTTCCAGGCGATCGCTTAGATGCCCAACGCTTAAATAGTGCCGAATCAGGTGCCTGATCCGCTGCTGAACTACTTTCATCTCCAGACCTGCTTGCCAGTTTCCTGCTAAGTCAAAACTGACAATTGGCTGATGTAGGGCTCGGGTCATTGTTGGTTACTGGATAGAGAATGGCTACCTGCGTACCTACAATCTAGTGAGCGATGTTGGTCATCGTCAGTCGGAAAAGGTCGGCTACTTTCCGGCTTTTCTCGGATTTACAGTCGGGAAGTCGGATATTAGTTGAGGAGCGCTCAAGCCTTAAAAAGTAGTCTTGAGTACCCTAACTAGAGACCCTAGTTGACTGATAAAATTCTGTTTATTTAATCAGGTGAAGCCCAAGGTACGAGTAGTAAATTCTCAGAGAAAGCGTTGTAGAGAGTTTATTCGTGTCATTTTTATAGACTCATAAAAAGCAACACGAATAATATTGTAGATTTGTGCCTCAGCTTTCTGTGATGCTCAAAGTATGGCTACGAGTCATCCTCTAGAAGCTGTCCCAGTACCTCCAACCGCCCATCATTCAATTGCATAACAACCGCGCTTCCAGACTGCGGAACTATGTCGCTTAGCGCAGTGATATTTACCTGATGCGTCACCATGACAATGACACCAGAAGCAGCTTCGGTCTCTGCAACATAGTCTTTTACCTGAGCTGTCTGACTCTCAGCAGTACTGCGATCGCGAAAAAATGAATTCAGCGGAGAGAAAGGTTCCACTGGAGCAATATCCATTAGCTCAGCAGTTTCCAGACACCGGCACCACTGGCTAGAAAGCACTTTGGTAACAGGGATGTTGCGATCGCGAAAGACCTCGCCAATTTCCATAGCCTGCTGTCGTCCAGCTTCTGAAAGGTTGCGCTGGGTGGAACAGTCATTGAGCTGAAAGTTTGCAGGATCGCCCGTACCTGGCGCGATCGCATGACGCAATAGAACCACATAAGTCTCTTCGTCAGCCTCCATGAGCTGTGTCCAAAGTGCCTCTTCTGTTGCTGAGGAAGGAGCAGAGGCATTTGCTATCTGATCAGACGCTGTCGATAATTCAGCTGTGGTTTCTGTCTGCATTAGTGAAGATTCTGGTGCAGAAGCAGGCGCGGTATTTGGAGAGGCAGCACACCTCACCGCTGATAAACTTAGGCAGAGAAAGACGCAGAATTTAAAGACGGGATATCGCAAAGAAGCTGCCACCTTACTGCAATCGGAAAATCAATCTACAGCTTAAAGAGCTGTTTATTTATCTCAGACCCTACCAAGGCTCTACTGGCTTTCACCAAAGGCAACTTTTCCCAGTGTGTCTTATTTAACTCTGGCTAGTCTGGCAGATGCAGCCAGTTAAATATATCGTCAGCCGAGAGGGCAAACTCTAAACCCGTCAAAGCAGGTAAAACTTGAGAGCCTCGAAACAGCTTGATTTGCGACTCAGCGGAAAGCGTCAATATGCTCTCAGCTTCTAGGTCTATCAACCACCCCAGCTCTGTGCCATGCTCCACGCAGTGCAGCAGCTTCTCCAAAGGTCTCGTTTGAGCTTGGTCTGGCGATAGAATCTCAATTGCCCAGTCTGGATACACTTCAAACCGATTGGCAATGCGCCCTGCTGGAGTCCGTGGAATCCGCTTCCAGCGAAAGACCGAAACGTCAGGCACGATTGCCGCGCCGCCGAAGACACAGCGCAGCTCTGAAAAGGCCTTAGCGATTCGCTGAGATTCTGCTACTTGGTCAATGGCCTTACAGAGAGCGACCTGTATCAGACTGTGCTCTCCTTGCGGCATCGGCTTTTGTATCGCTTGATGATTGATGTATTCGCTGGCAGGCTGAGTTTCAGGCAGCTGCAAAAAAGCATCTAGTGTTAGAGGAGGGGCAGAGGCTTGAACCATAAGAGATGTCTCTGTCGTAGCCACTCTCATTCTATATCTACCGCCCTGCACCTTACCGCTCTATGCCTTTATTTTTTTAGCTAATCGGTGGGAGCCACTTACAGCTCGCCTCGATTTCACCAAAGGCAGCTCATCCCAGTGCGTTGTGTACCGTTTGGAAAAGTAGGCCGAGCGCATCTTCCACGCGGGTTTCAGTCCCATGGCACCATACTTGATTGCATCTGGCGACTGAGCGCGGTTAATCGCATCTAGCGTGCGCATTAACTTCTCCCGCTTTGGGTCGTGCGCTGAAGCCGTGAACAAATTGCCCTGCACTTCGCTAGGAGACACTAAGCTAGCCGCGATGACCTTCGCCTTCAGATATTGATGCCCTGGACTGTACGCAGCCTCAGTCAGTCGCATCGCAACTTGAATCAGCTTGCCGGTGTCATTCGTCGGTGGCTCCAATTGAGTACTTCTAGCAGCTGCGTAGCGCTCCTCTTTGTAGTTACTCGTACGCAAGCCAACTGTAAAACAGCTGGTGAGTAAGTTATCCTTTCGCAGCTTCTCCGCGCAGCGCGTTGTGTAAGTTGCAACCGCTTCTTTCAGCTCGCTTAGCTCTGTAACAAGCTGTCCGAACGAGCGCGAGACAATGCGCATCTTCTTGGGCGAGTCGGCTGGTTCCATGCCAAAGCATGGTGTACCGCGCAGCTCTAAAACAGTACGCAGACCGATAATGCCTAGTCGCTTCCTCACCCAAGCATCGTCTGCCTGCTTGAGCTGCGCCGCATTAAAAATGCCAGCTTGATGGAGCCTAGCCTTATTGCCACGGCCAATGCCCCAGACCCTGCTGATGTCTACAGTACAAAGTAGAGCATCCATATCCTCTACTGTCGAGATGTCGAAAACGCCCTCACACGCCATCTCCCGTTTGGCAATATGCGCAGCAAGCTTGGCAAGTGTTTTCGTCGGTGCGATACCCACAGATACCGGAATATTCGTCCACTGCTGCACTCTTTGACGAATAGATTGAGCATAATCAACGAGGTTGCGATCACCAAAACCTTCCAGGTTCAAAAAAGCCTCGTCAATAGAGTATTGCTCAACTTCGGGGCTGAACGTTTGTAGCGTCTCAATAACCCGGCGCGACATGTCTTTGTAGAGTACAGGATTAGCTGAAAATACCTGCAATCTGCCTGCTTTGATGTGATGCTGAATAGAGAATAACGGTGCCTGCATTTTCACAAACGGTTTGGCTTCAGCAGAACGCGCGACCACGCAACCGTCGTTATTAGATAAAACAACAACAGGTCTGCCTTGTAAGTCTGGGCGAAAGACTTTCTCACAGGAGACAAAAAAGCTGTTGGCGTCTACTAGGGCTAGCATCTGGGTCCACTCTCAACTAAAACTCTCAACTAAGGATTCTCTCTAATGAGTGCTGAGACGACGCCCCATACTTCGAGCGGTGCTTTTGCCAGTTCAAAGCGGGTGACGACAAGTTCGTTCTCGATAATGGCGACAACGAGCGATCTCGTTTGAGGCGTACGAGCGCGATCAACGATGAGCAGGTCTCCAGCGGAGACTTCATCACCACCAGTCATCGTTGGTTCAACCTGCATCACAAAGGTGGAGGCTGAGTGCTTGAGGAGGCGCTGGTTAAGATCGAGGCTTTGCTCAATGGCATTGCCGGGAATCGGGAAGCCCATAGTCGAACTTGCGTGTGAATAGTTCGTTTATACTACAGAGTGTTGGCTTTTGTAAGCGTACGAATGCAGGACACTTGTGCTGATTGCCACAGCCGCATTGTTTTCTATCGGTCGTCCTTGCGTTCCAGTTGATACATGCGCAGAGACGGGTGCTCACCTATCAGGCCAATGCCCCGAACTAACAGAAGATGAACCATTTAAAGCAAATGTACTATAGAGTTAAAGCTTTTCGTTGTAAGCGATTCAGTATTATGGCCCAATTTCTGAAATGTCAGGGCCGTAGGCTGCTTTGAATCGATACACGGACACTTCCGGCCCTGTCAGCACAAACAGACGGCTTCAGAATATCGGAAAACGATGCGCCAACGGATCGAAAGTTGGCAGTCGATTACAGGGAAAAATGCGATCGCATAGACCGCCCAGGTGGCACTTGCCAAACAAAACTGCCCTGAAATCGGCTCACCGAGCTCACCTTGACAACGCCAACCAGTCTTTAGAAATAAAGAAAAGAGTCAATCCACCAGACAGGTAATGCTCCTGTTCCCTCTGCGTTATCAGCACAGCGCCTCGCTTCTCGGCTTCTGGTGGTGGGTTGACCGACGGGACTCGTTCGCGAAGCGTCTCCAAAGGAGTTACCCGTTAATACTGGTTTCACAGACCAGCTCCGCGTCCGCTTTGGATTCGGCCAACATTGTGGAGGAAGGTGGAGGAATCGAACCCCTACAGTTGAAGCTATACCTCGGTTTTCAAGACCGATTGCCGACCATTCAGCGGCACCTTCCATCTGGTAGAATCAGAGAGAATCGAACTCTCAACCTCCTGGTTGCAAGCCAGGTGCTCTTCCAGTTGAGCTATGACCCCATGTAAGCAGGAGTGGCAGGACTCGAACCTGCACAGACCGATTTAGAAGATCGGTGCCCATATCCATTAGGCGACACTCCCATCTGCTTATCTGTCGCATCGCCTGCTGTAGACAACGGCTACGAACATTTCTTCAAGTGCAATACGATTTTTAATCTATTGAATGTATCCAACAGATTAAACACCCCCACTAGGACTCGAACCTAGAACCTTCGCTTTCGAAGAGCGCTGCTCTTATCCATTGAGCTATGGAGGTAAGTGGTAGTCCCGGTAGGATTCGTAGGCGAAGACTTCTCGAAGAGTACCTACAACCTTTTGCGTGTAAAACAACTGCTCTACCGTTGAGCTACAGGACTATTTGTTACTTGATTGGAGCGAAAGACGGGACTTGAACCCGTGACTAGAACTTGGCAAGCTCTTGTGTTACCAACTACACCACATCCGCATTTTGTTTTTGTTGTTTGGGGCGACCGCCGGGATTTGAACCCGGACTAAGAGTTTGGGAGACTCCAGTGCTACCGTTACACCACGATCGCGGGGCTGATGACAGGCGTCGAACCTGCAACCTGCTGTTTACAAGACAGCTGCTCTGCCAGTTGAGCTACATCAGCTAGAAATAATCCCCTTACCCACCCTCACCAAATTCAACAGATCAACACGCGGTAGTACGCGGTCACTTTGCACAGTGCCTTTGTTACATTGCTGGGCATAACTTGTAAGTGGGAGTCGAACCCGTTTACGCTGGCCCGCAGCATACCCAAGGTTGTTTAACAGACAACGTGGTTTCCAACTTTCCCAGTTGGCGGGTTGTGTTCGCTTCTGTTGCTAATGGTTACCAACTATTTCTATGATCAAGACTCCAGCACGTCTATCTGCCAGTTCAGAGACTGAATTTGTGTATCTAGCAGACGGTGCTCTTGAGCCAAACTGTCTACTTGTCGTTGCAAGTCGGACACATCGACAGTGCTGACCAACTTTACCTCCGAACGACTGTAGCGATTTTGAGTAAGCGCGGCTTCTTGAACAATGTTCTGCAAAGCATTTCGCTGAATCGCTAGGGTGTCTCGTCTGGCTAGGGCATCGGTTAGATTGCCTGGGTCGAAAGCGGTGCTGGCGTTGGTGCGGTTGATGCGTTGGATGAGGGTTGTAAGTTGGGCGATCGCGCTACTCAATTCACCTAGCAATACCTGAGGATCTTCAGGTGGCTGCTCGCCCTCCTGCACCTTTACACATCGACTCAATCGCTGTCGCAGCTGAGCAATCTTTTTCTGACAATCCGCTCGTAAAATTAACGCTTCTGCTAACTTCATAATAGTCACCTCCTCAAATAAACAATATAGTTATCTGCATAAAACAACAGACGATGGGCTGTGTGGGAATTGAACCCACGCTCTTCGGTTTAAGAGACCGCTGCTTTACCGCTTAGCTAACAGCCCAAGGATAAATCTGGTGGGTCGCCAGAGACTCGAACTCTGATCCCTCTGCTTAAAAGGCAGGTACTCGACCATTGAGCTAACGACCCTGGTACTCCTGGCGGGATTTGAACCCGCAACAGCTAGTCTCTCGAACTAGCGCGTCTGCCGATTGCGCCACAGGAGCGTGTTTAGAACTTTCGTTCTAATACCCTTGGTGGGAGTCGAACCCACAAAACCTGATTTCTAAGACCAGTACGTATTCCGGTTCCGTCACAAGGGCAAATGGTCGGGACGGCAGGATTCGTTCGCGAAGCGGCTCCGTAGAAGCTACCTGCGCCTCCTTGTTCCCAAAACAAGGCTTCTGACCGCTGAATTACATCCCGATAGGTCCCTGTGTTAAGGCTTTTTCCTAGCAGGAATCACTTACAGCGTAGTGAAATAAAGTCAAACTTCTTTTATCACTGGCCTCATGAAAGTAGTAAGCCAGAATCTATTTCTTGCCACTTCTCTTCTTTGCCCAGTAACCTCGGGATGGTTTAGATATACCATAGGATTTGCACCACTTACTTATCGCTTTGTCACTTACATTCAGCTCTTTTGCAATCTGAGAGGTTGGTCGGTCCCAAACCATTCTGAACAACTCTTCCTTCTTAGGTCGCACGACCTTACGTCTCCAAAAGTTATTACGAGAGCCCGCACATTTCCTGCAAAGACCTGAACTTGATGTTCTAGATATAATGTTTCTACATCTAGAACAAGATGGAATTGACCTATTGGCAGCTTGGCTTCTTCTGCCAGCAAAGTTTAAGGTCTGGCTGTGGCAGTTAGGACAGAGCAGTCTTAGATTTGTTAATCGATTGTCGTTGTATATTCCATTACGATGATCTAACTGTAAGGTTAGACTTTTTCCATTCCAGCTTGGGAGAATGTCGCAGACATCACATTTCTCTTCTAGAATGCCCTCCGAAACTAGTCTTCTTTTAAGGCTGCCTCTGTTATATGAAGAGTCTTTGGTGAGAATTTTAGAGAGAGGAACAAGATTTTTTTGATGGTATTTAATCACATGTGAGCTTCTGTCCCAGATCGGTGGAATAAGTTCGTGTCTGTTGCACCAAAGGTAAAACTGATTGTAGTTGCCACCAGCGGCTCTAAGACCTAGATATTCTAAGCATTCTTTTACCGAGGAGCAACTTCCGATGGCTTCGGCGACTTGATGTCTGTCCGCTAAAATACTCTGCCGAGACATGGATTAAGAGGTTATGCATCCGTTTAAAATTATACATCTGTTTCTCTTTTAAGTTCAATGCCGATATGCAAGCCTTGGGAATCATTTCATCTCCTAATATGAACGAAATTGGATGCCGAGGCAGGATTCGCACCTGCAATCTCCTGATTCAGAGTCAGGCGACTTGCTAATTCGTCCACTCGGCAGTGGCTGGGGTAGCAGGGATCGAACCTGCGATCTTTCCGTTAACAGCGGACTGCTTTGCCACTCAGCTATACCCCATCAGCATTCATGTTCTTGAATGCAAGTCCCCCAAGTCCGATTTGAACGGACGACCTCCTGTGCTTCAAACAGGCGCTCTTACCTAACTGAGCTACTGAGGGGAATATGTTCGCAATTCTGTTGAATGCGAACAACGAGAACGGCAGGGCTCGAACCTGCAACCTTCAGCCCCGCAAGCTGACGCGCTATCCAATTACGCCACGCTCTCAAAAACAAGTTGGCGGAAAACAGTGGACTCGAACCACAAGCCTTATTTTGGCTCCATCTGTTTAGCAAACAGCGCTCATCCCCTGATGAGATTGCTTTCCATATTGAGTGTCTTTCGACAACTCAAAGGGTCGGGTGGGAGTCGAACCCACAGTGTTAAAGAACTCCGGTTTTACAGACCTTTATCTGCGCCGATAGAAGCCGACCCGTTGGCAGTAGCGACGGGAATCGAACCCGCAAGCACACAGTTGAAAGCCGTGCGGCTTTACCAATTTGCCTACGCTACCTCGAAAGTCCTGTACTAAATGAACTAGGAAAGCTTTGTTTATTGAACTGCCCGCAGCAACTCAAGCAACAAAGACTCGACTAACTTATGTTGTACAGAAGGTTTTGCTATGCGCTAGTGGCAAAGCAAACGCAGAAACTAGGAATCGAACCTAGAGCCTTGGTTTTGGAGACCGAGATGTTACCGTTACACCATTTCTGCAAGTGGCAGCGGCGGGACTCGTTCGCGGAGCGTCTCCGATAGGAGTTACCCGCATAGGCTTGCTTATGAGGCAAGTGCCTTAACCAGTTAGGCGACGCTGCAACGTTTGGGGTCCAGAGCGAGAGTTGCACTCGCGGCCTGCTAACTTTGGGGCGGTTTTGCAGACCGACGCCTTGCTGACTTGGCTATCTGGACTCGAGACTTGGAAGCCTTGACGGGAGTTGCACCCGCTTCTCCATGACTGAGAATCACGGCGACTTGTCTATTCGTCCACAAGGCTATTTTTTGTAGTATTGAAACTACAAACGGGGATGACGAGAGTCGAACTCGCGACTTCCTGTTAGACAGACAGGCACTCTTACCACTGAGTTACATCCCCAAATAAAGAAGTATTTAGTTTTCAAGGTTCTAGTTACTTGATGTACCGCAGAAACTGTTTTTTGCTTTTGTAGTACGTTTTGTATTACTTAAATGCTACATACTGCGTTTAGAGAATGTCAAGGGGTTTTCAAAAGTTTTTTGAGTTTTCTTTTGGAACCCCTTACTCTGCTGGAGCTTATCTAAAAAGAGAGGACGCCGTATAGAAGAGAGCGTTACCATTAAGACAAAGGCTAATGCTCTATAAGATAGTTGCGTCTGGCTTTGTAAAACATCTCTGCCGCAGTATTGCGAGACTGTATTGTGCTTGCTCTGTTTGAGCGGATAGCAGTGGATACATCTCTCTTAGGAGTTTTCTTCTGTAGAAAACGTACTCGGGCAAGCGCGTTTCGAGTCCAGTAGTTTGTAGCCGTATTCGTAGATAGCATGGTAGTTTCCGTGATTGAATAGATGTAAATAGACGTGTTAATCCGTCAGCCGCGAAGAGAACTTCGAGCTGTTTTATTGCGATCGCAGACCCATCCCATCGATAGGGTGGAATGGGTCAACAATTCAAGTTATTGGTCAATACCGCGTTACGCAGCGCAAGTCGCTAACCGCTGAGTTGCTTGCCACAGAGAGCACACAAGCGCCTCAATCTCTGGTGCTAGCGCAGTGATAAATGTCCCAGACTCCGCTTGCGCACTGATAGCAATCCAAGTGCCTTTCAAGCTCACTTCGATATAGTCGGTATCGACAGCGGTTAGTGAAATCTCGCTTGTAGTATTCTTTTGTAGTATGCCTCGAAGCTTTGCCACACCAGGCGTATTGCTAGCAAGTAAGAAAGCGGCTCGACCTGGCTCAATGTGCAGCGTCTCGCCAGCATAAACCGCTAGCATTACTCTTTGAGTGGCAAAGGCATCTATAGACGCTGTCACCTGCTCTAGAAATAGACCATAATCGTTGTAGTTTAACTTCAGCATCGCGAATGGCCTCCATGTTTAGTGAATGAACGACACATACTGAAGGCAGCATGTCTTAAACTTTGTGTTCTTTCCAGAACTGTTCTGCAAAAGCCACTACTGGGTGCATGGGCGCTTTGGGCTTCCTGGCTAGCTCCATTTTGGCTAGCTCTGGTGACCTGGCACCTTTGGCAGTATTGCAGGCCGAACAAGCCGCTACTACGTTATCCCAGCTATGCTGACCGCCCCACGATTTTGGAATTACGTGGTCGAGGGTGAGTTGTTTTTGGCTGCCACAGTACTGGCAGGTGTGGCGATCTCGCTTCAAAACCTCTCTCCGATTAACTGGCGGTGTTTTCCAAATACGGTCGCTACCGCCAACCAACAACCGAATATGCTCGGGAATATCCAAGATGCGATTGGGCGATCGCATTTGCCAAACTTTCTTTGCACCTGGCAACAAACTTAACGGCTCAGCCCGGTCAGTCACCAACAAAACAGCTGCCCGCTGAAGATTAATCTCTGCCATTGGCAAATAGTTCTGCGAAAACAAAATAACGGGCCTGGTTCTAGAAAATACTCGTGACATGATGAAAAACTGATCTAAAATTATCTGAATTTAAGATGGCCCTAAAATAAAACCCCGCTTCCTTGCAGTTAGGAAGCGGGGTCAAAAGCCTTGTTTGTTCGGCTTTATAAAGGTATCGCAGCTAAACGCCTGCGCTCCCCGCTTCGATATCGTGTGGGTTCTAAACGATTGATATAGGCTGAACTACTTATGGAGGGACTGTCTCCAAAGAGATTGTCTACAAAAAGACCTTGCTCACAATCAGACCACAAGCCTACGAATGCCGAACCTCTACCCAAGAGGTTTCTACCCGAGATTCTTGCCTGTGGCAGCATTCCAGCACAATCAAATACCGCTTGCTGCGGCTGAGGCATAGTCTGTTTTGTGGATAGTTTTGTGCCCGTGGGCTTTGTGCTGGTGGAATGTTGAATGTGAATCATGTCTCTTGTTTAGATAATGAAATTATGCTTTGCCACAGTCTCGACCGGACTGCTTTTTCTTATGCACATGTCCATGCTACACATGTAGTATAGAAATGTCCACGTTTTTTCTAAATTAATCATTTAGTCTTTGCTCTATGCGTACCAAGACTCACCCCTCCACTACCGAAATGCAGGTCACGAGTATTCGACTAGAGCGAGCCCTCATTACCAAACTAAAAAAGCGTGCAGGCAACAGCGGTTACCAGTCGCTCATGCGCGATGTCTTGTGGGAATACGTGAACTCAGACGGCCATTCCGGACAAATCGATCACACTGACATCCGCAGCATTATGGCCGCAGAAGCCAGACAAACAGAAAAATGCGCTCTAACTGGCCGCACCATCGAACCCTATGAAGAGATGTGGCTTGCTATGACGACTCAAGGTGAGCTAGTTCCGCTTAGCATAGACAGCCTTGACTAAGAACAAGTAATTTCACCCTTCTGGGGTGGGCCTGAAGCCCCGGACTTTTAGATAGCACTGGTTGTCCCAGTCTGAGATATGGCTGTGGTATTCTTCCCACTATTCTTGCGTTTTGAAGCCGATGTAGGTTCGATACAAAAGTAGGCTCATGACTTGCTCACTGAGTAGCTCTGCGGCAAAGGATACAATCTCCTACCTCAAGTGTCTTCAGTGAAGTCTTACCTCTTTCATCGTTTCCAATGCAAGAGTACCAAAGCGATCGCAGCAGGAACCGCTTGAATCATCAATATTCGTGGGTTAACGGAAACAGCACCAAAGACGCCAGCGACAAAAATGCACAGTAAGAAAAACGTCTTAACCGAACGCCCCTCCCGGCCAAGATATAACCCCCACATCAGGCCTGCCGCGAGAAAGCCATTGTAGAGTCCCTGATTTGCGCCCAAAACGACCGTTTCCTTCGCTAACTCTGGTGTTAGACCAAAAGTCTTCAAGCTTGTGGGAGACTCCCAAAAGAACATCTCTAACAGAAGGATATAGACGTGCAGAGAGGCTAGCAGCCCAATCATGATGTTTGCGACTCGCTTCATGGCTGCTGCTGACCTTCAATCAATGTATACCGGACGCTTCACAATACTACTGCTCAGCTGCACAAGTCGCCTATTCAACTCACCGTCCGCACCAGAGCCTGTATTAGACCACGCACAAAGATATACTTTTACGATTCGCCAGACTGAACCAAAGCGAAATCAATCACCGTTTTACTTAGACGAATATTGCGACTCAGCATATTATCAATAGCTAGCTTTACAGACATTGCTAGATCTTGACGCTTTGCCTTAAGCAAAATCTCTACTGAACCAGTCAAAGACAAGCCGTTGAGACTGGCAATTCTACGGCCCGCGACTTCATCAATACAGACTGTCTTAATCGACCGATTGAGCGCTAACTGAATAACAGAAGCTTCTCCTAAGTCTAAAGAATTTAAGAGAAAAGGAGAGATATTGATAGGCGTTGTTTCTTGTAGTAGCCAGCTAGCAGCCCGAAACTCTTCTACGCCGAAACTGTTAAGTCCGCCTTTCAATATCTCTTCTTTCACCTCCAACGAACTACGAACTTCTTTATACAGTGGCTGTAGCCGATCTAAACTTCCCCAGGCGGCTACTAGTGCAAGGAGCGGCGATGTATTAATCGCGATTGAATGGGTATCAGGCATTGGCTACATCAGATAGGAGATCGGCCTCAGTTAGATCGATCATCGGTACACCATAATCAGCCAGCTTGAGCAAAAACGTAACCCGGTCTACGCCGATTAAGGCTGCTGCCATTCCAGAAAAAAGCCGCTTCATTTCAAATAGCTTTACAGCCATTGCCCACTTGGCTTCCCGCTCAAACTGCTCTGGAGTACTACCTACGACATCCGGAAACGTTTCTGGATACTCTACGGTTAATTGATACATTACCTCTCCTTAAATACTCATCGCTGCCGCTAAGCCCGGTCACTTATATTGCCGCG
>JBCBKQ010000129.1:0-16260 GCA_038521595.1 Cyanobacteria bacterium J06627_28 | reverse complement strand
CAGTCTTCAGGTGTGAAGTACAAATCTGTTGTAGCAGGCATCACCAATGTCTTTGCAGAAATAGACGCCATCGCCTTTTTATAAACTCCCTTATATATAAGATTATCCCCCACGTCACAGTGCAGCCAAGTCTCAATCATGGCTAGCAAATTGTGCGGGTCGCGTTTCCGATAGCCCGCTTCCCAGCTCCGCAGTAAATAATCTTCTAAAGACTCATAGCCCCAGGCCAAATAGGGCTTTGCCCGGTAGTACGCCTGGGATGCGGCCCAGCTGGCATAGATTTGGGTGAAGGTATGAAATCCGCGCTCCGGTACGCCCTCAAACCGCTCTCCATTCCAGGCCGGATCGCCCTTTAGCGCTGCCCGCAGACTATACAAGAAAATCCGGTTGTGATCGGTTGTTTTGGCGGTGCCACATATCGCGGCAATTCGCTCTACCCGTTCGGGATACAGCGCTCCCCAGTGATACCCCTGCTGTGCGCCCATAGACCAGCCATACACCAGCGCCAACCGTTCGATGCCCAGGCCATCTAGCAACAGTCGCTGTGCTCGAATGTTGTCATAGTGAGTGAAATAAAATCCAGGCGCTTTTGCCGCTTCGCAGTTGCTTGGCGAGGTCGAGAGGCCATTGCCAAACATGTTTGGCATAATCATGAACCATTGGGTCGGATCTAAAATGCCTTCTGGGCGTACCAGCCAGTCAACATCCGTATGCTGTGCTCCATAGGAGGTTGGATAAAGAACAATATTTGTTCGCGCAGCGTTTAGGGTGCCGTAGGTTTCATAGACCAGTTCTGCCTCCGGCAATGTAATGCCGCATTGCAGTTCAAAATCTTTGATCAAAAAGCTAGCCATAAAGCGACCCTACAATAACGACTGCGCGAAATGATCAGAAGGCACCAACCTAGTTCATGCTTTGAACGATATTTCGGTTGACTAAGACATAGCCTGCATCAACGGTTGCGAACTGTTCTTTTAGAACGCGGTGCGCATTGGGTAAAGCATGGAAGGGAATAGAGGGGTAAAGGTGATGCTCAGCGTGGTAGGGCATGTTCCACATCAAAAAGCGCAGTGGCCATAGGGTGAGCGTTGTGCGCGTGTTCGCTAGGGGATTGTCGTTGTAGGTGCAGCCTGTGTGCTCGGCTAGCAGCACGAATCGGAGGAGAGGTTGGCCGACAGCTAGGGGCAAGACCCAGTAGGTGAAGAGAAACCAGGGATGGCCCGCTGCGCCTGAGATAAGTGCGATCGCGCCATATACTCCTAGCTGCCACCGAGTAGATCTAATTACAGAAGCATGAACGCTTTCTGGCAGATAATAACAGTCTTCAAACTGCCCCAGTGCGGCTTTCACATGGCCAACTATTTTTCCTTTCCACCAGGGAATGCCACTCAAAACCCATGCGTACTCAGCGAGCGTTTTTGGCTCTAAATCAGTTAGCTCTGGATCTTTTCCGGCGATACGGGTGTAGCGATGGTGCCACTTGTGATAGCGACGATAAAAGGTGCTGTTGTAAAAAGACAATAAACCGGCTATCCATGCGATCGCATCATTAACCCGTACAGTTGCAAATGCTGTACGATGCACGCACTCGTGGGTCGCACAAAACATCAGTGCTAGGCTTGAGCCGTACAGCATGAGAGCTGGCACGCGCCATAGACCTGCAGCCTGTGCCCAGGCCCAGCCACTCAAAACAATGACTGCCAAATGTGCTCCAAACCTTAATGAGCCAGCCAAATTCGAGGACTCGTTCAGCGGACGTAAAATGGAGGGCTCTAGTAGTTGACGAGGGTTTAGTTGACGAGGGTTAGACGCTGTGACCGAGGCGGCTGCAATGGTCGGCTCGGCTTGGTCGCTGGGTGTTATGGCATCTGCCGTCAGATTGTTAGTCATCGCGATACTTTAGGGTACTTGTATGGTGAAGAGTGTGTAGATAAACCGTAGCGCTATAACATCAACTTGTTATGACAAGTAAAAATAACATATTTGCGATGGAATAACAACGGCATAGCTTATCTCCGCTAGGCTTTTCGTCTTTGTCTTCTGCCTTAATTAGTTTTGTAAGGATGTCGTTTTGGGGGTTGGTGCGCGTTTGCGAACGGCAGCACACGAGGCTGTGCTGCTGCGCTATATAATGAAGCCATCAGAAAAGTTACAACCAGATCAATGGTCCAATCTGCGACTAATGCCTTAACGTTTGACGATTTTATAGCGCTGTATCCTGAAGATGGCGGACGTTATGAGCTGCGCTATGGAGAAATAGTAGAGATGAGACCCATTGGTGCACATGAAGAAGTTATTGCACTCATTCGCAGAAAGCTAGACTTAGAAATTGAGAAACACGATCTGCCTTATTTCATTCCACAAACCTGTCTAGTCAAACCCTACCGAGAAGCAGAGGGCTATTTGCCAGATATTATTGTTTTGGACAAAGAAAAGGTCAAAGCAGATCCCTATTGGACAAAAGCATCTAGTGTTTCTACAGGTGAGCCCATTCGTTTAATTGTTGAAGTGGTTAGCACTAATTGGCAAGACGACTATCTTATAAAGCTCGCAGAATATGAGAAATTAGGTGTCCCCGAGTACTGGATTAGTGACTATCGCGGACTAGGCGGTATCAGATTTATCGGCTCTCCCAAAGCACCCACTATTTGGATTTATGAGCTTAGCAAACAAGGAGAGACTCTAGAGTACCAAGAGGGCAAAGCCTTTAGAGAAAAAGCAGCACTTGTCTCTTCAGTTTTTCCCGACTTGTCTTTGACTGTAAAACAGATTATCGATGCTGGACAAGGTTGCCATTAGTGTACTAAAGCGCAAAGACCTGGATGAGTCCATCGAAGCGCAAAGACCTGGATGAGTCCATCCTAGATCTGCTCTACGCTTTGCATGTCTAGCTCTATCCCAGCGCTGAATCGTTTTTTTTGAGGCTGCTTGAAAATGCTAAAAGAGTGCTACTCCCTACTGTTGAAAAGTTGAAACATATTTTAGAAGGCAGAATCTTCTGCAACCAAATGGCGTACGATTAAACCTGCGGTTTCCTGACGGTTCGCTCTCATCCAGTTGCTCTAATTCATGTCCGTTCCCTTACACATCAGCATTTCAGAAAAGCTGCGTGAGCAGATAGCTTCTGGCAGGTATGCCCCCGGCGAAAAGTTGCCGAGTGAGCATCAGCTGATGGCGACCTTTGAGGTCAGCCGCATTACGGTTCGTCAGGCAGTTTCAAACTTGGTCAATCAGGGCCTCGCCCACTCGCGCCAGGGAAAGGGTGTCTTTGTTACACCCCAAAAGAAGGTGGCTTACTCGCTGTCTAGCCCACTTATTTTGCTAGAGCAAGATTTGGCCGAGAAGGGCATTAAGCTGACCTTTGACAATATTAGCTTTCGCAAAATTCGTCCGCCTGAAGCTGTGCAAAACATACTGCCTTTAACGGAGAAAAAAGCATATCTGCAAAAGAAGCTGTTGTATATGAATGGTGCGGTGGGGGCCATTGACATCAGCTATATTTTGCCGGAGCTTGGCAAGCAGTTTGGCTCAGCTCTGAAGAGGAGTATGACATTCCCGACGCTGGAGAAACATGCGATCGCACTCACCCGCATAGATGCCATCATTGAGTGCACCCATGCCGACTACGAAACCAGCAGCTACTTAGAAGTGCCGCTGGGCTATCCGCTAATTGTGTATCGATACACGGCCTACTCGACCGACCAGAAACCGATTCTGTGTGGTGAAACCATCTCCCGTGCAGATCGCTTTTGCTATTCTCTAACGATAAAGAGGTGACTTTGGAAGCGATGAGTGGGACTGTGGTGAGTTGAGCGCGGAGGGCGGGTTTAGCTCAGAAGGTAAAGTGCTGAAAGTTTTGTTTAGGCTGGCTGCGATCGCATTAAAAACAACCGAGAGCGCAGCGTCATCGTCAACCAGAGGAAGCGGTCTACCGTTATCGCCGCCCGCACATACGTTAGGGTCAATAGGCACTTGTCCGAGTAGAGGTACTTTTAACTCTTGTGCCATTTGTTCACCGCCGCCGCTGCCAAAAATAGAGGTGCGATCGCCACAGCAGCCACAAATTAAATAGCTCATATTCTCTATGAGCCCTAGCACGGGCACGCCTACCTGGCGAAACATATGAATGCTCCGTCGCACGTCAGAGACTGCCACCTGCTGAGGCGTTGTCACCATCACCACTCCACAAATTGGGCTCTCCTGAATGATGGTAATTTGCGCATCGCCAGTGCCCGGTGGCAAATCAATCAGAAGATAGTCCAGCTCTCCCCACGCTACTTCTTGAATGAACTGAGTGATAATTTTGTGTAGCACCGGCCCTCGCCAAGCCAAGGGATGGTCGGGCTCAGCCAACAGACCTACCGACATTACTTTTATGCCGTGGGCCTCTAAAGGCTTGAATCGTTTGCCCTCAGGGGTCTCTATTACTTCTACGTCAGCGTGGCCTAGTCCTAGCATTTGGGGTACGTTTGGCCCGTAGATGTCAGCATCTAAAATGCCGACTTTGGCCCCTGCTTTTGTCAGGGCTGCTGCCAAATTTACCGCTGTTGTTGACTTGCCGACGCCCCCTTTTCCACTAGAGACTGCCAGTGTTGTGCGTACACCAGGAATGGTGCAGAGCTGAATATAGGCCTTTTGACACCACCCTAAATCACATAGAGACAGCTGGGCCTGTTCTTTGAGTGCTTGCTGATGGGCTCCGATGTATAGGCGCAGATAAACAAAGTTATCAACTACACGGAGATTGCGCACCATGCCCAGCTCAACAATGTTGTTATTTAGCGTCGGTTCAACAACTTGCTTTAGACAGTGAATCGCCTGTTGCTTTCTGGCTGCGACAACAGGATTCTCAGGGACGGTATCGGGCACTGAAGGAGTACCCGATGAAAAAGGGGAGGCGTGATTAGACATTAGACGTTTCGGCTAGCTGCTTTTGAATGGCCTGAATGGCACGACCAGAGAATATTTGGACGTCTCTATCGGGGTCGTCTAGGGTTTGCTGTAGGGCAGAGAGGGCGTCAGAGTGACCGATGTTTCCGAGTGCGATCGCGGCCTCTTTTCTGACGTCAGAATATTCATCAGAGAGGGCTTTGATGAGGCTAGGAATTGTGGCTGGGGTTGCCACTTTTTGCAGGGCACGGGCTGTGAACTTTCTGACCTGCCAGTGTTCATCTGCGATCGCCTGCGTCAGTGCAGGCAGAGCGTCAGCTGTGGTGTGAAGATCCAAGGCTTGCGCAGCATTGCGGCGAACCTGCCAGTCAGTATCCGCTGTCATCGCCTCGCACAGAAGTGGTACAACAGGCTCATCAGTCAAATGGCCCAAGGTAAGCATTGCCGCACGACGAACTGTTTCAACCGGATCTTTTGCCAAAGCTAACGCAGGCTCACAGCGGACGACCTGATTGAGGTAGCGCAGGGTGACAATGGAAGCTTCTCTGAGGGCTGGACTCTCCGACTCGAAGAAGGGGAGAACATAGCCCAGTGCTTGAGCATCGTGAATCTTTCGTAGCAAAATCAGCACGTTTAGCTGTGTTTGTTCATCTTCTATCTGAATGACGTCTAGCAACGTGAGCAAATCATCCGGTGCGACAATCTCTTTTAAGGCAGAGAGTGCTTCGGTGCGTACGTCTTCTGTCCGGTTTGAGCCAAGGCATTTTAGCAAGGGCTTGACAACCACTGGGTTAGCCATTTCCCACAGGGCGGTGATGGCTATCTCTTGCACGGCAGGACTATCGTCATCCAAGACGTTAATTAGCGCTTCGATGGTATCTTCATCGCCCAAATGCTGAAGCGCTTTGGCGGCCACCAAACGATCATTGAGATCGTCTGATTTCAGCATCTCTACCCACTGAATGACTTCAGGATCGAGTTCTACAGAAGTATCTGCATAGGTCATGGTTAGAGCCTCCTTCTAGCGCAACAGAAACGGAATTTGGACGGTGATGGCGTTGGTGGGGCATTCCTTTTCGCAGGGAAGGCAAAACCAGCATTCGTCATACTTCATGTAGGCTTTGCCGGTTTCTGGATTTTTTACCAGTACATCGAGCGGGCACACTTCAATGCAGGCCACACACTTTTCGAGGCACTTGGACTCGTCTACGATAACGGGAACATCGACGCGTTGGGTTGCTAAGGCCATAGGGAGAGAATGATTGAATGAGGGACGAACGAGCTTTGTTGTTTAGGCGCTTTATTGCGTAGGAGCTTTTTATTGCGTAGGAGCTTTGCTATGTAGAGGGTTTACCTGACGGCTACGTCATATACCTCTTGCTCTAGATTCACATCTACAATATAAGGATCAACTTCTCGCTTGAACATTTCCATTTCTCCCCTTGCGTTCTTTTTCAGGTTGGCATGGCAGAACCACTCTTCGTCGTTTTTGTCAGGATAGTCCAGCCGGTAATGATACAGTCCCCACCGACTCTCTTTGCGGTAGAGCGAGGCGCGGGCGGCCATTTCTGCACAGTCTCGAATAAAGTGGACTTCCATGCAGCGCATGAGTTCGTGGGGGTCTTGGGCACCCATCATGTCTAAACTTTCGTGATAGTTTTCAAAGGCAGCAAGCCCAATGTCCATGTTGGTTGGAGACTTTGGCGGCTGTAGATAGTCGTTGACATATCGGCGTAGCTTGTATTCCACCTGGGTATGAGGCACACCATCTGGACGCTTTAGCGGTGCGTAGATTCGAGCCTGCTCGGCGGCGAGAAATTCTGCATCGGGTTCTACATGCTCTACGTCTTGGATGTAGTCTATGGCGTTAATGCCTGAGAGTCGCCCAGAGACAAAGGCCCCAATCATATAGTTGTGGGGCACGCTAGCCATGTCTCCTGCGGCATATAGCCCTGGTACAGTGGTTTCTGCTTTCTCGTTTACCCACACACCAGAGGCACTATGGCCACTGCACAAGCCAATCTCAGAGATATTCATCTCTACGCCGTGGGTGCGATAGTTTTGCTTACGGCCTTCGTGGAATCGCTCGCGGCTGGGGCGCTCGTTGGCCCAGAGCACGCGCTCAATTTCTGAAATGGTATCGTCATCGAGGTGATACATTTTCAGGTGAACGGGGCCTTTTCCTGAGTTTAGTTCTTTCCAGGTTTCTAGCATCATTTGACCGCTCCAGTAGTCGCAGTTGATAAAGCGATTGCCCTCGGCATTAGCGGTGTAAGCACCAAATGGACTGGCGACATAGGCACAGGCTGGGCCGTTGTAGTCTTTAATCAGCGGGTTGATTTGAAAGCATTCTATGTTGGTTAGCTCCGCACCCGCGTGGTAGGCCATAGAGTAGCCGTCGCCCGCGTTTGTTGGATTTTCGTAGGTGCCGTAGAGATAGCCCGACGCTGGCAGGCCCAATCTTCCGCAGGCTCCGGTGCAGAGCACAACGGCTTTTGCCTGAATAACAACAAAGTCTCCTTTGCGTACGTCAAAGCCGACAGCGCCGATGGCACGGCCCTCTTTGACCATGACGCGGGTGGCCATGACGCGGTTGGTGACTCTTACCTTGTGCCGCTTTACCTGGCGAGCGAGAATCTTTTTTAGATCCTTGCCTTCGGGCATTGGGAGAACGTATTTGCCGACGCGGTGCACCTGTTTGAGGTCATAGTTGCCTTCGCGGTCTTTTTGAAATTTTACACCCCAGCTTTCCAGCTCTTGAATGACTTCAAAGCCCCAGCGCCCGGTTTGATAGACAGACTTTTGATTTAAAATGCCGTCGTTGGCGATGGTGATTTCTCGAACGTATTGCTCGGGGGTAGAGTTGCCAGGGATAACGGCTGTGTTGACGCCATCCATACCCATTGCGATCGCGCCACTGCGGCGAATATTCGCTTTCTCTAAAATCAATACATCAGCATCGGGGTTTGCCTGCTTGGCTTTAATCCCTGCCATGGTGCCTGCTGTCCCTCCACCAATGACCAAAAAATCCGTCTTCAGGGTCTGGATATTCACACTAAATCCTCTAACTTAAGAAGTTGGCTAAACGGGCTTCAATGGCTACTTAACGGGGTTAGCCTACTTAACGCAATCACCGCCATCGGCGAGTTTTTAACGTGACTTTATCTTAATAGGTTCAACGGTTCGTATCTGTAGAGGTGTATCGAAACGCACGGATCGTCGATTGATTTGTTTTATACACTCATAAAAGCGAATGATATTAGAACCGTTGACATTGCTTTAGGTCGAATCCCTGCTCAAATCGCTATTCTAGAAACAACTAAAAAATCATATAGTGCGTGGCCATAGAGCTTGCGCTTACGGTGTGGAAATCTACCAGCTTAAAGTCTTTTTAGAGGTGGCACGTCAGCTGAGCTTTACAGAAGCAGCTAACGCGCTAAATCTGACTCAGCCTGCGGTAAGCGCAAAAATAAAATCATTAGAGGCCAGCCTAGGCACGGATCTGTTTGAGCGATTAGGACGCAAAATAGAGCTGACGGATGTGGGGCAGTATCTACAGGAAGTAGGGCCCGGTTTGATTGCGTTAGAAAGTCGCTTGGTTCAGGGTGTCGAAGAGATAAAGTATGGTAAATCCAATCAATTAAAGATCGGCTGTACGCCCAATGTCGCAGATGGCTGGCTGCCTAAGTTTTTGTTTGCCTATCGTCAGAAGTATCCTGATATTGACTTACAGTGCGCGCCGTTTCAGACTGTGCAGGAGATTTATCATGCAATCTCTGCTGGTGACATTGACGTTGCTTTTTCGGAGTCAAAGCTCTCTGAAAGTTCAGTCTTAAATAGAGACGATTTTGACAATGTAGAGGCGGTTACGGTGGATACTTTTCAGTATTACTTGGTAGTCGCTGCTGACCATCGGCTGGCCTTTCGTGAGTGGCTAAGTCTTAGAGAGTTGACTGAAGAGATTTGGGCTTTTCCAGATGATGCAACACCTGATGGTAGTGCCCTCATAAGTCGGCTAAGCGAGCTAGGTTTGCAGCTGTCAGACTTTCCCAATCGTGAGACTGTTCACTCTGCGAGCCTAATGAGTACGTTTCTGCGTCAAGGGCACTACTTGGGCTTTGCCTCTAGCTTTCAGTTTCAGTCAGAGCTAAAGGCAAAGCTACTAACTGCTATCTCACTCCAAGAGTTTCCATTGGATTTTGAGCTGTTTATGCTGAGTGCAAAGCACCCAAAAAAGCGCAATCATCAGGTTAGAGAAACCATCTCGAACAAACCGCTACGGCAGCTCGTTAAGCTTATCAAAGATAGAACGGGATACCGCCCCTATCAAAAAAAGCCATTGCAGACTTTAGAAAAACCAGCCGACTCTAAACTTCAAGCAATGTCTGACGCGCCTGTTCAGAGGGTCGCACCGGCACAATCTTTTGAGAGACAGACCTGGACACATGGCCAAAGTAGCGCGAGCAATGATCGCCCTGAAGCGCTGACGATAACAATTGGCACTCAAAATAAGACTATTCAAACGGTAACGGCAGGTCTCATTATTCAGCGGCTTGGGCTGTTAGAACATTTTCTGCCTCGCCAGGGCCAGTATCGAAATACAACATTCAATATTCGGTGGAAAGACTTTACCTCAGGGGCTCCCATTGTAGACGGGCTGCAGTCAAACCAGTTAAATATTGGCATTTTAGGAGACTATCCTTTATTGCTCAGCGGTGTGGCGAAAACTCGCCTGGTTAGCTTTGTTGCTAGTAATCCAGACGGGGCTGGCAATACGGTCATTGTGCCCAACCGTTCTTCGCTCACTAGCCTAGACGATTTGCGTAACCGAGTCATTGCTGTGCCGTTTGCCTCTGCGGCCCATGGCATGATTATGCGCACTTTATCGAAGGCGGCCTTACTGCCAGAGGTCACGCTGACCTCTATCGATAATCTCAATATCCGCCGGTTAACGCCTCGTAGCTTACAGGCAGATGGCTATGCTTATTTTGCACCTTTGCACGACATTGCTAGCCACAAAGGACAGTTCCGCCGTTTGCTAGAGAGTGATGTTGAACAGCTGCCAACGTTTCACGGTGTTGTTGTACAAGACGTTTTTGCAGATAAGCACCCTGAATTGGTGATCGCTTATCTCAAGGCGTTAATTGCTGCTCAGCACTGGTACAAAACAACCCCGAGTGCCCTTTCGCTAGTGAGTAATTGGGTTGGATTGAAGCCTGAAATTGTTGCTAAAACGCTGGCCTATCAGCATTCAGATGAGACAGGCTTATTTTTCCCAGAGACGCAGATTCGGACTGATTGGGTGGAGGCACACATACAACAGCTATCGGCCATTGCAGGGAATGAAGCCTTGGGTGAACTTGGCCTAGATACTTGGATTCAGTCAGAACTGTTGGACAAGGCTAAGGCTTCTTTGGCAGTTTAGCTTTTCTTGAGCTGTCATTGGGCCAATCCCTTAGCCACATCTCTAAGCCGCGACCTGAGAAAATTTGTGGTGCAGCATTGCCAGATAGTCGGAACGAAATTTTCTCAGTTGATAGTCTTTTGGATTTTGGACTTTCATGGTTTCCCAGGCTGCTTTTTTGCCCCGCTCACTCTGCTGGTGTGTGATCGCAATCATTGTATCTGTCACTAACGTAGACCCTTGAGTCATGCGCTCATAGCCGTAGTAGCCCATATGCTCTTCGGTGAGGGTCTCGATGAGTTTAATTTCTTCCATGCTCAAAGTCTGCTTGAATTTATCGACATTGGCGGGAATCGGTTCAGAACTGTTGGTCTCCCACAGGTTAGACAAAACAGCAAGGCCCTGTGCTTCGTCAGAGGCAGAAACATCTAGCATAGTTGTTAGAAACGGAATGCCAAAGAATTGACAGATGTCTCGTAGGACAGCGCCCTGATTTTGAATGAAATCTTCATAGCGAATCGTGAGTACTTTTTGAGGATACTTTTGGCTCAAGGTACGCGCTGCTGTTTGTGCTTTTGCCCAGGTCAAGGCATTGAGTAGCGTGTCAAAGTCGTGAATGATGGCGCGATTGATGCTGCTAATTTGGGCCCGTGGATCTCGTACAACGTTGAGAAAGAGCATATCGTCAAAGAGTGTAATCAGCTCTTCTGCATAGTGGACGTTATCGAGTGATTTATCCATCACGACTTTGGCATGGTGTTTTTCACCTGCTAAAAACAGCATCTCCCAGGTAATGGCATGAATGCTGCGAGGGCGATGCTGAAGCCGCTCAAAAATAACGACTGGATCTAGGCTGACGCCCTCCCACTTCACCATGGTGGCTGCCTGCAGCCCGACAACGTCAATAATGAGCTGGAAATAATTAAAGTCGTTAGAGAGATCTCCATATAGCGGCACCAGCGGCATGAATTCTACGATATGCAGCGGATAAGGAGAGTAGAAATCGTTAGAAAAGTTTAGCCGCAGCCGTAGGGCATGGCTCCCACAGCGGCGAATCGGAATCATTAGAACGGGTTTGGGGCGCTGGGCTGTGGGTGCCAAAGTCGTCATAGTCTGCTTAAAAAGAGAATTGTGCTGTCAACATTAAAAAAGCGAACGAAAGAACAAAGTAGCCAAAGCTAGCCTGTAAAATACGGGCGCTCATAAACTGATTGAGATAGCTGCCCAACAGGGTTCCTAGGCCTGCTGCCAGGCTAAATGAACCCACTAGGCTCCAGCTCATTTGCACTTGTCCTAAATATCCTAAAAAGCCAGTGATGGACTTTAGAGTAATAATCAACAGCGAGGTGCCTATCGCTTGTTTCATTGGCATATTGGTCAGCAAGACGAGTGCTGGCACAATGGCAAAGCCACCGCCAATGCCAACAAAGCCTGTAATCATCCCAATGCCCAATCCCTCTGCTGGAATCATCAGCCAGTGCGGTGGAGCGTTCTTTTTCACGCTTGGCTCGGCGTGAGTCATTTGAGCTGTTTTTGAGGGCTGCTTACTTTTCAAAATCATAAACAGACTTGCCATCACCATGGCGATGCTAAAGCAAAGCAGCTGAGCGTCTTCACTGACCCAGGGCAGTGAGGCAAATAAAGCGCCTAAGTAGGCTCCCAGCATGGCAGTGGGGGCAAATAATAGGGCAATATCGGCACGAACGTTGCCTTTTTGCCAATGGAGAATGGTGCCGATGAGGCTGACTGTGCCAACACTGACCAGGCTGATGGCGATCGCACTCTTTGTTCCAACGCCGAGTACATACACCAAAATGGGCACGGCCAAAATAGCCCCGCCGCCGCCGATGAGCCCAAGGGAGAGGCCAACTGCGATCGCACAGATATGTCCAATCCAATAAGCCAGCTTACTGTGTCTCCATGCTTTTTAGCGTCTCTTCTCGAATCAGGCCAAACACCTGTCGATTGAGCTGGGTGTATTGGGAGGTGAGCATGTCGTCAACATGGCGCGGGCGCTGTAGCGGAATGGGGATTTCGGCTTTGATGCGGCCTGGCTGTACGCCCATGACAAAGATGCGATCGCCCAAAAAGACCGCCTCCTCAATATCGTGTGTGACAAATACAATTGTTGTTTTCAGCGTCTCCCAAATATTGAGCAGCAGCTCTTGCATCATGTGCCGCGTCTGCGCATCCAATGCAGCAAAGGGTTCATCCATCAGCAGCACAGAGGGCGAATTTACCAGTGCACGAATGATGCTGGCTCGCTGTTTCATGCCACCAGAAAGCTCAGCTGGGTAAGCATTTCGATACTTTGCTAGACCGACTAAGTTTAAGTATTCGCCTACCATGTCCTGACGTTCTACTTTGGGCAGGCCTTTTATTTTTAGGCCTAGCTCCACGTTTTGATAGATTGTCTTCCAGGGTAAAAGAGAATATTGCTGAAATACAAAGCCACGGTCTGCGCCAGGTTTGGTGACTAGCTGCTGATCGACTACAACATAGCCAGCCGTGGGCTTGATAAACCCGGCAATAATGTTTAATAGCGTGGATTTTCCACAGCCTGAGGGGCCCAGTAAACAAACAAACTCACCGGGCTTTATCTGTAGATTGACGGAATCTAAGACTTGGTGCGATCGCTCCTTTTGGCTGAAGATCATCGAGATCCCCTCCACATTCACCGCGCCCCTAGTTGGTTCAACGAGCGGCTTAATTTTAGTTGAAACTTCTTGAACCATTGAGCGCGTCTCCTGAGGTTATTAAAGGCAATTTTTTTAAGAACTCAAGCATCCTGTTTTTTAATCACGCGCCATGGCATCAAGGTTTGCACCCCTCTACCGACAGCCCAGGAGCTAGCAGCCCCCATCAATCCGATTAACAACATCCCCATCACAATCGGTGGATAGTTAGACGTCACATAAGACTCCCAGGTAATGTAGCCAACACCATAGCGCCCCGCCAAAATTTCAGCCGTCACGAGACAAAACCAAGCGTTGCCCATGCCAATGGTCAGGCCACTGGCAATGCCTGGCATTGAGCCTGGTATTACGATGTCTTTAAAGATGTGCCACTGATTTGCACCCAGGCACTGACCCACTCGAATAAGAACAATATCGTGCAGAATATTCTCCACGGCTCGAATAGTACTGATCAATACCGGGAAAAACGCCCCCACAAACGTGATGTAAATCATCCCCGTTTCAGCCGTTGGAAAAATGAGAATAGCTAAGGGAATCCAGGCAACGGCTGGAATGGGTCTCAGCAGCTCTAGCCACGGCATCATCAGATCTTCAATCACTTGAAACCAGCCGATAAACATGCCCAGCACAATGCCTAAAAGAGAGGCTACTGTAAAACCCGCCAAAACCCGTACCACGCTAGAGCGAATATGCACACCCGGCTCACTCAAGAAAAACTCAACGGTGGCCTCCGCGACTTCTACAGGAGAAGGGACGAGCTGAAAGTTTATGAAAAACTTGAACCCGATAACGCATAGAAACTGCCAAATACCAAAGAACAACACCAGGGAGAGTACCCGTAGTGCTGAACGGTTGGCAGCTAAGTGGCCCAATGTACGCAATAGCCTAGAAGGCTTTGTCGGCGTGTGAAATCGGCTTTGAGGGAGGGTGCTGGCCATGGCGTATGAGCTTTTAAGGAGAACAACAGAAAGAAACAGACTGATAGGGAGCAGACTGGTTTAGAGATCGTTGACGGTAGCAACGACTGCTACAGGGTTTAAGTATGTGTTGAGCATCAGATATGGGTGAGCTG
Organism: Cyanobacteria bacterium J06627_28; assembly: GCA_038521595.1. Classification (GTDB taxonomy): domain Bacteria; phylum Cyanobacteriota; class Cyanobacteriia; order Phormidesmidales; family Phormidesmidaceae; genus Phormidesmis. Next base: position 2,198 of record JBCBKQ010000129.1, on the reverse strand, counting down.
CCTACGTTGCCGACCCACCCCTCTGGAGGGGTGGCGCGCAGCGACGGGGTGGGTCGGTAACGCTTGTGACTAGACAGTTTCATCGTCTCTTTTGTTATGCCTATCCGGCAAAGACAGGAACAACTGCCTTCAGCGCTTGGCGCAGCTCATCCATTGTAATTCGACTGATTCGTGATGGCTGAGGGCCGCTAGCGTAGGTATCTAAGAGATCCTTGAAAGACACTACTTGCCCACCAGATTCTGCGGCAAAGGCCTCCGCATCATCTGCCAGCAAAAAGGCCGAAACTTCATCTCCACTCTCTACGTAATAAGAGTTCTCTGCAAATAGCTTCCATCCCTTGTTGCGATCATGTACAAAGATCACATCAGCGGCTTTACCTTCTCCTTGTAGCTCATTCAGCTTTTTGATCATATTGGGAATGGAGGCAAAGTTGGAGACGGTTGGCTCTTCCTGAATCCACAGCTGCGCAGCCATTTTGGGCTCAGTAATCTCCTCGTCTGTCAACATATCGTTGCCAGTAATCACATAGCTTTCGCCTTCTGCAATCACTTCGTCATAGTCAAGGCCCGCATTCTCCATGGCATTTTTTAAAAAGCCCTCATCGACCCATCCGGTTACATCTTCAGGATCCACCGGAGACTCAATTTTGCCCAGGCTAATGAGCGTTGAGATGCTGTTCTTCAGTGCTTCCAGCTGAACCTCGCCGATGCTCGGGTTGATGGGCTGCAGACCTGAGGGGCCTAAGAACATGTACACAACTTCTTTTTCAATGCCAGACCATTCTTCGATTTGAGAAGAAATCTCTTCAGGATTCTCTCGAAACATTTCATTGGCTTCGAGCATCGCCTGGAGATAGGCTTCTACAATCTCTGGATATTGTTCGCCAAAGTCGGAGCGAACAACAATGCCGTGCAGCGTCGGTACGTCTGTTTGTGCACCATCAAAAATCTTTTTGGCAAAGCCTCGGTAGGGGAAAAGCTCACCAAAGGGAACAAAGTCTGCATGGGCATCGATTTGACCTGTGCGCAGGCTAGTGCCGCCGACTTCTGGTGCTTGGCTAATGAGTTCTACATCTTCTTCTGGGTCAATGCCGGCATCTGCTAAGGCTTTTAGTACCATGCCATGGGCCGCAGAGCCGAAGGGGACGGACACTGAGCCACCTTTAAGATCGGCCAAGGAAGTGACGTCGCTATCTTTGGGCACGACGACGGCATTGCCTGCACCGTTAGGACTGTAAGCTAGAGTGCCGATGAAGGTAGAGGTGACACCTTCTACTTCTTCTTGAAACTTGATGAGGTTAATGACCGCTGGAAAGTCTCCCATTAAACCAATGTCAATTTGGTTTGCCAGCATTTTATTGGTAATAGGTGGCCCCGATGTGTAGCTAGACCATTCAATCTCGTACTCAACGCCTTCATATCTGCCCGTTGTCGGCAGGTGCTTTTCCAATAGGCCAAGCTCTCTAACCGTGGCACCACCTACGGCAGTATTGATAACCTGATCTTGCGTGCCGATAGAGATGCGAATGGTTTCTCCGCTTAAAGAGTCTGCGCTGGTTTCTGCACTGGCCGCGTTGAAGCCTGCTCCACTGTCTTCTGCAGTTTCTGTTGTAGAGCAGCCTGCAATGAATGCTGTCGACAGACTGATTGCACAGGTGATAGAAAGCCTTTTAATCCAAGTATGGCGGGATTTCATAGTGAATCGAACTCCTTGAGGTTGGCCTTATTTAATCCACGCCGCTCTGGCTACATCTGTAAGTAGATATACAGATGTCTACCCAAGTGCTGATTTGCAGATAACGATTCTGAGTTGACCTATAGATTTCTTTTATTGATTCAACCCGATGTTCAATCCGATATTCAAACCGACGTTTGTCGAATAAAAAGGCGAGCCACAGGAGCCTACAAAAATAAAAGTAATAGACTCATTAATTTTATTGTTGAATGGGATCCCCTCTCACTAGAGTGACGGTAGCCTCTATCACAAAATAGATGCCCGAACATTGCAAACTGATTTCTGTGGCTATATTTCATATGTCAGGCGTCATCTCAAGAATTTGTCAGCCTCAGAATTTATTGAAGAAGAAGCAAACAGTTATCAGGATCAAGTTATGCAACAGAATATTAGGCGTTAAACTAACCCCCGTCAGGAACTTCCGCCGATTTAGAAAACGCCTAATATTCTGTTGCATAACTTG
>JBCBKQ010000128.1:0-16265 GCA_038521595.1 Cyanobacteria bacterium J06627_28 | reverse complement strand
GTCTTAACCTTAGATCTTCCGTAGGCTAAACCAATAATGGGTCTAGTTCTGCCGAGCATCTCGATTAGACCGAACAAATTCAATAAAGCTTTTGCACCAACAGCTCATGCATCATCACGTTCACAGGTTTCGACGCCGCAGGAGCTAGGTGAAGGCACAAGCTTTATTGAATTTGTTCGGTCTAATCGAGATGCTCGGCAGAACTAGACCCATTATTGGTTTAGCCTACGGAAGATCTAAGGTTAAGACATGCTGGTGTTTTGAACGCTGACTAGGGGGCTAGATCTCCATGGACTTCTGAAATCTGGGCACTCTTTGCTTGCTTATTGTGGGGAAAGGGTGATGATGCTAAGCCGTTTGCAGGGGATGCTCTTAGGGGGGGTCGCAGGATGCTGTTGGAGTATGCCTGCGATCGCACAAACAGTGACACCCACAATGGGCACGGGGCATGTCGGCACGATGGTCAACGGAGCCGGTGATTACACCGTTACGGGTGGAACGCCGCAACTCAATACGTTGTTCCATAGTTTTGAAGATTTTTCACCGCAGACAGCTAATGTTCTTTTTCAGCTGGATGGTTCTCAGAGCGCGATAGAGTATGTCATTGCTAGGGTAACCGGCATCAACGGCTCTGCGATTGACGGTGAACTAAAACTGACGGGTGGAAATAGCCCGGATCTGTTTTTAATCAATCCTAACGGCATTACCTTTGGTGAAAATTCTAGTCTCTCACTACCCGGTTCGTTCGTCGCTAGCACAGCAGATTCAGTGCTGTTTCAAGATGATTTAGCCTTTAGTGTCAGTCGTTTAGAGACTGCACCTCTGTTAAATGTCAGTGCGCCGATTGGATTACAGCTCGGATCTGTCGCAGGTGATATCAGGGTTAATAATACAGGTCACTCGCTTGCCCGGCGCAATCCGCTGACGGGGCAAGCAAGTATCTTTGCACCACATGTGCAGTTAGGCGCGACCCAGGGGTTACAAGTTGTTCCTGGCAATACGCTTGCGCTGATTGGCAACGGCGTTTTACTCAATGGCGGTATCGTCACTGCCAATAGCGGCAACCTAGAGCTAGGCAGTGTCGGCGCTGGCAGCAGCGTCTCTCTTTTGTCTACTCCCGTTGGATTTTTGGCGGACTATCGTCAAGTCGAAACTTTCAGCAACGCTGAGCTGTTGAACCAGTCTTTGGCTAACGTTAGTGGGGTTCCAGTTCAGCCTTTTCCCGGTGCTCCCTTTCGGGTATTTAGCTCCTCTCAGGGCAGCGTGCAAGTCGTCGGTCAAAATATCAATTTACAAAACGAGTCGGTTGTCTTAGGACAAAGCGGAGCCGCCGCCACTAGTCCCGGTGGGCGAATTCGAGTGCATGCTAATGAAACGCTTTCGCTGCAAGGGAGTCATCCGGTTAGCGGTATTCGCAGCGGTATTTTTAGTGAAACTATTGGGCCAGCGGCCAGTGGACCTATTGAAGTCAGCGCCAACAATATCAATATGCAAGCGGGCGCAGGCATTATTGGCTTTACCTTTTCTCCGGCAGCGGGCAGTCCCATCAGTGTCCAAGCCACCGATCAGCTGAGAGTCAACGGCTTCAATCCAGTTAATCCAGCATTGAGCTCTGCGATTGGGACCGCGTCTGTTTCATCTGGACAGTCTGGTGATGTCATTGTTGAGTCACCAACCCTTTTAGTCAGTGAAGGCGGCTCTGTCGTATCGCTCAATTTGCGTGATGGCAGCAGCGGTGATCTCTTTATAAATGCCGAGAACATTATTGTAACTGGGAGAGTTCCTGCGATTAATCTTCCCAGCGCATTGTCAGTCTCTAATTTTGGAACTGGCAGTCAGGCTAGCAATCTCACTGTGACGACACAGCGACTGACGATTGAAGATTCTGGCCTGATTGCGGCCTCCTCTTCTGGCATTGGTGCCGCTGGCAAAATCCGCATTGATGCGAGTGAACGGATTGATATTGATGGTAATAACGATTTCATTAATGATTTAACTTTTTCGATTAATGCGGCTGTTGTAGAGCCTTCGTTAAGCGAGCGACTGCTCTTTGGACTCCCTGCAAACGCTTCTATTCCTTCTGCTGATTCTGGCGATGTCATCATCAATACCCCTACGCTTAACTTGAATGGACCTGTCACTATCACGGTGCAAAATCTTGGCACAGGAGATGCTGGCATTCTCGATATCAATGCAGAGACAATCGCCTTGCGCAATGGTAGTCAAATTAGGTCCAGAACGCTGTTTGGCAATGGGGGTAATATCGATTTGCAGGCGCAAAATGCGCTAATTTTGCGCAATGGTAGCCAAATTAGCGCAGAGTCAGGTGGTGTAGGGAATGGGGGAAATATTGCGATCGCGTCTCCATTTATCATCGCCCTCGAAAACAGCGACATCATAGCCAATGCTGTGCAGGGGCGTGGCGGAAATATCGCTATCACCAGCCAAAGCGTTTTCGGCACTGCTTTTCGCGATCAGCTCACACCAGAAAGTGATATTACTGCCAGCTCAGAGTTTGGGATTAACGGCACTGTAGAGATCGATACGCCGACCGTTGATCCGAGTTCTGGGGTGACTGCCTTAGCAAGCGATGTTGTCGATTCTGATCAGCAAGTTGCCACTGGGTGCTCCGACGGTCAAAGCAATCGCTTTGTTGCTTCAGGTCGAGGCGGATTACCCCAGTCTCCACAAGTTGCAGTGTCGGCCAATTCTCTCTGGCGAGATGTACGTCCGCTGTCGTCTACCGATCAGACCGTTGCTGCCCCCCGCCCAGACGAGGATCTGTTGTCACTGTCTCCTACTGAAGCCACTGCCTGGAGCCGTAGTCACAATGGAGAGGTGCAGCTGCTAGCTGGCAATGACATCCCTCAATCATCTACGGTATGTCTGAGAGCGTCTCAAAGCTCTGCGCTTCTCCTTTAGCAGTCATTCTCTAGGCTACAAGGTTAAACTCAACCGAAGTAAGAGACACCGTTAGAAAGATTCAACTGCAACATTTGGCTATATTTTTTCTTTCCTTTTGTTAGCTAGGCTACTCATAGCCTGGCTAACTTTTTTTATGGAGACTATTAGCTAATAGCCTTTTGACCGTAAGTAGAGTGAGACAATTTTGACAAAGGCGTTGTAGTCTTATTTAGCGATTCTATCTAGCCTGAATAAGGCAAAGGGCGCTCTAAGCCCACAGAAAAACTATGAAAGCAATTGTGGTCGGCAGTGGTGGACGTGAACATGCATTGGCTTGGAAGCTTTTGAAGTCGCCTAACGTTACAGAGGTGGTCTGTATTCCTGGCAATGGCGGTACGGCCTTACTGCCTGGCTGCCGTAATGTGGCAATGGGTGCGACTGAAGCTGATGCGATCGCCCGCTGCGCCCTGGTTAATAACATGGCCTTTGTCCTAGTTGGCCCGGAGCAACCCCTGGCAGAAGGGCTCGCCGATGCACTCAGAGCCCAAAAAATCAAAGTCTTTGGGCCTAATAAAGATGGTGCGCAAATCGAATCGAGTAAGGCGTGGGCCAGTGAGCTAATGGCGCAGGCGAACGTACCGACGGCCGCTTCGGCAATGTTTACGGATGCGCAGCGTGCGATCGCATATGTAGAAGAACAGGGCGCACCCATCGTGGTCAAAGCCGATGGCTTGGCTGCGGGCAAAGGGGTGACCGTGGCCATGGAAAAAGAGAGTGCGATCGCAGCTATTAATTCAGCCTTTAGCGGTCAATTTGGCGCAGCCGGTGAGCGCGTCGTCATCCAAGAATTTCTAATGGGTCAGGAAGTGTCCGTCCTTGCCATCACCGATGGCAAAACCATTCGTCCGTTATTACCCGCCCAAGACCATAAGCAAATTGGGGAAGGCGACACCGGGCCAAATACAGGTGGTATGGGTGCCTACTGTCCAACGCCGCTGATGCCTGACGAGCTGTTGCAGCGCGTGCGCTCAGAGATTTTAGAGCCAACCTTGAGCGGCTTGCAGGCTCGCGACATTGACTATTGTGGTGTGGTTTACGCTGGATTGATTGTGACGCCCGAAGGCGGTCCGAAGGTGATTGAGTTTAACTGTCGCTTTGGCGATCCAGAGGTGCAGGCAGTGCTCCCCCTATTAGAAACGCCGCTAGATGAAGTGATTTTGGCCTGCTGTGAGCAGCGCTTGGAAAGCCTGCCACCTTTACAGTGGAAAGCGGGCGCGTCGGCCTGTGTGGTGATGGCCGCTGACGGCTACCCTGGCGCGTACAAAAAAGGGCTTGAAATCAATGGAATCGAAAGCGCCGAAGATACGGATACAGTCGTGTTTCATGCGGGCACTCGGGTGAGTGAGGGCGCGGTGAAAAGCAATGGTGGGCGCGTGCTAGGGGTGACGGCGGTGGCCGAAGACTTTGAAGGTGCGATCGCAAAAGCCTACAGCGCCATCGATAAAATCAACTTTCCGGGCAGCTACTATCGCCGAGACATTGGCCACCGCATAAAAGGTAAGGCGTAAAAGGTAAGGCGTAAAACATAAGGCGTAAATGCCCAATCATGAGCAGACATCAGCAGAAGACCCTTCTTGACGCTGAGAATTGTCAACACCGTTTAGAATGAATGTAATAAAACGATTTGTCCATAAAGGATAGAGCGGTCTTTTGGTCGCTGGCCTTCCGCTAATCATGTCAATGCCAGCTCTGTAAATCAACAGCCCATGCAACTGTTCAGTCAACTCAAAGCATTACTCGCGAAATGGTGGAGTGACTTTACCCTGCAAACCCGGTTGATGACGGGGGCCACTATCCTTGTGTCTCTGGTCATGAGCGCGCTCACCTTTTGGGCCGTTAACACCATCCAGCAAGACGCCCAGCTAAACGACACCCGCTTTGGCCGCGATCTAGGTTTGTTACTCGCCTCAAACGTAGCGCCCTTGGTCGAAACCAACGACCGTGCCGAACTCGCCCGCTTTTCCTACAGCTTTTACGAAAACACATCAAACGTCCGCTACATGCTGTACGCGGATCAAGAGGGCGAAATTTTCTTCGGCATTCCCTACTCAGAGCCCGCCGTTCAAAATTCTTTGACCCTCCGGCGACGCATGAAGCTGCCTGCTAGCTACACCAGCAGCACGACATCTCCCATGGTGCGCCAGCACATGACCCCTGCAGGCATCGTCACCGATGTGTTCGTGCCCCTGATCTCAGAGGGTAACTACAACGGGATGCTTGCCATGGGCATCAATCCCAATCCCACCGTCGTTGCCTCATCCAATCTCACCCGCGATGTGACCATTGCGGTGTTTATCTCCATTTGGGTGATGGTGATTTTGGGCGCGGTGATCAACGCACTGACGATTACTCAGCCCATCAAAGAGCTGTCGCTAGGGGTGAAAAATATTGCCACCGGCAACTTTAAGCAGCGAATTGATTTGCCACTGGGGGGTGAACTGGGCGAGCTAATTTATAGCTTTAACGATATGGCAGAGCGACTAGAACGCTACGCCGAGCAAAATATCGAAGAGCTAACTGCCGAAAAAGCCAAGCTAGAAAGCCTCGTCTCGACCATTGCCGATGGGGCTATTTTGCTAGATGCCGATACGAACTTGGTCCTGGCAAATATTGCAGCCCGGCGCATCTTGGGATGGGATGTCAATATGCCGCTAGGGGGCAGTATTCTCGACCGACTGCAGCCTGAAGTTCGCGCTCAGATTGCGCCGTCGCTTTCCCAAGCGGCATCGGGTGAAGCCCAGTCAAGCAACGATTTTAGAATTTCTCTAATGGACGGTGCTCGTACGATTCGTGTCCTGATAAACACCGTGCTTGACCAGTCCCGAGAAAATGTGAAAGGGATGGCAATCACGCTGCAAGACATTACTCGAGAAGTCGCACTTAACGAGGCTAAAAGCAGCTTTATTAGCAATGTCTCCCACGAGCTGCGCACGCCGCTGTTTAATATCAAATCGTTTATCGAAACCCTGCACGAGTATGGTGAAGACCTGACAGAGCCAGAGAAAAAAGAGTTTTTGGCAACGGCGAATAATGAAACTGATCGATTGACTCGCCTAGTAAATGATGTGCTTGATCTCTCTCGTCTAGAGTCGAGCCGCCGCTATGAATTTTCGGCGGTAGAGGTGCATCAGCCCATTGAGCAGGTGCTGCGAACCTATCAGCTAAATGCAAAAGACAAGCAAATTACGTTAGATAAAGATATTGAAGATGACCTGCCTGCCATTTTGGGTAACTACGATTTGCTGCTGCAGGTGTTTGGCAATTTGGTCGGCAATGCACTGAAGTTTACGCTGGCGGGTGGCCAAGTGATGATTCGCGCCTACCGTACGCCCATGCAAAACACGGTTCGCATTGAGGTGGGTGATACGGGGATTGGCATCGATGCGGAAGATCAGGCCGCTATCTTTGACCGCTTTTTCCGTGTGGAAAACCGTGTGCACACTTTAGAAGGCACAGGCCTGGGGCTTTCCATCGTGAAAAACATTATGGATAAGCACAATAGTCAAATCAACTTGGTGGGTGAAGTTGGCATTGGTACAACCTTTTGGTTTGATCTACCCGCATACGAGCGAGTGGATTACGATGCCGATGAGTCGTCTGCTGAGGGTAAGGATGCTTTTGAAGGCGATCATGCCATGGGCGTTGCGGTTGTGAAAGCGGCGGCTGTTGATTCGGAGCAAACGCCTTTTGAATTGCCGGTGTAGCTGGGCACTGGTATCACGCTTTACCAAGGTAACTAGCGCTGTGTATATATTACTGAGGTGCTTGCTGTATCTAAAGTAAGAGCGTTTTGTGAGCAGTTGCTGATACCTAGGTTATCCATCATATTTCTATAGATAGTCTCTAGGTTTTAGCCCTTTTGAAGGCGGTTCAAAACAAGTTTGGCTGTCTACAATTTAGGCAAACCATTGATAACTGCCAAAGGAGGCTTGCCTATATGAGTTTACTCACCCAGCTAAAAGAAATGACGACTGTTGTTGCCGATACGGGTGACATTGGTGCGATTGAACAGTTCACCCCTCAAGATGCCACGACGAATCCTTCGCTAATTACCGCTGCTGCCAAGCTACCCCAGTATCAGAGCATTGTGGATGAGACCCTAGAGCAGGCGAAAAAGACCCTCGCTGACGATGCCTCTGACCAAGAAATTGCTAAAGAAGCGTTTAAGCATTTGGCCGTGGCTTTTGGTAAGCGTATTCTAGAGATTATTCCGGGTCGGGTTTCTACAGAGGTAGATGCGCGGCTGTCTTATGACCTAGATGGCACGCTGGCGACAGCGAGAGAGTTGATTGGGGAATACGAGGCTGCGGGTATTAGTCGCGATCGCATCCTGATCAAAATTGCCTCTACTTGGGAAGGCATCAAAGCCGCCGAAATCCTAGAAAAAGAAGGCATCCACTGCAACCTAACGCTGCTGTTTGGTTTGCATCAAGCCGTTGCCTGTGGAGATGCCAAAGTCACGTTGATTTCTCCCTTTGTGGGCCGCATCCTTGACTGGTACAAGAAGGACACAGGCCGTGATAGCTACCCACCGTCTGAAGATCCTGGCGTACTGTCCGTCACCGAAATCTATAACTACTACAAGAAGTTTGGCTATGAAACTGAAATCATGGGCGCAAGCTTTCGCAACGTCGATGAAATCAAAGAGCTAGCGGGTGTTGATTTACTCACCATCTCTCCTAAGCTGCTAAAGCCACTGTCTGAAACAGAAGGTGAACTCCCTCGCAAGCTAACACCTGAGACTGCTGCTGAGATGGACATTGAGAAACTCTCTGTAGACAAGGCCAAGTTTGACGAGATGCATGCAAGCGATCGCATGGCCAATGAAAAGCTAGACGAAGGCATTGCAGGCTTTACCAAAGCCCTAGAAGAGCTAGAGCAGCTACTGGCTGACCGGGTTGCACAAATGAAGCAACAACCTGCGGGCGCAGGCGCATAAGAATCATCGTTATTCTCAACGAGATTTTTATAGCTAAGCTTCAGATTGATCATGAAATGAGCGGCAATCGGAGAATCGCCGCTCATTTCATGATCTAAGTCGCGTTATCGGCCGCTTGTAATAGGCGCGACCATACACCTCAATTACTCATTTTCTTGCCAATCTTCCAGTCGCAAATTTCGAACGCGACTAAATTCTCTTGTATCGTTTGTGATTAAAATTATATCGTGGGCAAGAGCGATTGCCGCGATTAATAGATCATTAGGGCCAATCAAATTACCTTTGCGACTTAGCTCGCTTTTAATTTTCGCGTACTCTTCAGCACACGCATCGTCGAACGGTAAACTTGGAAGCGGCTTTAAGAACTCTTTTACACGCAGCAAATTTTTCTCAATTTGCCGACTGTGCCGTGCCCCATACAGTAGCTCCGCTCTCACAATGCTGCACACTACGATGCTTTTAGAATGGCAACGATTGAAATTTCTCGCAACGTTTGCAGATGTTCCATTCATAAACCGAACACAAACATTTGCGTCTAGTAGATACATCTAAAGCAGAATCTCGCGCGTTTGGTGTTCACCTTGGTCGGGCCGCTCTAAAGGCGCGTTCTGCGTGCTTCCGTACAGGTCGAAAAAACCTTCTGGCCATCCATTTTCTCTAGCCAGTGCTTCGTCTATTTCGACTTTATCCAGCTGAGTCCTATCAGCATCGGTCTTCAGCGTCATTTTATGCTGCTGAATCAGTTGAGCAACATACTTAGACACTGAAAGGTTTAAGGTCTGTGCCTGTTGCTCTAACCATGCGGCTGCTTCATCTGGAATATCAAGCTGTAGCTGAGTCATAAGCGACCTCTTAGCTAATGATCTATCCGCATTTTAGTACATGCCATGAGTCGTTATGCACGTTTCCTCAGCTAGCGCAAGGCATGAACGATGTGACGCTTATAGTCTAGAAACTCGGGCGTCAGCTTCATATCAATTTCTCTATGAATAGGCAGGTCTACTTCAACGGTCTCGCGGAGTTTGCCTGATTTATCCATGACGTGAACTCGCTGTGAGAGGAAGATGGCCTCTTCTACATCGTGGGTAATCATAAAGACGGTGATGTGAGTCTTTTCCCATAGGTCGTGGAAAAATTCTTGGAGCTGCTCTTTGGTTTGGGAGTCGAGGGCACCAAAGGGTTCGTCCATGAGCAGGACTTCGGGATCGTTGGCTAGGGCGCGTGCGATCGCAACCCGTTGCTTCATCCCGCCCGATAGCTCCTTAGGATAGGCATTAGCATAGTCGCTAAGTCCCACAATATTTAGATAGTGCTCCACTTTTTGCCGCCGCGCTGCCTTGGACATTCCCTTGAGCTTGAGGCCAAAGGCAACATTCTCGGCAACAGAGAGCCAAGCAAACAGCGTGTAGTGCTGAAAGACCATGCCCCGATCTGCGCCTGGGCCCGGCACAACCTCTCCATCGACCAAAATAGAGCCAGACGAGGCTTTGACTAGGCCCGCTGCAATATTTAGCAGCGTTGACTTGCCGCAGCCAGAAGGGCCAACAATACAGCTAAATTCATTAGCAGCAAGCTGAAGGCTAACATTATCAACCGCTACATTTGACTGGCGGCCTCGCTTAAATACTTTTGTGATGTTGCGAATTTCAAGCTTAGCCGTATCTGTTTTCGCTGGATGATTTATTGTTGTTGGAAACGGTTTTGCAGTTGGCATGGATACGGTAACCATAATCAGTTGAGAGCATCATTGAGTGTCAGACGTCTTATTAAAAAGAGCGAAGGTGACATAGTTGTTATTAGCTGGTCGTCGATTCAGCCCAGGGGAGGCACAGCCAAAAGATGAGTTTGAAAAACAGATCGGTCGCTAGCCCAATGGCGAGAATCACTAAAATGCAAAACAGGACTTTGTCTGTCTGTAGAAAGCGCTGAGAATAAATGATTTTGAAGCCCAGGCCTTTTTGAGCCGCAATCAGTTCGGAAATGATTAAAAAGTTCCAGGCACCTGCCACATTCAGCTTTAGCGTGTCCAAGATATTGGGCAGCGTTGCAGGCAAAATGACTCGAAACATCAGATCTTTGCGATTGGCCCCTAGGGTGTAGGCCACATTTAAGGTTTCATCTGGGATGAACTTGACTGCATCAGAAATCATCGTGGCGTTGTAGAAAACAATGCCTAGAAAAATGATGATAATTTTAGGTGCCTCGCCCAACCCTGTCCAAATAATAATAAGGGGTACAAAAGCGGCAATCGGTGCGTAGCGAACCGTTCTAAAAAAACCGCCCAGCAAACCGTCCATGCTATAAAAGGTGCCCATGGCCAGCCCAACGGGAATGCCGATAATAGCGGCGAGTAAGAAGCCTGCCAAGACTCGCAAAAAGCTAGCGGTAATGTCCCCCATAAGTTCCTCATTTTGGAGCATATCGATGCCCGTGAGGATTGTTGTTGTGGGCGTGGGCAAAAACTTTGGATTAACAAAACCGCCATAACTCAGCACGCACCAGATCACAAAGGGAACCAGCAGCGAAATGCTGATAAGCACTGGATGTAACCAGTTTGGGAACCCCTGGCGAATACTCCAAAAAACCGAGGGTTTCAAATAGCGTCTTTTTGCGTAGCTCAAGGGAAAAGTTCCTAATGTTTGAAGGGGTTAGTGCAATAAAAAGAGTTACGAGGGGGCGATAGTTATTGGTAGATAGGCCGGTCGCTACGATTAGGAGAGCATTTAGTCGCTATGCGACCGGACAAGACGCTAAAAAGAGAGCTTAGAAAGGAGACGCTAAGACGCGCTGTAAGCCTCAACAAACTGAGGATCTAACAGCGCTGATAAGTCACCAGGATCGCTCTCTATCTGTCCTTCTTCTAGTAAGAAGGCAACCAGCTCTTGGAGAGGGCCAGCGACGTAAAGGTCACTGTCGGGTCTAGCTAACATGTTTAGATTGTCTTCTACACTCGGAATTTTGACGCCTTTAAGATCGGCCTCTAACTCTTCGGGAGTGACCTCTAGTTCCGTAGCCCCAATCTCTAGTGCTTCTTCGAAGTTGTCATCCATAAACTGCGTGCCTTTGAAGATGGCATTTACAAAGGCCTGTACCGCTGCCGGATTTTCTTCAATAAAGGCTGTGTCTACGAGGTAAAGATCAATAATGGCAGTCGGCATACTAGAAGAGTCATAAATGATGCGTCCGTCATCTACTGAGCGTGCCGTTTGAGGTAAGTAGGGCGCATAGCTGACGGCAATGTCCACATTACCCGATTCAAAAGCTGCAGCTGCCGATGCCGGATCGGCGTTAACAATGGTAATGTCGTCCTTTGTTAATCCGGCTTCTTTGAGCACCTGCAACAAGAAAAAGTAGCTAACGCCTGTGGTATCAACAGCAATCCTTTGACCCTTGAAGTCTTCGATACTTTCGATAGTGTCACGGGCCAAAATGCCATCACCCCCAACGGAGTTGTCTTGGATGAGCACGATTTTAAAGTCTTTGCCCTGAGACTTCATCAAAACAGCTTCTGCACTGACAGGGGCGACGCTATCTATATTGTCGCTAGAAAATGCAGAAATATAGTCGCCACTGGCACCAAACAGACTTAGGCTAAAATCTAGTCCTTCTTCCGCAAAGAATCCTTTCTCTTGTGCGATGTAGAGAGGCAGTTGGCCCACCCAAGGGGCTGAGCCCATAGACATAGTCAGTGGCGTAGCTTCGCTACCGTCGTCGCTGCCAGCCGTATTGCAGGCGTTGAGAACGAGTGCGCCAGTGGCACCTGCTGCCAGCTGAAGAAAGTGACGACGACGGATAATTAAAGGTTGAGTCATGGAAAAGCTGTTGTAATATTGGCTACGGTCTTTTAGAAAGTCAGCCGTTTATGGCGGTTGAGTTGATGTTGTTATTGGTCTTTGTAGGCCTGTACAAACTGAGGGTCGAAGAGTGCTGGAAAGTCACTAACTTCTGATTCGATTTGACCCTCTGCAAACAAGAAAGTGGCCAAATCTTCCATGGGTTCCTCAAGGTATAGGTCATCCTCAGGCGATGCCAGCATTTTGAGGTTGGTGTCTACATCGGGAAGTTTCACACCTTCCAAGTCGCCTGCGAGTTCTTCGGGGGTCACTTCTAACTCTGCCGCACCAATGGCGAGCGCTTCTTCACTGTTGGTTTCTAAATATTCCAAGCCCCTTAATGTGGCATTGACAAAGGCCTGAACCGTTTCAGGGTTTTCTTCTACAAACGCGGTGTCAAACAGGTACAAATCAATGATGGCCGTTGGCATACTCGAAGAGTCGTAGATGATTTTGCCATCTTCAACGGCGTCTGCGGCCTGTTGTAAGTAGGGCGCGTAGGTGACGGCAATGTCAACATTGCCTGACTGGAAAGCGGCTGCGGCTGCGGCTGCGTCAGTGTTGATAACTGTGATGTCGTCTTTTGTGAGACCGGCTTCTTTAAGCACTTGCAAGAGGAAAAAGTAGCTGACGCCAGCGGTATCAACAGCAACTTTTTGACCTTTAAAGTCTTCAATACTGTTGATGCCTCCTGTTGTTAAGATGCCATCACCGCCGACGGAGTTGTCTTGGACGAGAACAATTTTGTAATCTTTGCCCTGCGACCTAAGTAGAACAGCTTCTGAACTTACAGGTGAAATAGCCTCTAGCTGACCGCTCAAAAAAGCGGAAAGATATTCACCGTTAGATCCAAATAGGTTGAGCCTAAAATCTAGGCCTTCGTCGGCATAGAACCCTTTTTCCATGGCAATGTAGATGGGTACCTGACCGATCCAGGGAACAGTCCCTAGGGTGAGGGACATGGTGAGTTCTTTGGTAGCAGCGTCGCCGGCAGCGTCTGGTGCACTATCACTGCTTTCTACGCTATCGCCTGAGTTAGACCCGCAGGCATGGAGAAGGGCGGCACTGGTGGCTCCGCCTAATAGCTGTAGGGCGTAGCGACGACGAATCTTGAATGGCTGCGACATAGATCTCTGTAGGTGCGCTGGTACGACTAAATACGGTGTTGTTTTAAGGTTGTATCTAAGTGATTACATAAGTTTGTATCTAAGTGATTACACTCTATAGCTTTTTTCTATGAATGAGAAGTCTAAGTAGATTCTTTAGGAAGACAAAAACAAAGGTTCATCTACGCCTTAATGTAGATGAACCTTGAAACGTTGATATGAGCGATGTCTAATGCGTTTGGCTTAGGCACATTATCGTGGTCTTTTTAGAACCACTCATCTTTAGCTTCTGCCTTGGTGTTGGTGTTGCGCTCGGGGGTTTCTCGCTCGAAGTGCATGTGGATGGAGCGAGACTGCTCACCGTCGGCGGCTACTGCGCGAATAGGATAGTCAATTTGGCCGTCGGGGAAGGCCATGTGGAAGCGGAAAGTTCCGTCAGGGTTAAGCGGTACGACGCGATCGCCTATGGTCAGTGTCGCATCAGGCTCCGTCGCGCCGTAAACAATTAGCTCCGCATCGGCCACCAGCCAGAAGTTACGGACGCGGCCAACACCAGACATATTGAGGCCGGAGACATTTAATCCAGAGACGTTGAGTCCTGACGCATTGAGGCCAGAAACATTGCCCGACGCAGAAAGCGCACCCGGTGCGACAGGCTGCATAGAGCCGTAGAGCGAACCGGCCACCCGCAGGGCGTCTTGGCTCTGAGTGACGTTGAACAAGTCCTCGTAGATTTGCGGCATGTCTTCGCTTTCTGCACCTGCGGGCGCATCGGGACGCCCCAAATCGCCAAAGGTGCGACCGGCCAAGCTATCGTTCCAGTCGATGGTGACGAACTGGTCTTTGACCCAGTCTGAAGGGTAAATAGGGGGAACACGGATTTGCGCAGAGCGCGTTAGCATCAGCCAGCGGTCGTCACCAGTGAGGTAGCCCAGCTCGGCCACGTAGTCGCGATCGCTCACAGGCACTTCCAAATACCAAGAGCGAGCCATCTCATGGCAGTCTTGCTGCTGCATGCTGTGGGGCGATTGAGAATCGATATCAATGTCGGTGACGTCGTAGAGGCGTAGCATCAGGCGCTGGCCGCCCTGACGACGCAGCTCGTCTTTGTGTTCGTTAGAAACATCCCAATAGGCGTAAGCCCACTTTGGGTCACGGGGCAGTAAAACAATGCGGCTATCGCCGTAGCCTTCGGGCAGCTCTGCAAGACCGTCGTCTACAGAGGCTAAATCATCAATAGTCAAAGGACGGGATTCTCCGGGGGACGAGGGTGTATCTGAAAGGGCTGTTAGATCGGTGTTTGAGCCACTGCTTGTTGGCACTGTCGTGACGGCAACGGCGGCTATACCCGCAGCAGCGGTGATACCTGCGGCAGCAGGTGTTACCGAAACAGGGTTTGAGTCATTTGCCGC
The DNA here is from genome assembly GCA_038521595.1 of Cyanobacteria bacterium J06627_28. Taxonomy (GTDB): domain Bacteria; phylum Cyanobacteriota; class Cyanobacteriia; order Phormidesmidales; family Phormidesmidaceae; genus Phormidesmis. The sequence continues at coordinate 2,011 of JBCBKQ010000128.1, read as the reverse complement.
AGTCTCTGCAGCCTCACTAAAAATGACCGCGCTATCACCAATGATGGTTTCACGGGTGGGCTCAATATCTAGAATGGTCTCGGTTTCTGCAATGACGGTATTGCGGGTGGGCTCAATTGATTCGAGATTGCTAACGCTATCCGCTTCTGTCGCCTCTGCGGTATTGACCGCTGGCATGGCGATCGCAGGCGGACTAGTCTCTTTGGTGCTGATCTCTTCGGTGCTGATCTCTTCGGTGCTGGTTTCCTCGATGCTGGTTTCCTCGGCGCCGGTCTGAGGACCCAGCTCGATCACAGTTTCTTCGGCAGGGTCGTCATCTAGGGTGAGGTCAATATTGTCACCCCAGGCGTCTGCTTCTATGTCGTCATCGGGCTCTACGTCTGCGCTGAGTCCGGCAAAGGCTGCGCCCCCTAGTGCTGCCGCACCGCCGATAACAGCAGGCGTTGAAAGGTCAAGGTTAGTGCCTTCTAGGTTCGGTGATTCGAGATCGGTCGATTCGTAGGCAGGAAGCGGTGGGGTCGCTTCAGCGGCGGCTGCTGCTGGCGTCTCTATGCCAGGGAGCCCCACAGGTAAGGGGGCCGCAGGCGGCGTAGGCGGCGCAGTACTCGCGTCTAAAACACGAGATTCGTCAGTGACGCGGTCGGTTGAGACGACGGTTTTAGCTCGGTTAGAGACTTCTCTCGGGGTGGCCGGATCTGTATCAGGTGGGGCAATGGTTGCAGTGGGGGCTGTTTGCCTGGGCGCTTCTGCGGGGGCCGTATCGCGGCGACGGCCCAAGAGCCACCATAGGCCGCCGCCGATGAGGGCAAGCAAGGGCAAGAGCCATACCCACAGTGGAAATGGCTCTGTTTCGCCTGTAGTTGTTGCCGCTGCGCCACTGGTCTCTCCACTGGCCGCTCCACTACTGGTTGTGGCGCCACCTGTTTCGCCAAAGGGCCGACCGTTCAGACCCCAAAAACCACGACGGCCATTGCTGCCGGCGGCCAGCAGCTTGTCATTCTCGTCAAAGCTTAGCTCGGTGACCGCATTGTCTTCGCCGGTGATGGCCTGAAAGGCTTCACCTTTGGGTTCACCATCAATGCCCCAGTAGCGAACTTTTCCATTGTTTGTGCCGGTGGCTAGGGTTTCGCCATCAGGGCTAAAGGCCAGTGCGGTGACCGCACCGCCTGCGCCAATGAGCGGATCGACAATGAGGGTGCCATCGGCGTCTTCGAGAACAGCTAGGTTTTCCTCGTTAGTGCTAGCAAAGATAGTGCCATCTGGGCTCTCGGCGGTGGGGCCTGGGCCTTCTATCTCAACGGCGGCGGCACCTTCCGCGTCTTGTACTTCTTCGACGGCGGTTTCACCTTCGTCGCTTTGGGCAACGCCAAGAAAGCCCTGAACCGCAGGACTAGGTTCGCCGAGGTAGACATAGCTACGAGCCTGTGAAAAGGGATAGGCCGGGTTGTCTGGCAGCGTTTTGTGCATGGGGACGATGGCGACGTCATCGTTGCTGAGGACTTGGTTTGCGATCGCATAACCCAATCCATCGTCACCCAGGGCCTCAATCACAACTTCCGTTTCATCTGCAAAAACAGGATCCGCCGTGCTCCCTGTTTCAAAAGGTGCTTCTTGAAAAACGGGGTAGGACTGAAAAGCCAAGCGAGTATCGCTAAACTCTGGCCGATCTACGAAGCGAACGGGGCCAGCTTCTCCGCCTAGCTCAGACCAATCGGTGATTTCACCTCTGAAGATTTCGCCAAACTGCTGAAAGGTAACATCGCCGTCAAAGGGGTTATCTGGGCCAATGATGATGGCGATTTTTTCGCGGGCAATGGGAATGGCGGTGAGCCCAGCGTCTTTTTCTGTCTGAGTCAGCGGGCGACCGATGGCAGCTAAGTCAATTTCGCCGCTCAACAGACGATCAATGGCAATATCGCTACCGTTTTCTTCAGTTTCTACGGCGACATCGGCATAGCGCTCTTGAAACTCAGCCGTCAGGGCCGTGTTGAGGTTGCGCATACTGCTAGAG
>JBCBKQ010000127.1:0-16345 GCA_038521595.1 Cyanobacteria bacterium J06627_28 | reverse complement strand
TAGCAAGCTGCTCAATGCATTGAGCAGCTTGCTATATATTCGGTAGCGGCTTCGATAGCAGCCTTGCTTCACCGCTTAGAAAGACAGTCTAACAGTGCCCAAACCGCCTGAATCAGACAGCTGTGCTAGTATCTAGGCAGAATCTTGGCAGTAAACATGAGTAGGGTTCTCGTTTTAAATGCTTCCTATGAGCCGCTAAACATTACCAGCTGGCGACGAGCGGTCGTGCTTATCATTAAAGGTAAGGCCGAACGCATAGAACAGCGTGAAGAGCATATCTATCCAGACTTTCCGCTACCGTCTGTAATTCGGCTACGTCACTACGTTCGTATCCCTTACAAAGAGATTCCCTTAACTCGACGAAACCTATTGCATCGCGATAACAATACCTGTCAGTATTGCGGGCAGTCCGGAGAAAGCCTAACGCTAGATCATGTCATTCCGCGATCGCGCGGCGGCGGCGACAGCTGGGAAAACATCGTCAGCGCCTGTGTCCGTTGCAACGTTCGCAAAGGTAGCCGTACCCCCAAGGAAGCAGATATGCCCTTGGCAAATCCACCTCGCAAGCCTCACAGCAGCCTCTACTTTGAGATTTCTAGGCATGTTCGTGGTGGCGTCCATCAAGAATGGCGACGATATGTCATCGGGCTAAACTAGTGCCGGTTTCGCTATGATTAGAAACTAGCTACACAAACGCCACAAGGCAACTGTTTCGATTTTGATAAGTATGTTGGCTAGGTATGTTGGCTAGGTATATTGGCTAGGTATATTAGCAAGCCTTGAGAGAAATTCTTAGTTGTTAAGGTTGCCCGGTCGTCTCCAATTAACTAGTTCAGGCTATCACAGCCCTCGACATAGGCCTCTCTAGTAGTCTGATGGATCACGTCAGAGGTATCACCCTGACGGTCATCACTGTTTTTGCAATGGCAACCAACAAAACTCTTTTCTTTCGTTCGCTCTGTTGCGTAAGCGACAGCAGCTATCTTTTATGTCAATTCCTGAAAGCGCTTTGTTAGATGATCAAGATCCTGACACCGAAACATCGTCAGGCATGAGCGAGAGTGCCTTGGCCAACCAAGCCGCTGTCCTACGGCGGACAGCAGGCCTAGAAAATAATCCAGGCATCGCTCTGGAAAAACTACTCAAGAAGCATAGCGGCACGCAGCAGCTGGTACTCCTGCAAGACTTCCCTGACCCAGATGCCCTGTCATCCGCTTGGGCCTATCGGCTCATCGCCAGCGCCTACAACATTCAGTGCGACCTCTATTACTCTGGCACTTTAAGCCACCAAGAAAATATCGCTCTGGTTAAACTCACAAACCTACCTGCTAAGCGATGGCCTGCCAATGAAAAGGAGACGCCTGATCTGTCCAACTATCAGGGCTATGTCTTGATAGATACACAGGGCACTACTAGCCACCTCACCCAGAAGGTAGAAGAGGCTAAGCTACCGCTTATTGCGGTGATTGACCACCATGCCATTCAAGGCAAACTGAACGCTGAACTGCTAGATATTCGCCCCGAAGCTCACGCAACAGCCACCATGATGACCCAGTATCTGCGCTCAGGCCTTATCCAGCTAGACCGCAGCAATAGCAACCACGTCAAGTGTGCCACCGCGCTCATGCACGGCCTACGTTCAGATACCAATCATTTGATGCAGGCCTCTGAACCCGATTTTTTGGCGGCGGCGTATCTCAGTCAGTATTATGATGCGCAGCTGCTGAGCGCAGTACTGCAAGCGTCTCGGTCACGGCGAGTGATGGATGTGATTGAGCGATCGCTTCGCAATCGCAAAACGCAAAACAGCGTTTCCATCGCAGGCGTCGGCTACCTGCGCTACGAAGACAGAGATGCTATTCCCCAGGCCGCTGACTTTCTCGTCACCGAAGAAAATATCCACACGGCCGTGGTGTATGGCATCGTTCACGACGAAGACGAAGAAAAAGAACTCGTCGTCGGCTCCTTACGGACCAACAAAATCACCCTGGATCCAGACGAATTTATCAAGGAAGCCCTAGGCCAAGACAGTCATGGCCGCTTCTTTGGCGGCGGCAGGTCTATGGCTGGCGGCTTTGAAATCCCCATCGGATTCCTCTCTGGCTACTACGAAAACAGCGACTACAACCGACAAAAGTGGGAAGTATTCGACAAGCAAATCAAGCAAAAATTACAGCGCCTTGTAAATCCAGAGAACGGCATTCTCAACACAGACTGAACGAAAATAACTAACAGCACTTTCAGGTTCTACACGTTCAGGTTCTACACATTCAGGTTCTAAGGGTCATCCTGAGGGTAGTCCTGAGGACACTCCTGAGGACTACCCTCAGGAAATAGCGTAAATTACAATCTTAGGCCTGGCTTTACGCATAGGCCTCTAGCCAGAGGTCTTCTGCCGCTTTATGGTAGATAGCAAGAACTTATGTAAGAGAAAGGAGCGCGGACATAATGACGGCATGCGAGTATCGGCCAGGATTAGAAGGCATTCCCGCAACGCAGTCAAGCATTAGCTATGTCGATGGGGCAAACGGCATTTTAGAGTATCGGGGCATTCGGATCGAAGAAATTGCTCGCAGTAGCAGCTTTTTAGAGAGTACCTATCTGCTCATTTGGGGCGGGCTGCCGACGCAGCAAGAGCTAGAAGCCTTTGAGCATGAGGTTCAGTATCATCGCCGCCTGAAGTATCGCATTCGCGACATGATGAAATGCTTTCCTGAAAGCGGCCACCCCATGGATGCCTTACAAGCCTGCGCGGCGGCCCTAGGTCTATTTCATTCCCGCCGTGAGCTGAACGATCCGGCTTATGTCCAGAACGCGGTCGTTCGCCTTATTGCCAAGATTCCGACCATGGTCGCGGCCTTCAAAATGATGCGAAAGGGCAACGATCCGGTTCAACCAAGAGACGATCTTGACTACGCGGCTAACTTTTTATACATGCTCAATGAGCAGGAGCCTGACCCCTTAGCGGCCCGTATTTTCGATATTTGTCTCATGCTGCATGCAGAGCACACGATTAACGCCTCTACGTTTTCAGCGATGGTGACGGCCTCTACCCTGACCGATCCTTACGCTGTTGTGGCCTCAGCGGTGGGTACCCTGGCTGGGCCACTCCATGGCGGCGCGAACGAGGAAGTCATCGCAATGCTCAAAGAAATTGGCTCCGTGGCCAATGTGCGACCCTACGTAGAAAACAAAGTCGCTAACAAAGAAAAGATCATGGGCTTTGGCCACCGCGTGTATAAGGTGAAAGATCCTCGGGCGGTGATTTTGCAGGGACTAGCAGAGCAGCTCTTCAAGAAGGTTGGCCGTGATGATTATTACGACATTGCCCTAGAGCTAGAGCAGGCCGTCGAGGAGAAGCTAGGCCATAAAGGTGTCTATGCCAATGTGGATTTCTATTCTGGGCTGGTATATCGGAAGCTGGGTATTCCAACGGATTTGTTTACGCCTATTTTTGCGATCGCACGCGTTGCCGGATGGCTGGCCCACTGGAAAGAGCAAATCGGCACCAACCGAATCTTTCGCCCTACTCAAATTTATCAAGGGCCACACCAGCAGCCGTATGTCTCCCTAGACGAACGCGTACAGCTGTGGGAAAAATCTGCACATGCTTTACCGAACGAATCATACGCCAGCAACATTCCTTAGATACTAGGGCTTACAGCCGCCAAAAAAACTTCATTTTTCGGTATCACCACAGAGGTGAAGGGCGCTACCCCCCTTTGCAAATCAAGAATCTCCTCCGAGTATGTATGGAGTGACGATTTTCAGGAACTCCAGCCCCCCCGGCTTATGTCGGGGGGGTTTTTATTTCTACCTCTTAATCCAAATGGCGAAGGCTATGGATTCGATTAATATGCCAAAGGGTATAAAGTCCCATAAGCAACAAGACAGACGCCATACGCGTGTTGATTAAGCGCTAGAATCTGTTAAGCAACGTAAGCTAAACCTGCACAACCCGTCTTTTATTAGCATGACACAAGGCATTGACCTACAGGGCACAGTCGTCCAAGCGCTTAATCAGCTAGGCCTACCGCCTGGTGTAGCCAAAACCATCTGGATCCCGTTACCGATGGTGCTCATGCTAATCGTAGCCACGGTCAGTATTTTTATTTGCGTCTGGCTAGAGCGAAAAATTTCGGCAGCGGCTCAGCAGCGCGTCGGCCCTGATTATATTGGTCCTCTAGGCGCATTACAGGCCGTTGCTGATGGCATAAAGCTGATATTCAAAGCGGATATTACCCCGGCAAAAGCGGATCCCTGGCTCTTTGTCATTGGGCCATCCATCGTGGTGATTCCGGTCTTTCTGTCTTTCTTAATTGTTCCATTTGGTCAAAACCTAGTCATTACTGATTTGGGCATTGGTATTTTTCTTTGGATTGCGCTCTCCAGCATTGCGCCTATTGGTTTGCTAATGGCGGGCTACTCTTCGAATAATAAGTACTCACTCTTGGGTGGACTCAGAGCAGCAGCTCAGTCTATTAGCTACGAGATTCCGCTGGCCCTAGCCGTACTGGCAGTCGTCATGATGAGTAACGGCCTTAGCACCATTGACATCGTCAATCAGCAGTCTGGCTACGGCATCTTAGGGTGGAATATTTGGCGTCAGCCGGTTGGCTTCGTCATTTTTTGGATTTCAGCCCTGGCAGAATGTGAGCGCCTCCCCTTTGACCTGCCCGAGGCAGAAGAAGAGCTGGTTGCAGGCTATCAAACCGAGTACACAGGGATGAAGTTTGGCCTATTTTACGTGGGCTCCTATGTAAACCTGATGCTCTCTGCGCTAATCGTTTCCGTACTTTACCTGGGCGGCTGGAGCTTTCCCGTTCCAGTAGAAATGATTACATCACTCCTAGGGGTTAGTGAAACGGCACCTTGGGTTCAGGTAATTACCGCTTCTTTAGGTATCGTGATGACTATGCTCAAGGCCTATTTGCTAGTCTTTTTGACTATTTTGCTGCGCTGGACGGTTCCCCGAGTGAGAATCGACCAGCTACTTGACCTTGGTTGGAAGTTCTTGCTGCCGATTGCGCTCGTGAACTTGCTAGTAACCGCTGGGCTTAAGCTAGTCTTTCCCTTTGCCTTTGGCGGCTAAGCTTCTATAAGCTGTCAGTGGCTGCCACTTCAATGACTTTAACCTTCACTCTTTAGACCCTCATTCTTTTAGACCTCCCGCCATGTTGAACTTTCTAAAACAAGTCGGTGATTACGCCAAAGAAACGGCTCAGGCAGCAAAATTTATTGGCCAGGGTCTATCGGTTACCTTTGACCACATGAAGCGTCGCCCCGTGACGGTGCAGTACCCTTACGAAAAGGTGATTCCCTCTGAGCGCTACCGTGGCCGTATTCACTTCGAGTTTGATAAGTGCATCGCCTGCGAAGTGTGCGTGCGGGTTTGCCCGATTAACCTGCCGGTAGTCGATTGGGAATTTAATAAGCAAACCAAAAAGAAAGTGCTCGACAGCTACAGTATTGACTTTGGCGTGTGCATTTTTTGTGGTAATTGCGTTGAGTATTGCCCGACAAACTGCCTGTCTATGACAGAGGAATACGAACTAGCTTCCTATGACCGCCATAACCTAAACTACGACAGCGTAGCTTTGGGGCGCCTGCCTTATAAGGTCACAGACGATCCAATGGTGACGCCCATGAGAGAGTTTGCCTACCTACCCAAAGGCGTCATGGATCCTCATGATTTGCCAGCCGGTTCGCAGAGAGCAGGCCGCTTGCCAAAGGATATCTTGGCAGAGCTAGAGGCTGCTGAAGCAGCGAAGAAGCCCAAGGAAACCGCAACGGCTGAAGCCAGTGACGGTGAGTAGTTAGTCTTTAGGCTTGCTTTTTACGTCCCTAATTTTTCCAAGTCCTAGTTTTCCAAGTCCTAGTTTTTTCAAGCACATAATTCACGCATACAGCACGTACCCAGTTAGAGGAGAAATTGTCTTGCTTTTAGCATCGCTCAGCCTGGCAGAAGGCGTTCAGGTCGTCTCTTTTGCCCTTTTGGGGCTCATTATGCTCGCCGGAGCTTTGGGCGTTGTATTGCTCTCTAATATTGTGTACTCTGCGTTTTTGCTGGGTCTGGTCTTTATTAGCATTTCGGGTCTCTACATTCTGCTAAATGCAGGCTTCGTGGCGGCAGCCCAGGTACTGGTTTATGTCGGTGCGGTCAACGTCTTAATTTTGTTTGGCATCATGCTAGTAAACAAAGACGAAGACTTTGTTGCTGTTAAGCAAGCTTGGGTCGGCAAGGCGGCAACGGCAGCCGTTTGTGGCGGGCTTTTTGCTTTACTTAGCACGATGGTGTTTAGCCATCCTTGGGCTGTGTCTACACAGCCTGCCGCTGGTGATAAGGCGATTGAGGTCATTGGCCAGCACTTCTTTACCGACTACTTACTCCCCTTCGAATTAGCCTCTGTGCTGCTGTTGATTGCACTAGTCGGCGCAATCATCTTGGCGCGCCGTGAGTACATTCCAGGCAGCGACCTCGAAACCAAAGAAGCACTCACGCTGCCAGAAAAGCCGCGTGAACTGGTTGCTGCTGGCAGCCGTGAAAATAATCCGTAGCGCATTTTCTAGAACTTTTTCCACTAGCTCTGACGCCACTTCTTACTGACGCCACTTTTCAAAAACCACCCATGCAACTCGAATATTTTTTAACCCTTGCGGCCGCCCTGTTTTGCATTGGCATTTATGGCCTAGTCAATAGCCGAAACGTTATTCGGGTATTAATGTCTATTGAGCTAATGCTCAACGCGGTCAATATCAATCTGATGGCGTTTTCAAATTATCTTGACCCAGACGCCATTAAAGGTCAGGTCTTTGCTGTCTTTGTCATCACCATTGCTGCCGCAGAGGCCGCCGTGGGCTTAGCCATCGTGCTCTCTATCTACCGCAACCGCGACACTGTAGACATGGAGCAGTTCAATCTGCTGAAGTGGTAGACGATTTTGAGAGTCCTTTTCATACACGGGTAATGTACACACAGTGGTTGATTAGGGAAACGCCGTGCAGCTTAAGCAGGTCATCATCGTATACAAAGCGGGCAACAAGCTGAGTAAAAGCTGCGCAGACAAGTGCGCTCGTCAGTTAGAAGCCCATGGCGCCAACGTGATGATGGGGCCAAGCGGAGCCAAAGACAATCCGTACCCCGTGCTACTGGAATCGGCCCCTAACCCGATTGACCTAGCCGTTGTGCTGGGAGGAGATGGCACAGCCCTAGGTGCAGCAAGGCACTTAGCGATGGACGATATTCCCATCTTGGCGGTGAACATTGGCGGGCATTTGGGCTTTTTGGCGGAATCGTCTGAGGTGATTGGCGATTTTGAAACTGTGTGGGAGCGGCTGCTGGGAGACAAGTATGCAGTGCAGCTACGCATGATGCTCCAAGCTAGAACGCACAAGGGCGAGTCTTATAACTTTGAGCCTATGAGTGAGCCCTACTTTGCGCTCAATGAGATGTGTGTAAAACCGGCCTCGCCCAACCGCATGATTACCTCGACGCTAGAGGTTGAAATTGACGGTGAAGTGGTTGACCAGTATCAGGGCGATGGTTTACTTATTAGCACGCCGACTGGCTCTACTGGGTACACCGTGTCGGCTAACGGGCCGATTGTACATCCTGGAATGCACGCTATTATTGTGACGCCCATTTCGCCGATGAGCCTATCTAGCAGGCCTATTGTGCTGCCACCGGGGAGTACGGTGAGCGTGTGGCCCCTGGTTGACCCAGAAGGCAATACTAAGCTCTGGACGGACGGCGTATTTGGCACCTCTATTTGGCCTGGGGAACGGGTCGATATCCGCATGGCGAGTCATCTGGCTAAGTTCATCATCCTTAGAGAAGACCATTCCTACTACCGCACGCTGAGAAATAAGCTGCAATGGGCAGGGGCCAGAGTGAACTATCGCAATACGCATCGGCAAGATAAGCGTAGTTCAAACGCTGACGCCTAATCCCTGAGGCCTAATCCACTGACCATGGCAAACGCAGCACCATTTGGTTGCGGCCTCGGCGCTTGGCTTCGTATAGGCCTAAGTCAGCGGTATCAACTAAGCTACTGGCGGCAGTGTCCTGGTCAGGGATGACGGTGGTAACGCCAAGACTAATCGTGACAAAGGAAGAAACTTTAGAACCGGAGTGCTCGATTTCGAGGGCACGAACGTTGGCGGCTGCATCTTTCGCAATTTGCTGGGCACCTTCTGCATCGGTGTTGGGCATGAGAATTACAAATTCTTCACCGCCGTAGCGAGCGGCTAAATCATCCGGTCTGCGCACGGCTTGGCCGATGGCCTTGGCGACAAGGCGAAGACATTCGTCGCCTTGGGGGTGGCCGTAGGTGTCGTTGTAAAACTTGAAGTAGTCAATGTCACACAGGATGAGTGAAATGGGTCTGTGCGATCGCAATGATCTTTGCCATTCATCCGACAAATGATCTTGAAAACTTCGCCGGTTGGCCAGCTGAGTCAACTCATCGACCTCAGAGAGCGTCTTGAGTCGCTTAATTTTGTGCAGCCGGGTAATGATAGGTGCCACAAAAAGGGCAATACTTGCTGGCACCACGGGCAACCACCAGCCACCAAATATCAGCGCCAGCTGACTAATGCCAATATTGCTACCCAGTACGGCGCTGTACAGCAAAAAACGATGGACATCATTACGCCCAAACCGATATAGACCTATACCCAACCAGGCAAACACTGTAATCAGCGCAGCTTCTACATGGGGATGTAGCACTCTAATTGGCGGCCTTTGGCCAAAAGCCGCGCTGATTATTTGGCTCGCCAGGCTGGCATGAATCGTGATGCCATGGCTGGGCAGTAAACCATACGATCCATTGCGTCTGCTGTTGTACGGCGTAAAAAAGACATCGGCATCGCCAGACTGCATACTGCCAATCATGACAATTTTGTCTTGCAGGGTCCCTGGCGGGATCTTGCCATCAATGGCGTCGTACGCTGTAAACGTCTTAAACTTTAGATCTGAGCGCCAGTTCATAATGATTTGGTAGCCACCGGCATCTGCATTACTGTAGCCACCCGAATTTTTCTCAAACGGGGGCAGGCGAGCATAGCCCAGCTCTAATACGTCAGAGTCAGGATTTGGCCCAATATCATGACTGTCCAGATACTCTAGGGCGACGCGAAAGGCAAGGCCTTCTAGTACGCGATCGCCCACCGCACTCGGAAACAAAAAGCCACGGCGCACCCGACCATCCACATCAATAATGAGATCGCTCGCAGCCACCTGATGATTTTGCGCCAGGACAGAATTGCCTGACACAGCCGATAGAACCTCATCATCTACGACTTTTTCAATGCCGATGACATTAGGGGTTTCTAGGAAAATTTCCTGTAGGCGCTCATAGCCATCGTCACGCGGCACATTGCGAAAAAAGTCCATGCCAATCACCGTTGGCTGCTGGGCCTTTACCGCCTCAATGACGTTGGCCATCATTTCATCGGAAACTGCCGCGTTATCGGCTCGCTGAATATCGTCCTCTGTAATGGCAATAACAACGATGCGATCATCCGGCGGCTCTACCAGCCGATGGCTCATCATCAGGTCGAAATATTGCAGTTCCCATACCTGAAAAACGCCCATAGCACGAAGTGCCAGAACGCCTCCAGTCGCTATGATGCCAAGCAGCGGGGCCATATATTCTGTTTTAAATACCTGCCGCCCACGACTGACAATCGCTGTCCAGTCAATAGCAAGCGACCTCCGGGGCTGGTCTACCACGTAAAATACGTCCCTCTACAGCGAAGGTAAACCCACTCATCCTGTGTATTTGCGGCTGGGGTGAGTGGGGTTACGCTCCTATTTAGTAAGCCCACTCACAAAGGAATCGGCTCACGGGCGAAGGAAGTTGAGCGTCACGATTCTATGGCCAAAGATAGCTCTAAGGGCACTTGAGTATTGGCCTGGTCTAGCAGGCGGCGAATTTCGAGCAGTGTGACCATCTGAGAGTCTTCACGGTACGAAGAAACCAGCGTATTAAGGGCATCGTGCCAAATGCCATTGGCAGCATAAGTAGCAGCTCGATCAAGGGATGACATGGTCTCCATACCAGAGGCCATATCGCTATCAGACACCCGTGCAACAAAACTCCGAGCATGAATTTCGTATTCGCCGTCGCTATCGCAGTCTACAAATACCGTCCACCAGTACTCTATGCCAGCCTCCAGAGCAGCTAGCTCAGGCAGAGCCACTTCTACCAGTCCTGTATCAGACTGCAAGCGCTTTGTGTAGACCGGATCGGCATACTCGGGATGTGAAAGTATGAATTCCATGTCTACAGCCTGAGCGCTTTCGATATACCAGGACAGCGTAGGCTGGGCTTCGGTGGTTAAGGCGATGGAATCGTCAGGCACTAGCAGCGTAATGGCGGGCTCGGGCACTCCATTGTCTAAAGCGCAGGCTGCAGCTGTACCACGGCGACCACCAGACAAGGTGGATGAGGCGCTTCCACGGTCAGGATTGGGCGTCCAGCGAACCTCAGCATTTGCCGCAGAGCCTATTTGAAAGCGGCTAGCTATGTTTGCAGATGGATTAGAAGAATTTGCAGCGGGATTAGACAGGCCGACATTGCCTGACCAGGCTGCCAGCATCAAAAATGCTCCAAAAATGTGAATTTTACTCATCGTGAAGTCCCTATGGTGATGTGGTTAAGTCCTCAATGACATTCCAGCGCTCAGCGTAATAACGCAAGCACTAAAACGTGCTAGACAAGATGACCACGAATAGCTCCCTCAGCAAGCTATTGACATGTGGTATAAAAACATACTCAAAGCTTTCTCAGTATCCGTCCGTTTCTGGACCTTTTCTCAGGGTATTTCTCCCTAATTTTTCGGTGTTATCCCGGATTACAGCTCTAAATACTGAGAAAAGTCATCTGTTTTGCACTCTGGCAACAGCAAAGCAACATAGTCATGATTTGCTTAGAGCCTGTTGCGTTTTTAACAGTCAATGCTAGTGAAACATTGATGCTGACGCTTTGAGCAGGGTGTTTTTGCTTAATTTGTGACGTGTATCACATCGTGATTACGGACATTTACGTGCCTGTCCTAAGTCTCGATGGCATCGTATGGCTGACCATCTCGGTGGAGATATTGAGGTCCAGTCGCTGAGACGTTGCAGATGAGATCATGGTCGGGGTAATGAGCCTGCTCGGGCGTGGTGCGATCGCCAATTTCCAAATATGTGGCAGGCCGCGCAGACCGATTTATCAAATGATGTCCATTGGGCACACCCGCAGCAAAGCCCACCATATCGCCCGGCTTTAGCACCTGTTCACCCTCGTCTGTAATGAGCATTAGCTCACCTTCTACGACATAGACAAACTCGTCTTGCAAATCATGCCAATGTCGAAGGGCTGACTGACTGCCGGGGGCCAGGGTCGTCAAGTTAACGCCAAAGTTTTTGAGCCCGGCAGCTTTGCCTATGCGTTGACGCGATCGCCCTTCAACCATCGAGCTGAACTGATCGGGATATGTCGTCCCTGTTTCGACTGGAACCAAATTGAGATCGATACGCATAACCAAGCTCCCATCAAAATCGACAGTTTACTGAAAATCAATTACTGAAAATCAATTACTGAAAATCAATTGCTGAAAATCAACAGCTTACGGCTTTAGCGACCAACCGAGAGCCGTCGGCAGTGCCCGCATGGAATTCATCAACGTTGCGAAAGACGGAGAGGTTTGCATGGGTGAAGGGAAGATTGGGTATGTGAAGGGCGATCGCAGCTCGACGAACATCAGACGAATCGCATTGAACATACCCGACTACCGACTAATTGTATAAAGCTTGCCTCCGTGATGAACCACTAGATAAATCACTAGATGAACCACTTGCTGACACTACCCAAATACTGATACTGCGCAGAATTCACACCGGCTCAGCTAAAACAGTCAACACCCTAAAACTTACATGAAACTCTTTTACTTTAAGCTTCCCAATGGAGAACTCAACTTTGGGGACAACCTCAATCCATGGCTGTGGGAAAACCTAATTCCAGGGGCGCTTGATAGTGATGAGAAGGTAGCTTTTGTGGGCATTGGCAGCCTCATCAATGACGCACTTCCTCAAAAAATTCGCCACGCCACAAAGCGAGTAATATTTGGCTCGGGCGTAGGCTACGGAAACGGCAATCTGAAACTAGACGATTCGTATACGGTTTACTGCGTTAGAGGACCACTCTCTGCCAAAGCACTAGGATTACCGACAGAAGCCGGCATCACTGATGGGGCGGCGCTCATTCGTCGAGTCTATAAAAATACGGCTAAAAAGAAATACCGTTTTGCCTACATGCCCCACTACGAACTAGCCGGCGAGGGATGGGAACTGGCTTGTAAACAGTCAGGATTTGGTTACGTTGACCCCAGGTGGCCATTAGAAAAAGTGCTGAGCGCCATGGGGGAAACGGAAGTCTTGCTAGCTGAGGCCATGCACGGCGCCATCATAGCCGATGCACTTCGTATTCCCTGGATACCCATTGTGACGAATAGCTCTATTCTGTCCTTTAAATGGCAAGACTGGTGCGCGTCCATACAGGTAGAGTACAAGCCCGTACATATTGAGCGGTTATTTCACCCACGAGAAAAGAAAGACGTCTTCACACCCGTACGGGTTGTGCGAGATCGGCTGCGGCAACAAAAAGCGAGTAAAGCACTTCAGCAAACTGCGGCCACCCAGTCTCCCTGCTTGAGCCAAGACGCAGTAATCGAACGACTGACCGAGCGCCTAGAAGAAAAACTACATCAATTCCAACAAGATATTAAGCGTGGAAAGTTTGCGTGTTAGTACTGTATGTGGCTTTCGAAGAGCTGCTTCAGCGAGGCAACCTGGAAAAAATGGCCGCGACTAACTCAGAAGTTTTATCATCGAGCACTCGCCAATCCACCTCGCCCGAATCATCAAATAAGCCATCGTCTGCCTCTATCTCGGCAGCTGGCTCGTAAGTCAGCGCACAGACCTGGTAGCACAGCTGCCAAATATCGACCGTTGTGTCCTCTTTATTTGCCTGCTGAAGCCTCAGTGTATAAAGAGGCGATGGCTGTGGCAATGCCGACATTAAGTTAGCGACTCGATCATGCTCTTCTGGCGGTACACCATGCAACACCTTTTGCAGCGCAGCATATTCTTGCTTTTGCTCAGGGGTCGTTCCGTCTGGCCATAGCAACTGCTCTTCGTAGGTGCCCTGCCAGGGTGAGCCGTCTAACTGCTTGCGAATATTATCAATGACGCGAATCAACGCTGGCTGCATTAATTTCTCTACCTTTGCTCTGGCTAGAGACGTGGCAAACTTAGGCAGCAGCTGGGGCGCAAACTGAGACATAACCTACTCCATGCGAAACAATGCCGTCAGCGCAACGGCCAATCCATCCGCCGCATCGTCAGGCTTGGGAATTTTGTCGAGCTTGAGTTCACGGGCAACCGACTCTTGCACTTCGACTTTGTCGGCATTGCCGTAGCCGGTAATCGACTGCTTTATTTGCGCTGGCGTAAACTCGACAAATTTCAAATTGCGCTGGGCCAGCACTAGCATGACGACGCCTCGCGCCTGCGCGACCAAGATGGTGTTGCCCATCCGATAAAAAAAAAGTTTTTCAATCGAGACTAAATCGGGCTTGTACTCATCGATGACACTGTGCAAGTCATCATAAATAGTGCACAGACGCTTGCCCGTCTCTGTTCGCGCAGGCGTCTGCACAATGCCATAATCGACCACTTGAATATCGGGCTGTAAATCTCGCATTTTGGCAGGATCGTATTCGATCACGCCAAACCCTAAGATTGCCAGCCCTGGATCTAGGCCAAGAATACGCTGTGTCGTCACAATGACGCTATCGTGCAGCGACTGGCTGACGGCCATTGCCTTCGACACTGACGCCAAAGGTTTTGCCGAAGGTCTTTTCGACCTTGAAACCAGAGTCGATTGACTCTAAGGGGTCTTTGCGCAGGCGATGGCGTAGGCACAGCGCAATCACCCGCTGAATATCTTCTAGCGTCACTTCTGTACGACCTTCGTAAGCCGCCAAGGCTTTGGCTGCACGGTTACTGACGATATCACCGCGCAATCCGTCTACATCTAGCTCGGAGCAGACTTCTGAAATTTTTACGCGGTACGCCTGCTCTATGGCGACTTGGGGCAAACGCGCTTGGGCACTGATGATCTTGGCCTGAAGAGCCTCTTGCTCAGCTTGGCACTTAGCAGCAAAGCTATCAGGATCTTGGTCAAATTCTGTGGGCTGTTCTACAATCTGCACTCTCAGCTCTGGCTCACGAACAGTGCGAATCTCGGCGTGCATCCCAAAGCGGTCTAGTAGCTGAGGACGCAGCTCGCCTTCCTCCGGGTTACCAGACCCAATCAAAACAAACTGCGCCGGGTGGCGAATAGAAATGCCCTCACGCTCGACGGTATTCCAACCGGAAGCCGCAGAGTCTAGCAATACATCGACTAGGTGATCGTCTAATAGGTTGACCTCATCTACGTAGAGCAGACCGCGATTTGCCTTGGCGAGCAAACCGGGCTCAAAGGCTTTCACCCCTTCTGCAAGGGCTTTTTCGATATCGATGGTGCCGCAAACTCGGTCTTCGGTCGCACCCAGAGGCAGGTCAATCATAGGCACTTTCTTGGCGGCGACGGGAATTTCTTGCCCCTCACGCTCGGCAGCTACGTCAGGATCTTCGGGGGCTCGATTGAATGGATCGTCGGCGGTGACTTTGATCTCTGGCAGGAGATCGGCGAGTGCACGAATGGTGGTCGATTTGCCTGTGCCGCGATCGCCCATGATCATCACGCCGCCGATCTTTGGATCGATGACATTCAAGATCAGAGCTAGCTTCATGTCTTCTTGGCCAATCACCGCAGTGAAGGGAAAAACGGCTCGGCGGGCTGGCGGCTTTGCGATACTCACAGGCTTATTCTTTTTGGGGTGTTTAAGAGTCTTTATATTGTGCCATAGGAGGTTGTCCCTATTAGCGCAGAAAACACAAGCCTCAACAGAGACAGGTAGGACTCGTAGACACTCAGCTCACAAACATAATCAGCTCAGAAATGATAAGCGGAGGAAATACAGCAGAGGACAATGAAGTATCTAAGCCTGTCGGCAATCAGCTTATTGCCTACTTGAGCAGATTTGGCTCAACAACATCGAAAGAAGATAGACGTTTTTTGCGCTTAAGCTCGATTAGCCTGCGATAAAATGCCGCCTTGGACTGAACCTTGTCGGTGACCTTTTGAACCAGCGATCGCCGAGGATATTCGATCGCATGGTGAAGCTTGAACTCATCGGCCATGGCGTCGGGGTCGGCCTGGCCCTGTTTGATTTTTTCTTTTTGAATGTTGTCTTTAAAGCAGGGGAAAAAGTCACTTCTATGAAAGTGAATATCTAGCCCGGAGACAGCAGCAGCCAGCCCCATCACGTTACCTTCACCATCGTAGATACCGTTTTGCTCAAAGTAGTGAGCAATCGATTCCCAGTGTCTAAAAAAAGCCTTTTCCTTGCCTTGCTGCTTGCTAAACAAGAACATAAATTCGTGGAACCACAATACGTCTTCTAGGTTTAACCGCTGAGCGTCAGCGACGGATTGAATCTGACTAAAAGCAGGACGACTTTTGTCTGTTGAGTTGTGTTTGATGATGCCACAGCCATATCTAGCAACGAGACCTGGCGGGAAGGCAAGATTTTTATCTACCGGCCCAAGGGCACGAATATCTGAATCTACAAAAATACAGGTGTCGAAGCGCTCTAGAGCTTTTTCTAAAACAAATCGCTTGTCGTGATAGCCTTTGACACTTTGCAGTCGGTGAGGATACGCCTGAACGTTATCTAAATCGCGAAAGTCCTTAGGCTTATCTGTCAGCACGACAAAAGGGATACCTGGCGCATGTTTTTGCAGATCTTCAGCAAGCATTTGAGCATGAAGGCGATAGCGCTTACCCACGGCTAAGCTGCAAAAACAGTAATTTTTTGGCATGTCTTCTTCAGGATTAAGCAGAAGGAATTAAGCAGAAAGGATTAAGTGGATAAGACTATCGAACGATTACGCCAAGCGCTTTGCTTAAAAAGCACTCAAGAGAAAGGAAACTTGCTGGACTGCATGTAAATCCAAACGCAAATCCAAACGTAAATCCAACGCTGCAGATATGCTCAAGGTACCCACCGTAGCCACGCTGAAATCGCTGACCATTGAACAACAGACTGCCTTTAACGCGCTCTAGCTTTTCTCAAAAGCGCTGTTACGTGCTCAATTACCACATGCTCAATTACCTTGAAAGAACAAAAGCCACTCTCTGATGAGAGTGGCTTTTGTTCTTTGGCAAATATCTTGCTCAATCGGAGCGGC
>JBCBKQ010000126.1:0-16576 GCA_038521595.1 Cyanobacteria bacterium J06627_28 | reverse complement strand
GTTTCTACATTCAAAAAACTATTAGACACAATAAGAGAAAATAGCTTAAACCAAGCTACTCAAATCGGATAGTAACGCTAGGAAAAGTAGATGCTGCATCACTGAGTATTCTCATTTATGCAGGGTATGCGTCATACTTTGTGTCAGCAGAATAAGGTGCCAGCAGAATATTGCGTCAGCAGAATAAGGTGCCAGCAGAATATTGCGTCAGCAGAATATGGCTTAATGTCTACTCACCCCAAACAGCATATTCATTGTTGCTAGGGCCAGTAAAGTGAAATCTTCTTCCACCCGGAAATGAAAAAATTGGCTGGATGATTTTACCACCTGCTTTTTCTATTTTTGCCTGTGTTTCTTCTAACGCATCGCTGTAAAACACGATGAGTGCGCTGCCTGTTTCTGTAGAAACTGTTTTGTCAGATTTAAAGAAACCGCCGTCTAAGCCTTCATTAGTAAAGGCAGTGTACTCAGTGCCAAAGTCTTCAAATGTCCAACCGAATACCTCAGAAAAGAAGGCTTTTGTTGCCTCTATATTTTGTGCTGGAAACTCAACGTAGTTTATTTTTTCGTGCACATTCATGGGTAAAACAAAGCCTTTACAGAATAGATAAAGTATAAAGCAATCAGCTCATTCAATACGCGATCGCATCCAAAAAACAGCCCCATTGAGCCAACCAACGACTAGAGCAAACACCCAGAAATAGTTGTTGGTTGGTTGAGCCTCCTCGGCCACCGCTACTAAGAAAACTTAATGACCTTCTTGAAAAGCTCTACCTTGTCACCATAGGGTTGATAGCGCCAGTCGATATCTAACCAAAAAGGCTTTTTGAGAACGCTCTTCATATGGGAGAACGTATGAAAACTAGTCCTCCCATGGTAGGCACCCATACCACTCTCTCCAACGCCGCCAAAGGGCATTCCCCAAATAGCGAGATGAACAACAACATCGTTGATACAAACGCCGCCAGAAGAGGTGCTTTCTAAAACCTGATTCTGAAGAGATTTGTTATTGCTAAATATATAGAGTGCTAGGGGCTTGGGCCGGGCATTTATTTGTGCGATCGCATCTTCAACCCTCCCATAGGTCAGCACCGGCAGCACCGGCCCAAAAATCTCCTCCTGCATCACTGGCGACTCCCAGCTCACATTGGTCAGCACCGTCGGCGCAATAAAGCGAGCGGCGCTGTTTGTCTGGCCACCGATCAAAATCTCTTCGCCCTCTAGCAGCTTTGCCACTCGATCAAACTGGCGATCGCTCACTAACCGAGCCAAATCTGGACTCTCTATCGGATTATCACCAAACGCATCACTAATTACACGTTGCAATGTGGCCAGAAATTCAGCCTTAATCTTTTCATCGACCAGTAAATAGTCTGGTGCCACGCAGGTCTGTCCCGCATTGAGAAACTTACCCCACACAATTCGCTTGGCCGCAACTTCTAAGTTAATATCAGCATCGACAACGCAAGGACTCTTGCCGCCTAACTCTAGGGTCACAGGCGTTAAGTGCTTAGCCGCTGCTTCCATCACAATTTTGCCAATGCGAGTACCGCCGGTAAAAAAGATGTGGTCAAATTTTTCTGCCAAGAGCGCCTGGGATGTTTCGACGCCGCCTTCTTTGACCGCGACATACTCAGGGGAAAAAATGCTCGCGATCAGCTCTGCAATGACTTTTGAGGTGGCCGGTGCAATTTCTGACGGTTTGACGATGGCGCAGTTACCTGCTGCGATCGCACCGACCAAAGGCGAAATCAACAGCTGAAACGGATAGTTCCATGGTCCAATAATCAGCACGCTGCCCAGTGGCTCTGGCTGTATCCAGGCTGATCCTGGTAGCTGCGCCAGCGGCACGCTCACCTTTTGTGGTTTTGCCCAGCGCTTTAGATGCTTAATGGTATGGCCCAGCTCTGCGATCGCACCCACCTCAAAATAGCCTTCAAATTCAGGCCGCCCCAAATCGTCTGTAGCAGCTTGAACAATTGCATCTTGGCGCTCAATGATGGCCGCCTTCAGCTTTTCTAACTGCGCTAGCCGAAAAGACACAGGCTTCGTTTGACCGGAGGCAAAAAAAGCACGCTGCGCTTCAAGTTCTTGCGTCAGAGTCTGCTGAGGAGAGGAAGCGGGCGTGGCTAAAGCGGTCATAGCAATAAAAGTTAAAAGAGTAGTGCTACCTCATTCTAATAGAAACCCCGGTTCTCGCTAGCGCAGCGGCCTTCATTTTTGTGACGCGACCCGCTATCCTTGACGGAAAAAGGAGCGCTTTCTATGTCAAAATCCAGGCAGCAACAAGAACAAGACATTGCAAAAATCTACTACGGAGAAACCGTAGACCAGATTGGTGTATCTGCGATTATTGCGGGTGATGAAAAAGCGATCGCAGGCGATGACAACCGCAAAGACTACTTCGATGTGACTGCCGCCGAGCAAAGATTAGCCGATGCAACGGTTATTTTGACAGACAGATCCGAGCTGACTCAGCAGCCTGATGGTTCGTATATCCTTGATGTCGATCCCTTTCGTCGAAACGATTTACCCCCTTGCGCCGGAGAGAGATTTGCCAAGCAGCACACTGGCGGCTGGTGCTCTGGATTTATGGTCGGTGCAGACATTATTGTTACCGCTGGGCACTGCGGAGAAACCGAAAACGACATTCAAAGCACTGCCTATGTCTTTGGCTTTCGGGTAGACAAAGAAGGGGGCGCAGGCACCACTCAGTTTAGCGAAGATCAAGTGTACTTTGGCAAAGATCTCATTGCGCACGACCTCTCCGAGAAAGGAGACTTTGCCATCGTGCGAGTAGATAGACCTATTACAGCCCAAAATGCCGCACCGCTAAAAGTAAGAGACATGGGCAAAGTTAGCATCAATGAAAATGTAGGCGTTATTGGCTATCCGAGTGGGCTGCCGGTCAAAATCGCATTCGGGAAAAAGACGGTTGTTATTCGTCACGAAGATCCGTGGTTGATTTCTAACTTAGATACCTATGGCGGCAACAGCGGCTCTCCAGTCTTCAGCAAAAACGGCTTAGTCGAGGGTATCCTTGTTCGCGGTGTGCGTGACTACGACATAGACAATATCAAAGAGTGCTTTAGGAGCAATCGCATTGAAAATACAGAAGGTAGCGAAGCCGTAACCACCTCATCCACATTCGTGAATAAAATTCCTAAACCTGAAAGCAGCCCTGAAACAATCTCTGATACCTAAAAAGAGCACCCATCAGTTTGAAGTGCTGGCTAAGTGCTGGCTAAGTGCTGGTTAAAGTGCTGGGTCTTGGCTGCGATGGTCTAAAAGCTAGGCTTTTCTAAGAGGCAAAACAATGCCAGTGCCGCAGTGCTAGAGAGCGTGGCAGCAGTAAGACTATCGCAGCCACCTAAAATCTGAACGGGGAAGAATAAGCAAAGCGCAGCGACTAAAGAAAAACCAACCGGCTGAGTCAGAAAAAGAAAGAAGTCTTGTGCCGTTTCTATCCATTCCAACAGCTTAATAAACTGACTGAGTATCGTCATAAGAGTCCTCCCTTTGCTTATCTTATAGTGCTACACCCACAGGCTGGGTGTCTGTTCGTGGTGATAATGTTCTCTAAAGGCTGACTGCTGTTGCGAAGATAATCTTTTGCAAAATAGCTGCTGTAAAAATAATTTCTGCAAAAACAATTCCCGCAAAAACAGCTGCCATAAAAATAATTACCGCAGAAATAATTACAGTGTGCCCAACAGCTGATCAAAGGTCTGGCTAAGAATGGGCTTAGGCACCTTGCCTACCCAAGTCTCGACGGGTTGCTCCGTGGCGTTTAGCAGCGTGAATTGGGGAACGCCCGTCGCCCCAAATTGAGCAACCTGCTGCGCCCACTGCGGATCGTCAATGTCGAGCATGACGAAGTTAATTTGTTCGCCGTAGCGCTCGTATAGCCCTTCTACCGTATTTGACATACTTTGGCAGGTGGTGCACCAGTCAGCATAGAATTCGATGAAGGTTGGACTTTGACTGGCAATGGCCTGCTCGTACGGCATTGCGACGCTGGCCATTGCCTTTAAGTTCATCAGTCCAGACAGCGGCGTCATGCTTAGGGTGCTGACTGCAGGCTTGGTGAGAAAAAAGGTGGCTGCGATCGCAGTAATGATCACGGATGCGATCGCACCCCACAGCTTGAAGCGTTCCTTTCTGTCATCTTTTTCAGAACTGTTGAAAGCAGTCATCTTCTAAATATCTCTTCTAGCTAAATATTTCTTCTACAACGATATGTAAGCAAGCAATCAATCGATTGGCGGGGCTGTCGGTAGCACTATCGGTAGTAATAAACCAAGAAAATATGCAGGCCTAGCAGCACGCCAAAAACGCTCACCAGCCAAATATGAGACGGCAGCCAAATAGCCCTCATACCCCGAATCAGCTTGCCTTTACCAATGGCGTAAACGTTACCTTCGGCAAACTCTATCTTCTTCAGGCCAAACAGCATCTTAGGTGATTCAAAAGACTTTTTAGGAGACTCTAAAACGCCCGTTTCGGCAACAGCACCCATCAATGCGGTAAACGTAACGCCAAAAAAGCTCAACAGCAAAATACCGTTGAAGTTGAGGCCGGATATGCCAATCGTGTGAATCAACACAAAGGCGACTAGCGCAATCCCTGTGAAGATATGCACGCTCCGGTGAAGCATGACTTCTCCAGGGACTTTCCACTTGCCAGGTAGCAGATTACGCTTGCGAAAGGTAAAGACCATCTCAATGGCAACTAAAAAAAGAGAGGCAAACCCAGTGCCCTGCTTGTAGATTTCGCCACGGGTAAACTGATGCAGATCAAACGAGCGATCGCGCAGCACCTGCATATACACCGGACTAAAGAAAAAAGGCACGAGCAGCGCCGCACAAACTATCACCAAAACAATCAGCGTCGGAAATCGGGGTTTCATAATTGGAGGAAATAGCTAAACCAGGCTAGCAGTGCAAATCTAAAAACAAAAAACTCTTTGGGAAAGACCCGTGGGCGCATGATTCATGCGCCCACGGGCATATGGAGACGGTGTTATGCGTCAGCAGGCATACTATCAACCGGAATGTTGATAATAATGCCACCCATTACCTCGCCCATCTCAAACACTTTGTCGGGATAGCGCTCTAGGTGTACAGGGTGAGTGTTGTGGCAGGTAACACAGGCCTCTGCAACGGCAAGGTCAGGATACATTGCAGAATAGTAAGCCTGTCCGCCTACTTCCTGGTAGCCCTTAACCGGCTCGCCAGTTTCTACCATTTCCATGACAGAAACCTCCTCAAATTCACCTTTTGGTGCTTGGTTATCGTTGATATTCCAAGGAGAAAGCAAGCTGTAGGTAAACGCACCGGATTCATTGGCAATTTCAGAGCCTAGGCGGAACATTTGAGCCGGGAGTGGGATGCCGTCAGTTTGCTGCCAGCCCTCCGTGGATTCGATATTTAACACACCGTCGCCTTTTTCTTTGCCCTCAAGGGTTTTGGCACGACTCACAATGTGCTTTGTATAAGCTGTTCT
Source organism: Cyanobacteria bacterium J06627_28 (assembly GCA_038521595.1). Taxonomy (GTDB): domain Bacteria; phylum Cyanobacteriota; class Cyanobacteriia; order Phormidesmidales; family Phormidesmidaceae; genus Phormidesmis. The sequence goes on along the minus strand of JBCBKQ010000126.1, from coordinate 11,071 downwards.
ATCGGCAGCTAAAACGGTGTGAATGTAGTCAGCAACTAAACTTGGGTCAATAGAAGGCCCAACACTAGCCGTTGTGCCACCGCCACCGCTGCAGGCAACCGCAGTGAAGCAAATCGCTGCAGCTAATGCAATCAGCGCCATGGTCTTGGCCCTAAAGCGCTGTAATAAACTGGTTCTAACCATGGTCATTGGAAGTTCTCCTAAGTTATCGTATTGACTTTTCGGTTGTGAACATCTAACAATCTGCGCCGAAAGATTATTCTTCCGGAGCAGAGACATTGCCCGACCTCTTTGCTTCAGCAGCTCGTACAAGCTCAAAAGAGGGATGTTCGAGCGTAGGAGGTCGGTCAAAATTGGCTTCGACGAGTTCATCGTCGAAAATACTGTTGTAGCCGTATTCCACGCCGTGGCAGTTCATACAGACCTCGCCCACCATGCGATCTTGTGGCTTCAGCGTGTAGGTATTGTTGTGGTTTACCTGCACCAGCAAAGAACCGTCGCCCTTCTTTTGGGCGGTGCGGGGCATATGGCAGGTCGCGCAGGTAACCATGGTGTCACCCGGACGAGGAAGGGTCTGATTGTCTTTGAGTGCGGCAAAGACAGCCTTACCATGCTGAGAATTCTCGTAATTAAGAGAATGATTGTCGTTATGACAAGTTAGGCAGGCATCTACAAATGCTTGTACCGTATTTACAGTATGAACATTGTGACAAGTGTTACAGTTCATCTCCTGACTGAACGCATCATGCTTCATCGGCAGGCGAGCAAGCTTTGGCTGCAGAGAAGATTCCCCCTCTAGCAGTCGAATGCCATGCTTACCCAACAAAAATGTACCTGTCGAATTTTCATGACAAGACTGACAGCTTTCATAGGTGGGATTGGCAACAAATGCTTTAGTCTCCTCAGCTTGATGACAGGAGGTACAGTTCACATCATTGAGTGCATGGGCACTCGTTTCCCACTGCTGATTAATCTCTTCTAACTCTGCCTGAGTCGTGGCCAGTGCTGGAGCGACCCCTGCAACAAAAAGCAAAGCGCTCAGCAGCGTTACCGCAAGGATTCGCCAAACAGTAAAGCGATGTTGCCGAATAGGCAAGCTTGAAAGAATCATGACTTACCCTCCAAAAACGCATCGCTTAGGTTGGGTTTGGGCGCGGTTTCTAACTCTGTTGCAACTGTCCTGTCGGGCAGCTTTTGCACGGGCAACATTGCGGGCTGATCCAAGTTATCTCTTAAAAACGCAGTAGAAATTGTTCGGTGGTCGTGGTAGTTGTGGCATCCTGCCGTCCAGCAGCCGTCGGCCTCAAACCCTTTGTGACTAGCTAGCTGAGTGGTCGTCAGCTCCTCGTGGCAAACCATACAAAGATCGGGCTGGAGATGCACCCCTCGCCCAAACATATGGACATGCTCGTTGTGACAGGCCGTACAGGTGAGAACATCTAGATTCTCCCTGTAGCTAGCCCAGCGAGGATCCTTAAACTTCTTGGCACCGTGAACGTCCTCTTCCAGCTCGGCCTCATGACAGCGGGCACAGTTTTCATTAGAAACAGGCTTAAAGCCTTCGTGGCAGGATGCACAAGATGCCTCAAAGAGATAGTGTCCCTCTGAGGTTTCGCCAGGCAAAAAGATCTGTTTGTTGTCTAGAGCGAATGCTGCAGACATCCAGACCAACAGAAGCACCATGGTCAAGATGATAGTGGCTTTGAGATCGACCTTCCTAGGCCAACCAAGTCTAAAGTTGGAGCTATTCGCCATTACTAACCAAATTGAAAATGAAAACCTAAAGGGTAAAAGTCTAGAAGAAAACTAGAGCACAAAGAAAAGCGTTTAGATCAAAATCAGCAGCATGAGAAGCAGTGCTACACCGCCGCCGCCAATGATGCCAGCCGCCGCTTTTCCACTGAGGCCCTCGGGCGGTTCGGCAGACAACAGCGTACTAGGCGCAACGCCTGCAGCATCTTCTGCTGGGGTGCTTGGCACAGACGCACTATCCAGCTGAATCTCTTGACTGTTGTAGTCTGCGCCGTCCAGCATCAGTTCGGTGATGGCACCGTAAGCGTCGACCCAAGCGCCTTTCACTTCAGGCGTCCAGGCTGACCCTGCATACTGTTCGAGTGCCTTGAGTAGGCTGTTGCCAACCAGTGGATAGTGCTCTGGCAACGCGCCGTATTTAACGTGGCGAGCCCCCAGTCCCTGCAGTGACTTGGTCAATACGTCAGGATTTCTCAAGTTACTAACAACCATTACGAGCGCTCCTTTGAGCTGCTGCTTTTGCTTGGCCATATCGGTATGGGTAAACAGCGGCTTGGCAGCGGGATAGTCGGTGAAAAGGTAGCCGTAAAAGCTATCTACCAGGTTGTCAGCCTCGGGCTTAACTAGATCAAAGCTCTGTTCCAACAGTTCTACATTTAAAGCCATATTAATAAGTTCTCTCTGACGAATAGTGAGGTAGCAGTAACAGTGAGATAACAGCAGATTTGTGAAGACTCAGCAAGCCACAAAGACGTGCTCTACCATGTACTCCGAGACAAAACGCATCTACCGCTGTGAAGATTTCACATTAAAACCGTAGGCTGAGGATCAGTATGACTTTGTGTATGCCGCTACAAAAACAACAAGTCTTTTTCTGTAATTGCATCAGAGGTCAGCAAAAGTTGCATGCACAATCAATTTTATTTTTTCTATAGAAATTCGATTGTTGCTATCTCAGGACAAATTAATGGACAAAAACAGCTGAAAGGAACTTTTTCTGCTGATATTGCCATGAACGATTAAAGTCTCTGATTAACTGGAAATAGTGCGGTTTAACGTTTTTTTCTTGCGCGCTTGCGGTGAGTTTTTGTCATGAAACTGTTGGAAAATGTTTAGTAACCTCAGATAATGCAAATAGCGGTCTCTTTGAATGCAGCTTTTGAATACGATGCTGTTTGAGGTTAGCTATTTGCATCTTTTGATACAGAAGAGAACTCTTTTATAAGGAGAGTATCTATCTAAAGTTAATTGTATTTGGTCAATCAGCTCATCAATCAGCTCCAAAGGCGCTTTGAAAAGCCGCTTTGAGCGCTTCCATCAGGCGCATCTAATAGAACGTATTTAAATCGCACTCTTCTGTATCCTCCAGCTGTTCAGCTAGGCCCGACTAGGCGACGACAAAACAAGTTATGACAAGCAAGATGACGAACAAAGTTGTTCCATCCTGGATTCAGCCATTGGGCTCTATCAAGCTAGCGGTGCCATTACTGGTTGCGATCGCAGCCATTCTCATAGGCGCAACTTTCTACGAGTCAGAGGTGGGCTCAGCGGTCGTACAGCAAAGCATTTACAAGAGCCCTTGGTTTGGCGCACTCATGTTTTTGCTCGCCGCAAACCTAGGGGTTTCGACCCTTTCTCGCTATCCCTGGAAAGGCGCTAGAAAAGTTGGGTTTGCGCTCACTCACTGGGGCCTGATTGTTATCATTGCAGGCTCTGCGGCGGTTATTCACCTCAGCGTAGAAGGGATGCTGCTAGCAAGAACCGACGCTGGCCCAGTGAGCACGCTGCGAGTAGAAGGAGATTTGTTAGAAGTTGCCGCGCCGGGCGAAGAGATTCAAAGAGACTCATTGTTTGTTCGCCAGGATGGTGCGGTGGTTCCCAATAAAGTAGGTGGGCTTTCTCTGCTGGCGTACAGCGATCGCACTATGGAAACCGTGCGATTTGAAGAAGGTGCCAGTGTTGAAAACCCAGCGGTGCGGCTGGTGCTTTCAAGCGATCGCATGAACCAGTCCCTAGAGCGGTGGCTTGCGGTTGCACCCGCCGCCTACAGCCAAATGGACGTAGGCCCAGCCGAGCTACAGATCGTCAGGGCAAAGACAGAAGGTGAGCTAAAAGCATTTTTGACAGCGCCCAGCGAACAGAATACCGTTGGTAAGTGGGGCGAGCTAGCAGTCAGCTGGGGCGGACAGTCTTCTACCATTGATGTAGAAGCGACCCTGGGCCAGGAAGCAACTAGGATTCAGTCAGGCAATGAAGCTGTTCGTTTAGAAGTCACTAACGTCTGGCCCGATTTTCGACTAGACGGCAACCGTCAGCCGATGTCGGCCTCCAGTCAAATGCGCAACCCGGCTGTTCAGCTCTCTCTTAGTCAGGGAGAATCGACTGAAACTTGGTTTGTCTTTGGTAACGCTAGCTTTGCGCCCATTCGCAACCAGCTGTCTGGTGAACCCATCGACGTTGACATTAGCTACGACAGCTCTAGTGCAGCGGCACCCAGCGCCTTCTTTAAGGTTGTTGTAGATGCCAAGGGAGCGCTTTACTATGCGTCAAAGTCATCTAAAGGCTTTGTGACTGGGCCGCTGGAGCTAGGGAAATCAGTTACGCCGGGCTGGGCAGACTTTAAGGTGACGCTCGCAGAGAGTGTTTCCCACGCTCAAGTGCGCAGGCAGATTGTACCCATTCCAGAAGATTTACCTGTGGAAGGTAATCCTGCGCTGCTAGTGGCAACAGAGGCAGACGCTGAGCCCGTTTGGGTGCCGTGGGGTAAGCCTACAACCGTCGCATCTACCCAGGGTGATTGGTATGTGGCCTTTAGCCCAAAGCTGTTGCAGTTGCCTTTTAGCCTAAAGCTGAATGACTTTATCGTAGAGCGCAATGAAGGCAGTGAGTCGGTCGCAATGTGGACAAGTGCGGTCTCTCTGTTTGATCCATTTGCTCAAAAAGCCGAAAATGCTCAGGTAGAGCGCCGAGTGTGGATGAATAACCCGACTTGGTTCAAGGGCTGGAAGATTGCCCAGGCTTCTTGGAATCCCGGAGATTTGAGTCAGTCTACGCTGCAGGTTAAGCGCGAACCCTGGTGGGTGACAGCGCTGACTTGGCTCGGCTCGATGATGGTAACAATGGGCGTAGCCGTTATGTTTTACGGGCGGTCGGTTGCGAAGAAGTTTAAGAAGCTCTCTGTACTGATTGAAACCGAAGAAACCGAGGGCGAGAAAGAGAGTGGAACTATTCCGCTGCTGGGCGCTTTCTTGGGCAGGTAATGGCTCAATTAGCCGATGGTGAGCCGATGCTGAACTGATGGTGAACTGATGGTGAACCGATAGTTTAGTGGCAGTCATCGAATTTACCTTGCCGCGCCACACCTGTTTCGATAATTTCTCGCTGGTTCATTATTCATCCAACTCAATCGCTAACAAACAACAATAAGCAACTCGCGCGTAATCCTTCATATGAAAATTCTCAAGTTCGCAATTGGTCTATGTTTAGGGCTTCTCCTAATCGTCTTACCGCTGAGCCAGATACAGCAAGCCACATCATCGCCGTTAGAAACCATGGTGGTGCAGCAGGCTGGACGTAAAAAGCCCCTAAACACCGTCGCCCAGGAAACGGTCGCCAAAATTCATGGCGCTACAACCTACAAGCACGACGGCATAGAAGAGAACGCTATGGAAACGTTTCTCTCACTGTGGTTAAACAATCGCAACTGGAACGAGGAGCCGTTTGTGCTCTTTAGCTATCGTCCGTTAAAAGAGTCTATTGGCCTTGATCCTGACCAAAAGTATTTTTCATTTGAGACGCTGATGCGCAATCCAGGGCTCAGCGAGGTTGTACGGGCCGCCCACAGGCAAGAAAGTGCCGGAGAAGATGTCAGCCGCGACGGACGAGAAGCCATCGCCATAGAAGATCGGCTGACGCTAATGCTGGGCAGTGTCAATGATGATGCGATCGCCATCGTACCCCACCCAGACGACCCCAAAGGCAAGTGGCTGGGCATCTCCGAAGCGCAGACGGTTTATAGCCCCGAGCTAGTGGCACCGCTGATGGCAAACTTTGCCATCATGAAGCAAACCTTTCTCTCCGGTAGCGATCACTTGCCAATGCTGACGCCGCTGGCAGCCAGTTTACAAGGCGGCCTAAGAGCGCTGAGTCCGTCTGTCTACCCCGCTGTCGGCGCAGTCGATCAGGAAGTTTTCTTCAATCACTTTCACCCCTTTGCCAAGGCTTGGCAGCTATACGGTTTGGCCTTTGTGGTAATGCTGATGGCGCTTTGGGTAAAGGCCTTTGATGCCTATTGGCTGTCGATGGGTTTGTTTGTCTCGGGGGTTGCCGTGCAGAGCTACGGCTTTTGGCTGAGGATGCAGATTGCTGGGCGTCCGCCCGTGACGAATATGTATGAGTCGGTGATCTGGGTTGGGTTTGGAATTGCGGCGATCGCACTCACCTTCGAACTCATCTACCGAGCCAAATACTACCTGCTGGCTGCCGCCCCCTTATCTGTGATGTGTCTCATCTTGGCGGATAGCTTGCCCGCCGTTCTAGACCCGAGTATTTCACCGCTGGTGCCCGTGTTGCGAGACAATTTCTGGCTGAGCATTCACGTTCCTACGATTGCCCTCAGCTACGCGAGCTTTGCGCTGGCGCTGGGTCTAGGCCATGTTGCCCTTGGCAGCTACCTATTTACACCCCAGGCAAAGTCCCGGATTCAGCTGCTCTCTCAGCTCAACTACAAGGTTCTACAGGTTGGCGTACTGCTGCTGACCGCAGGCATTATTCTCGGTGGTATTTGGGCGCACTTCTCTTGGGGCCGTTTTTGGGGCTGGGATCCCAAAGAGACCTGGGCACTCATCGCCCTACTGTGCTATTTGGTGCCCCTGCACGGGCGTTTGGTCGGCTGGATTAGTAACTTCGGCATCAGCGTTGCCAGCGTTGTTTCATTTAACGCGGTGTTGATGGCTTGGTATGGCGTAAACTTTGTGTTGGGAACAGGGCTGCACAGCTATGGTTTTGGCACAGGTGGCTCCGCTCTCATCTTGGCAGGCGCAGTTGGCGTAGATCTTTGTTTTGTACTGGCAGCTGCAGCCAGACACAAAGGCTGGCTACAAGGCTGGCTAAAGGGCCGGTTTAACAACGGTTCTGTAGCTGAAGCTATTCAGTCTGACGCTGCCTAGAGGATCAATCAAAAAGAGAGGAATTTTCAAATGAAACGTCGTGAGTTTTTTAACTTTGTTGGATTGGGGCTGGTCGCGACTTCTTTGCCAGTTGCGATCGCAGCCTGCTCACCGGCTGAAACAGAAGCCGAGCCGGCAGCAGATGCACCAGACGCAGACGCCACCGCTAGCAGCAGCGCACCTAGAGAGGACGGCTTTGTCGTTATTGGCACCGTCGCCGAACTCGATGAAGCCGGCTCTCTATCTAGCAATAACCTGGTAGGTGAATCGGTTGTTGTCGTTCGCGACCCAGCAAACGCAGACGCCGTCGTAGCCGTAAATTCTCTCTGTACGCATCAGGGCTGCACTGTTGACTGGGAAGACACCGAAATGGTCTGCCCTTGTCACCAGTCAAAATTTAGCGCAACGGGCGAAGTCATAGACGGCCCTGCCACAGAGCCCCTAGGCACTTTCGAAGCCGTTATAGAAGGCGACTCCGTACTTGTAAAGGTTGCTTAGGACCCACCCATAGCAATCCCCCCTCAGCAGCTCTTTTGAGGTGCCGAGGGGGGAACTGTTGTAGTTTGGCCTGTTATGCAGTGCTTAAAGCAGCATCGCGCCTCTATCCTGTTGTGATGATGATAATGATGGTTACAAGTGCAATCAAAACGTAGATAGGAACAGGTTCCCAATTTTCTGAAACGTCGCGGTGCCACCCACAACGCACACAAGCAAAGCGACCTTCACCATGGGAAACCACACTGTGGTGGCCACATCGAGGGCACTCTAGGTGTTCAGTACCGGCATGAACATCAGTAACTGTGGAATATCGTCTAGCCATGTGATTTTTTCTCCTTAAAGACATTAAAAATCGTTGACTTGCCGTTGCAAGCCGTCAGGAGTGAAGATTTTCGTATCAGATGGGTGTGACCTTGCAGGCGTTGGGCCGGCAATTGATATACTATTTTGAAATCATTGGATTTAATCCTCCAGTGGTAAGCGCAACTAGGAAATCTCTACTTTTGTCGGTGGGGTTCCCTAGTTGTCATTATATTTAGGCTCTTTAAAGAAAGCAGAACGCTACTGGCGCTCCACCCCTACAGGCGAGGCCACATTGTGGAGCTACAAAACCATAAAATGTGTAGCAAAAAATACAAAAAATATTGTTACATCCTTCAGCAAGCTTAAATTATTCCAATATGAACAGCTTTAACGCCATGTCCGTGGGAACGTATAGACAATAAAACAACTGCTAAGCCGTAAATCTCACCCAAAACTAAGCAGCTAATCCCAGTAATTACACGGCCATAGCCTCCTAGACAGCATATGCCTCTCTCACCAGATAGTGCTCGTAGCTATTATTTGTATCGTTACTTACTATGTCGATTGGCCATTGAGCGAAAGCGTAACGGAGTCCCCAAAAACCAACCAACCGCAACTCGCGTAGGGCGTGAAAGCCTACGAAAGGTGCTACCTGCACTCTTGAAAGGTAAAGACGAGTGGGAAAAAGCAACCCAAAAATATAGACAATCCGAAACAACAACAACGGGCACGCTAGTAGAAATGCTAGCCGCCCTACGAAGCACGCTAGAACAAGAGTACAAATCCTACAATGAGCCCCATGACCGCGTTCTGACAACAGAAGACATTTTAACCGCGCTCTATCAGCTCATAGAGCTCACTCCCAGTGAACGCAAATCACTGGGCCTGCCCACAGGTGACAGGCTAACACTGCTCAAGCAGACACTGCTGTCCCTGCAGGTAAAAGACAAAGCCGAGAACTACGAAGCCGTCTTTAGAGCCTACAAAGAAGCCGTCGGCTTGGGGTTTGCCGAAGGCAGCACAGCCATTACCAGCCTCGATCAGGTCAATGATCTCATCGAAGCGTCTGTACGCGACGAATTGAGTCATCTGCCTTTCAGAGCGAGCCGTCATCGAAAAAATTCCCAGTATCCTTACCCGGGTAGTGAAGAAACGATTATTGAACTCAGCCGAAAAGCGCAGCGTGAAGTCCGCCGATTACTCGTACGCAGTGGCAACACGCATCCCTTCTTTGAAGACCGTACGGCTGCTCACCCCTATATCAGCAGCTACCTGCAGGCTGCTTTTGTCAAAAAGCTCTCGCAAACTGTTGTCAAAAATGAACGATTAACCGCCCAGCTGCCGGTCTTCTTAAGTCGGCTCACCATCGAGTCTAAAGGTCCACTCCCTTTTTCAGATACGGGCCTGGGTCCTCAGAAGTTTAGCCGGACATACCCGCCACTACTCGATAACAACTTACGAGAGCTAGACGGCAATGCTGAATATTCACTTTCAAAAGAGATTCCGAACCCCAGCGACTATGAGCTCGCTGCCCAAGAGGCCATGAAAATTACCCTAGGCTTCTATATCAAAATGCCGCCAGAGTACCCAGGCGTTATTCCAAAAACATTCAAAGCACTCGTTAGCGACACCACAGAAGGCCCAGAGCCCTATCGACGCGTTGATTTCACCTACAGCAGTACAGGCGTAGGTGGCACGCTCTCGCACATTGTAAAAGTCATCAACACTACGCTGCTATCTGGCATTCCTTGCTTAGCGGAGTTCTTTCCCATTGCCCACGATGTCACCTCCACCCAAACCCTCATTCGAGACAATGTTCCCTCGCCCGTGTGGGCACATAGCCTAGTCAAACTCTGTAATAAACAATCTTTATCCGAAGCGCTTGCCGCCTTTGAAACAGATCCATCCTTGACCTACAACGATTTTTCCTTTGGCGATCCCATTGGCGATGGTGACTTTTGTGGGTTCGATTTTTTGCGAGCCCAGGCACAGTCCTCACTCAATGCGCGCCTGCGCGCCATTCTCAATACGGGCATCGATCCTAGCCTATATATCAAAGAGCTTTGTGAAAAGGTAGAGCAGCAGGTCACCCTCCAACAGGCTTGGCAAAGGCTCAAAAACTACCCTTTTTCTTCGATGGCGATGATTGGAACCATTCACGAAGCCATTTTAGATCCTGTCTTTAAAACAGCTGCTGCTGAAAAACCGACTCCAAAACTACATGCCAACAATAAAAAGATTTACTTTGATGCTTACCTCTCCATTGCCGAAGCGCTACTAGGGGAAGGTGCCTACAGAGCCGCCTATCAAAATTTAAAACAGATAGAAATTTTAGATATTCATGCCCGTGAAGGGCTGCGACCCAGTGGGGGGAGCGATAGAAATAGCGATGCGCTCTCGGTGCTATCGAGTAGTTTGATAATTCGCTATCTCATTTGCAAAGCCAACTATTACTACCTGTACGATTTAAAGGAGAAAGATTCTGCCTATTGGGAACATGAGTTTCCAGCGGGTATCGACAGTCGTCAGCAGCTGGTTGCAAAGTCCTGGGAAACTCTAAATCTTGCCCAAAAGCACATACAAACAAGGCTTGAGAAGTATGTTGTTATCGGCGAGATTTCACAAGGCACCTTCAATCCTCACTACAATTTTCTTAGCCGCATTTATTTACTGCGAGCCAGACTGCTGACTTTCTTCCCAGCATTAGTGCCCAGATCTGACGATCTATTACCAACAGAAGACTTCTCTGGTCGCCAGAGAACGGCGGCTTCTATTCATTGGGGTAAGCTTTTTCTATTAGAAAAGGCTCGCCTCTATACCGCCGCCGATGGAGACAGTGAAGGCTACTCCTACTATGCGGCGCTGCAAAGCTGTTACTACCTAACGGCTGCTTACGAAAAGCCTCAGCAAACCGCTTTATTTGAACGGAGCACAACAGTCACCCGCCCTCTCAGCCGCGAGCATTGTTTAATGTGGGCAAAGCGACTGCGAGATCACGCATTACTTACCTACGCGCAAACAGGGCGGCAGTGCTACAACGCCATTAAAGAGAAAAGTGGCCTACCAGAAAAGTTTGATGATCATGGACGCTATCGCATCTACAAGCTGCCTGCTATTTTTGAAGATAGAGGATTGCAAAAAGGTCGCACAGTGAGTGAAGATGATGAGTTTCTGACCTTGGATATCTCCCTGTTGGCCATCAGTAGCGAAGACTTACCTCGGCTAACTTCCAATCATCCAGATAGTAGCCTGTATTTATTCGGCACTAATACCTGCCATATCTTTTTGGTGAGAGGGCTGTACCTATTGTGTAGTGATGCGACCGAAGAGATTCCAAAAAACGAAGCTAC
>JBCBKQ010000125.1:0-16829 GCA_038521595.1 Cyanobacteria bacterium J06627_28 | reverse complement strand
GTAAACCGTTGGGGATGAAAATGTAATGGCGATTTGGAGACCAAAAGCCTGGTTTTTGGCCGTGACGCTTGTCCTAAGCGTTCTCCACACACACGCCTTGGCCGAGCAACCCGACAGCCGGTTGAATGGCATCAATGTGTTGCTTAATCCAGGACATGGCGGGCCAGAAACTGGAGCAGTAGGGCCTACGGGCGTTTTGGCAAAGGATGTGAGCTTGACTGTGTCCTTGCTTCTCCAGGATGAGTTGCTCAGCCGGGGCGCGGTGGTCGTGATGACGCGGGAGACCGATGTGGATATCTCGTTAACCGAGCGACAGCAGCTGATCGCACAGACAGAGCCTGCCCTCGCTCTCACGATTCACTATACAAGCGTGGAGGAGGACGGGGATGCAGAAGGGACTCAGGGAGTGCGCTCCTATTGGTACCATCCCCAATCCCATAGCGCTGCGATATTTCTCCATAATTATTTGGTGGAGAATTTGGGACGAGTCGATGGGGGCGTTTTTTGGAACAATCTGGCTCTAACCCGTCCGACAGAGGCTCCGGCGGTAGTGCTAGAGCTGGGGTTTATGACAAATCCTGAGGAGTTTGAATGGATCACTGATGAGGATGAGCAACGAGCCCTAGCGCGAGTCTTAGCTGATGGCATTGTGGCTTGGTTGCAAAGTGAACTTTAAACGTTCACCCTCTCAACGGGGCTCTGTTGCATTTGAGAGTTGCTTGGGTCAATTAACGATTTGACCCATTATTTTCTCAGCGCTCTTTGGTGCTACCTGGCATCTCTCCCAGCCGTTAGATGCGGCCAGTTGCGGGGCTTTGCCTACGTTCTCCCAAACCCTCTTAGAATTCGATAACCCACAGTATACAAAAATAGTGAATTAATCTGAGTCAACTATTCGTGTTGTTTTTTAATTGAATCACGAAAGTAACACGAATACTCTTAAGACCGCTGCGGGCTTTTACTCAAGGCGGAGGTGACTGAGCCTAGAAGAAGGGCTGGGCGATACTCCGCAGCAGTAGCTTAGCTAACGCATTGCTATTGTGACGAGATATCAGTGCAATTCGGCTCCTCAGCTCGTGCTGTGAGGCATCAAACGTCTACCCAGCCTGCCGCCATAATCTGGGATTCTGTGTCAGTTAGCGCTTGGTCAGCAAAAATCAACTGGATTTTTAGGTTGGCACTCATCTGGCTAACCGCATCTCGAATCGAGGTGTAAGGCTTTTGCACATCAGGCGCACCCCAGACAGCTAGAATCAGTTTTGACCAGTAGTCTATCGACGCATCTTGCGCCAACGCACCTACCACAGATACTTTTGTCACCGCGAACTGGTCTCGTAGGAATTGAGCTTGTGGTGCCTGGCCACCACAAGCTCAACTCGATCACGGCTGAACTACCAAGGATCGGCTAGTGCTCCGCCTATAGCTGCAGGCTTTAGGGGGTGGTGAAAGCCAGGTGAGCGCCAGCGAACAGTGGAAACACACGGTGTGCTTTGGTACAATAGTACCTATGCTTACTCTGACGTACGAACTTAAGCTGAAACCGACTAAGCAGCAGGCAGAAGAGATGCAACACATCTTGGACGTTTGCCGATCAGTCTGGAATTATGCTTTGCGTGAGCGAAAAGATTGGAGTGCTTCGCGTAAGTGCCCAGTCAACGCTTGCTCAATTCGTGGCGAGTACATCATGGCAGCGGAAGCCTCATACCCTAATTTCGCAGCTCAATGTAAGGAGCTGACACAGGCAAAGAAGGGTAGTCCTTGGCTTCAGTCGGTCAATGCTCAAGTACTTCAGCAAACTCTGAGGACACTGGATAGAGCGCATAGCGACATGCAGAAGCGGGGCAAGGGATATCCACGGTTCAAGCGGTCTAATCGGATGCGCTCGTTCGTGTTTCCGCAGCTAGGCAAGAACCCGTTAGCGGATAAATTTGTGAAGTTGCCCAGCCTTGGCGCACTCAAGATTCACCAGTCTCGCCCGTACCCTGACGGGTTTGCTGTAAAGCAAGCCAGGGTCGTGAAGCGAGCGTCAGGCTTTTACCTGATGCTGACGTTTCAGACTGATGTATCAGTCCCAGAGGTGCCGCTAGTCGGTCACTTTGTTGGTGCTGACGTAGGGCTAGAGTACTTCTTCTCAACTTCTGAGGGGCTTCAGTTAGAGCGGCCTAAATTCTTTGTAGATATGCAACGTAAGCTGAGATTGCTACAACGCAGACTTAAAGGAAAACAGATAGGCTCTGCTAACTGGAAGAAGCAACAGAAGAAGATAGCTAGACTGCACGAGCGCATTGCCAACACTCGCAAAGACTTCCATTACAAAGCGGCGCACAAACTTTGTGACGGTGCTGATGTGGTGGCGGTCGAAAAGCTAAACCTAGTCGGATTGAGTCGTGGTTTTCTGGGTAAGCACATGTTAGATGCAGGCCACGGGCAGTTCCTGAATGGAATATTGCCGTGGGTTTGCTTTAAGCGTGGCGTCGGGTTGATGTATGAACCGGCTGCTGGCACTAGCCAGGAATGCCCAGAATGCGGCCAAATGGCTAAGAAATCATTGGGTGAACGCTGGCATACCTGTGAGTGTGGTTCATCTATGCCGCGCGATATTGCCAGCGCCATTGTGATTAAGAATAGAGCCGTGGGGCGCACGGTTCTTGAAAACGCTTGTAGAGACGGTCTGGCGGGGGCGGCAGCTTTGGCTGCTGCCTAGTCAAGAGTCTGTGAAACAAGAATCTCCGACTGTACCTACAGGGTCAGGGGGAGAGCGTCAAGGTTTTTGTTCAGCAAGGTGAGATTCGTGATGTTCTAAACGCTCAACTACTTGAGCAACTGCTACAGGAGATAGAGTGATGACTAATATTCCACCAGATACAAAAAAGATACTAGAGGTTTTAAGACAGGTTGCTGCTGACACGTTAGAACGAAAGCGCCGTTTGGGTCATTACGCGGTCGTTTGGCGCGACGGCAAGCCTGTTGCGATTGGGGAGGATGCTCCAGACGACATTGCAGAAGTACCGAGATCTTCTACCCAAAATGTGAATTCCGCGACTAAATAGTCTGCTTAGGTATTCGTGTTATTTTTTTAAGCTTTATCAGAAGTAACACGAATAGTTTTTTGCAGAGGGCAACAGCGCAAGAAGGGTAAAGGGCTACACAAGAGCCCTGGGCACAGCACAACTCACTCGAAAACCGACATTGAGCCTGCGGTCGTCGGGCGAAATGCGAAATGATGCCCAGCACTCATCTTTGTCTACTCACATCTGACGGGTTCCTTTAAGCGGCATCTTCTACTGCCTGTACTCGGCGCGATCGCGATAGCACTTCAGCAAGGACAGTATCTAACCTGTCTTGCCCTGCTAACAACAGTCGCTGGTTTTGCCGGATTGCAGGTTGCATCTGCTCGAACCGCTCGTTAGCGCTCATTCGGTCAGCGCGAGCACTATCCAATAGGGATTGAATTTGTTGAGATTGCTCCGCCTGAACCTGCCGCCACGTAGCTAAATCATGACGGTCTTCATCCAGCCATTCCTGATGCTGCTCACTGCGCTCAATTAATCGTGCAATGGCCTGCTGGTTTTCTAGCGCCTGCTGAGCCAACGGATTCAAAAACTGTGTCACTAACGTATCGACGGCTCCGCTAAGCCCTTCAATACGTCGGTCTATGCTGTCTAGTCGCTGCTCAGTTTGAAAATCGCTCATAGATTTTGAGTTGCGGTTCAGCTATTCACATTATACGCCACCTCCCTATCTTCGTATCTGCGTACCCCAAAAGCTGTAGCGAAACGCTAGCTTCAGTGAGGTAACTTGTTGCTAATTCACTTGTCTGTGATTGCGGTGCTTCCGTCGGTCGCTTCTGTTCCGTTTTGCCTGTAATTTCCGGCGTTGGTGTCTGCTCATCGGGAATCGCCTTGGGGGTCAGAACGCTGCGCGGTCTGTACAGTTAGATGCTTTCGAGCTTCGACTGCAAGCTCTTACTCTTTAGCCCTACTACTTTAGGCTCACTCATACTGCACCAAAGCCCTTTCTATACTTTCTACAGTCGCCCTGTCAGATAGCTGCTGAGCGATCGCCAACCCCTCTCGCAAATACCCTGCCGCTTCCTCTCTCCGTCCCAACCGCATCAAAACAATCCCCACATGGCTCAGCGCCCTGCCCTCACCAAAACGATCACCCACCTCTTTAAACCCGACTAAACTCTCCTCATAACAACCCAACGCCGCCTCATACCGCTACAAATAATAATGCGCAATCCCCAAATTTCCCCAAGTCTTCGCCTCCCCCTGACGATTGCCAATCTCTCAAATCTCTTGATACCGTTCAAAACAGGCGATCGCCTCCCCATACTCCCCTCGCCCCATCTCCACCAAACCCAAGTTGCCCTCAGCACAGCGATGGCTTTATGCCTAAGCTCGTGCCTGAGTTTTCGCCTCTGCTATACTTCATAAGATGCAGCACGCTAAGCTATGACCTTCACGTCTGTTCGCTATAAAACCTATCGTGAATATTTAGAGTCTGATCTAGGGCCAGACGGCAACTTTCGGCTGCTGAGTAATGGAGAGGTGATTAAGTTGCCGCCCGAAGATGATGAGAATTACTTTATTGCAAGTGAGTTTGCTGAAAAGCTAAAGCGGCTACTAGGAAATCGACGACTGGTGAGAAGCGGCTCTACTGAATTGCAGGTCCGTCCGGTGGGTGACAACTGCGTAAACAGAGTGCCTGATTTGATTGTATTGCGCCCTGAGCACCTCGAATTGATCGCCAACCTAAAGAAAAGTGTTGTTCTTTTTGATATGCCTGCGCCCTTGTTCGTAGCCGAAGTCGTGAGCCCAGGTAGCCAGTCTACGGCCAACTATCGCCGCGACTATGAATGGAAAAAGCAGCAGTACGAATGGTGGCAAATTCCTGAATATTGGATAATAGACCGTCATAAAAGGCAAGTCGTTGTATTTATCCTTCAAGACGGTATCTATCAAGAACAACAGTTTCGCAATTCCGATATTGTCGAATCATCAGTCTTCCCAACACTAAAACTGTCTGCAAGCAAGCTTCTCTCAGGCGACATTATTTGAAGAGAAGTTAGAAGTATGCCTCGTTCTACCCATGTTCATTTACTTTACAAAAAGAGTTTGAGCAGGCTGTCAGTTGTTATCAGCAAGCTCAGGTTATTGCCGAGAAGATTGGTGACCGCAAAGGTCAGCTAGGTACGGTAATGAACTTAGGTAATCTGTACGTGCTTCGGCGACGGATAACAGACGCGGCTGACTGCTGGCTTTGGTAAAAGTTCAGGCGATCGGCGATGTGAAGGCGGAGGGTGATATTAACAACTACTTGGGAACGTTGCGGCATGGAGAGAAGGATTCTGAGGGGGCGATCGCTTATCACACCACAGCTTTTGAGGGTAGTCCTTACGTATTAAGGACTACCGATGACTTACTCATCTCGTGCTAGTCGTGTTACTTTTTCGCAGTCTTAAAAAAAGTAACATGAATGATTTATGCTTAACGAGCGAACAGTGCCTGTCGTAGATATCTTAGTTGGAATATGCTGCGCCGCATGTGATCGCTTGGTGAATGCTGGCAAACATGCAGAAAAATCACCCTTACTAGCTCAAAAGAATTGCAGCACAAAACATAGCCTGTTGAGAGATGGTAGATTGAGTGCCGATAGCGCTAACGAAAGGACGAAAATCCAATGCCTTCCCATTCGGTAGTAGACGCAGAAGCTGGGCTACATGGCGATGATGCTACGTCTGAGAGCGTGGTTCATAACTCAGCGGAAACAGAGGCGCTAGACGAGATCTTGACCTGGCAGCTTTTGGTGGCTTGGGCAGGTGAAGGCAACGGCGAACTCCAGCGCTTAGGGTGGTGGCGTACGGACTTAACCGATGAAGCCGGAGGCGGTGACTTTTTCCGTAGACTTCTGCCCAAAACGTGGCAGTGGGCGGCATTTGAGGCCGCTAGAGAGGCCGCCATTCTGCAAGATAAGAGCAGCAGGCTACAGTTAGCGCAAGGCGATCGCATCAATACCTTGTTCTTCTGGGGATTTGAAATCGACGAACAGCTAAATGACCGGCTGCTCATGCATAAGCATCGTCAACAGCCGCTGGAAAAAGCGCTAAATTTTCCTCTGCCGCCATCAGAGATGTTTGATAGCAACGCATTTGAGGACGTCCTTTCATCTGTAGGACACCCTGAGTACCGAGTGGTTCCAGGCGGGCGAGAAATTGGAACGGTAGAAGGATCTCAATCTATGATTGACTGCGTAGAGCGATCGCGCTCACTAGCTGCTGCCCTCCTACCCTTCTCAACGCGCTACCCAATGCCGTTCTATCGTCTGGAGCCTTCATGATGGCTTCCAAGACAACCACGTCTGACGTAGGTTCTACTGATACAGGTCGAAAGGGCTATGGCACTGAGGTCGATAAGTTTCACACCCGTCTACTGCGTGTGTCGTTGGCGCTAGAGGAGAGCCGAGAGTATTGGGAGCAAATGACCCTAACGACGCCGAAGGAAGGTCGCGCAAAGCTGGCGTTTGAGAATCGCTGGTTCGGCAGTAAGAGTATGGCTAGGGTGCAAAGGTTGCTTGCTGAGTTTGGTCATCGTTACGATGCGTATCCAGAAGCGATCGCAGCTCTAATCCACTGGCAGCCAAACGATTTGACGACGCGGCAAAACATCTGCCACTGGCACTTACAGCTTAGCGACCCGATGTATAGAGCCTTTAGCAGCACCTTCTTGGAAGAGAGAAGGTCACAGAAGGCCGCAAAAATTGATCGCGATATTGTAGCGCGGTGGGTGACTCAGAACATTACAGCGGAGTGGGCAAGTGCCACGGTGCTGAGGATGGCAACGGCGCTGATTACCTGTGCGACGGCAGCGGGGCTTTGCGAGCGAGCGGGCTCGTATCGCACACTCACCTACCCCAAGGTTACGGATGCGGCATTGACCTACTGGGTGTATTTTCTGAGGGGCTTGCAGTATCAAGGCACCCTGTTGAAAAATTCGTATTTTATGTCTGTGGGTTTGAGCGATCGCTTTTTAGAGCAGCGGTTGCGACAGCTTGACGCGCTCACGTTTAGCCGCATGGGCGATCTGCACGAGTTTGACTGGCGCTACGCAGACTTGCAGAGCTGGGCAGCCTCACTCCCTACCTCTGAGCTGTAATTCTGGTCTGTAATAGAGAGCTGAGCGTATGAGAGGGCGTGTAGAAAAATGAGTGAGCCACTGCTAGAGCAGGCATCCCTAGATAGAGCGATTAGCGACCTAAGACGAGACTTGCTCGACGAGGCGGGGCCGCGCATTAGCACCATGCGTAACTACCGCTTCGCGATTTTGACCTATCTACCTGAAAAGGAATTCGATCTACGGTTGCGAATAAGCAACCTAAGCGATGAGCTGCGAGGGAAAGGCTGGAATGTGCTTTCAATCTCTTTGCAGCAGCTATTGCTAGAACGGCTAAAAGCAGAAAACCCCAAAGTACTAGAGAGCATTACCCGGATGGAGCATCGGCTGTATGAGAAAGATCCGGCCCGGTCGTTGCAGTATTTGAAAGATAAGCTGACTCGCTATATAGAAGGCGCAGACGGCATTGCCAAGGATGTGATTGACACTATTGATAGCTTTGCCGATAGCCACCCAAAGCACACTCATCACACGCTGTTCTTTTTGGGTCGCACAGGCGCGCTTTATCCCTTCTTTCGATCTTCCGCGCTGCTAAAACATATTGACGGTAAAACTCGGAATCTGCCCGTAGTGGTTCTCTACCCAGGACGTAGAGAAGGCCGACAGGCGCTTTCTTTTATGGGAGAACTCTCTACTGATAGAGACTATCGCCCTCGGGTGTATTCGTAACGCGCACTCTATAAAAAGCATTCACTAGACTAAACACTAGACCCAGACAAAGCCAGACTATGCTGCTAAAAGAACTGTTTGCCAACGATGTTACGCGCGATATTCCGCCGGTTGTCTATTTTCACGAGCAAGATCCGGCAAAGGTCGCAGCAGAGGTTGGCGAGTACATTATCACTGGTGGCTACGGAGATGGCGGCGATCGCCAAGTCCAAAGTTCGGGCATTCACGAGCAGTTTGTGCGCTTGCTAGGCGGCCTAGCTGAAGATATTCAAAGTCAGTCGGCACTACCTGCCTCTTGGATTTCTGGCTTTTATGGGTCGGGTAAGTCTAGCTTTGCGAAGCTGTTGGGCTTGGCGTTGGATGGAATGACGCTGCCGGATGGACAGCCTTTGGCAGAGGCGCTGCTGCAAAGAGACGACTCGCCTAAGTCGGCGGATTTTCGCAAAAGCTGGCGACAGCTAAACGAGGCGATCGCACCGATTGCGGTGGTGTTTGATGTGGGTGCGATCGCCCGAGACGACGAGCAGATTCATTCGGCCATTAAGCGGCAGCTACAAAAGCGCCTGGGCTATTGCGATGAGAGCAGCTATGTGGCCGATCATGAGCTGAAGCTGGAAGAAGCGGGCGAATGGGAGCCGTTTTTGCAGACGGCGGAGCAGGTGCTAGGCGAGCCTTGGGAGACAATGAAGCAGTCGCCGCTAGCCGACGATTACTTCTCGGAAGTGATGCACGCTATGAATCCGACGCGCTATGAGGACGCGATGAGCTGGTATAGCAGTCGGGCGGGCGAGACGTCGGGCGTGGGCACCTCGGCAGCGGAGGTGACTGCCGATATTGAAAAGATGCTGGCGCGGCGGGCGGCAGGGAAAACGCTGTTTGTGGTGGTGGATGAGGTCAGCCAGTACATTTTTCAAAATACGGGCCGAATGCTGGCGCTGCAATCGTTTGTATCGGCGCTGGGGCAGCGGCTAAAGGGACGCGTGTGGCTGCTGGCGACCGGGCAGCAAAAGCTAGAAGACAGCGAAGATGAAAGCAATATCAGCAAGCTGAAAGATCGCTTTCCACCCAAGTTAAGAGTGCATTTAGCGCCGACGAATATTCGCGATGTGGTGCATAAGCGGCTGCTGAAGAAAAAGAAGGCGCAGGTAGGAGCGTTAGAGAGCCTGTTTGAGACGCATCGGAGCGATTTGAGCCTGTATGGCTATGAGTGCGAGCAGCTTTCTAAGGAGCAGTTTTTGGAGGTGTATCCGCTGCTGCCGGGGTATGTGGATTTGCTGATGCAGATTACCTCTAACCTGCGATCGCGCTCAACAAAGGCCAAAGGAGATGACCACGCGATTCGCGGATTGCTGCAGCTGCTGGGCGAGCTGTTTCGCGAGCAGAACCTGGGCGAGCAAGCACTCGGCACGCTGATTACTATCGACAATATTTTTGATGTGCAGCAGTCGGCGCTAGATAACGATGTACAGATGACGCTGACGCGCATTTTTGCCAATGAGGTGGTGAAGACGGATGCGCTGAGTGCGCGGGTAGCCAAGGCGGTGGCGCTGCTAGAGCTGGTGCAAGAGCAGATGGCAACGACGCCTAAGCTGGTGGCGCAGTGCCTGTACGACCAGATAGGCCAGGGGAATCAGGAAGGGGCGGTGAGTGCGGCGCTAGAGCGGCTGCGAGAGCTAAACCTGCTGTCGTATTCAGAGAAGACGGGCTACAAGATTCAGAGTTCGGCGGGGCAGGAGTGGGCAAGAGAGCGTGACCGCTATCGAGTTGCCTTCAACGAAGAGAGCGAGCAGGTATCTCAGCAGATAAGAGGACTGTTGGGCACGGTGGGCAGGCCAAGTCATAAGGGCACTAGGTTTCAGTACGCAGCGTACTACAGCGATGGGCGGCAACGGCAGGATGAGCGGTTGCAGGTACCTAACGAGCTAGCGGTGGTGACCGTGGATTTTCGCTATACGGCCTCTAGGGATAATCTGCGTCCAGAGGACTGGATTAAAGAGAGCGACTATGAGGGCGATCGCATTATCTGGGTGGTGAGTGACCACAGCACGCTCCGGGGGTCCGTGAAAGAGTTAGTTAAGTCGAAGGAGATGCTGAGGATATATGGTGGGCTAGACTCATCGCTTTCTTCAGGAAAAAAACGAGAACTCAACGAAGAAAGGAGTCGAGAGAACAGGCTTACTACCCGAGTAAAAGAGGCAGTTGCCGATGCCTTTTTAGCCGGATCGATATATTTCCGAGGCAGACAGATTGATCCGCAGCCCTACGGTGAGACGTTTGGGACGCGGCTGCTGAGGCTAGCTGAGGCGCTGCTGCCGGATATTTATAGCCAGTACGTAGCGGCTTCTGTGACGCCTGCGGAGCTAGCGCAGCTACTAGAGCCAAAGCTATCGGGCATTTCTAATAAGTTCATTGATGAGCTTGGCATTTTTAAGCTAGATGCGGGTAAGTATGAGGCGGCCTGTACGGGCGATGTGCCTTCGCAGGTGAAGGGCTATGTGCTAGATGAGGGCGGCGTGGAAGGGGGCGAACTGCTGCGGCATTTTGGCGGGCCGCCCTATGGCTATCCGACGGATGTGGTGAAGGCTTGTTTGGCTGGGCTGCTGCGGGCGGGGCTGGTGAGCATTCGGCCCGATGCGGGGGCTGTGGTGACCTCGGTGCAAGATCCGGGGGCACGAGATTTGTTTGTAAAGGATCGCGATTTGAAGCGGGCGACGGTGCTGCCGCCGAGTGATAAGGGGGTGACGGGGCGCGATCGCATTGCTATTTGCAGGCTATTTGAGACGGTTTTAGACAAGGCGCTAGACCGCGATAATGACACGATTGCCGATGCGGTGTTTGCCAATTTTCCACAGCAGATAGGGAAATTGCGCGAGCTAGAGGCTCGCTACAATCGGTTGCCCGCGCGCATAGAACTGCCGAAGTCTTTGCAGAAGTTGCAGAAGGCGCTAGAGGACTGTATGCGATCGCGTCAGGTAGAACCCACGCTGCTAGAGGTAAAGCGCAATGTGAACGTGCTGCGTGACGGGATAGAGGAGCTGGAGAAATCGCTTAGAAATCTCACTGATGAGAAGGTGGAGGCGGTGCGCAGGGCGCAAAGGATGCTGGATTTTCAGGTGGCGCAGCTTGCGCAGGTGAGTCGGCTGGGTGGGGTGGAGCCGGAAGTGGAAAGGGTGCGATCGCACTTTGAGATAGATCGGCAGAACAATCACAATCGACCCTGGGAGGAGATTGATGAGCTTGCCCCGGCGCTAGAGAAGATTGAGGCGCACTATCAGGCGGTGCGGCTAGATCTAATTGAGAAGCAGGAGCAGGCGCTAGAGGAAGTGAAGGGCCGCTTGCAGCATCGGCAGGGCTATTTTGAGCTGAGTGAGGCGCAGGCGGAGGAGGTGCTAAGGCCGCTGCGGGCGGCGGCGAGCAGTACGACCAAGGAGGCGATCGCGCCAACGCTGCTGGAGCTAAAGGGGCAGGGGCCGGAGCGGTTGCATGTGGCACGCGAGCAGGCGAATCGGCGGTTTGATGAGGCACTGGCGCAGCGGACGGGGGCGCAGGTGGTGGAGCTAAATGTGACGGCGCTGCTGGCGAATAAGGAGATTAGCAGCGTGGCGGAGATGGATGCGCTGGTGAATCAGATGCGCGAGCAGGTGGCCGATAAGCTGGCAGGTGATGAGACGATTCGGGTGAGATTGGTTTAAGGAAGGGGCGAAGGAATGAGGATCGGAGAAATAGGTCATTTAACGACTGAGGCGAAGGCGCTGCTGGCGAAGACGGTGCGGCGGTTTCGCGAGGCGGAGGGTGATCCGAATGGGGGCTTGCTGCTGCGGGGATTGCGCGAGCAGGCGCGGAGTGAGTATCGGCTGGATATTGCGGATATTGCGCGGGCGGAGCTGGCACAGGCGCAGCGGGCAAGGCGCGAGCGGTTAGAAGATTGGCTGGAGGAACAGGCGCGGGCGGAGCTAGAGAGCCAGAAGGCCCAGGGCAAGGTGAAGAATGAGCAGGCGGTGCTGGAGGAAAGTAAAGAGCGGCACTTGACGGAGGCGATTAAGCTGGCGGGGGCGACGCTGCTGAATCGGCTGGTAGTGATTATGCAGCTTGAGGCGATGGGGCAGGTGAAGCCTGCGGTGGTGACCGGGGGCCTGGAGAGTTCGGGGTATCGGGATTTTCGCGATTATTTTGGGCCGGAGCTGTGTAAAGGGGAGCGGGATGGCTATGGCTTTTTGCTGGGACTGCTGTATGACGAGCTGGCGGTGGAGCTGCCGGGGGTGTTTGGCAAGGTGGGGATAACGGAGCTGTTTAGCGTGCCGGTGAGTACGCTGCGGGCGGTGGTGGAGGCGCTGAATGATGAGGGGCTGGCGAGTGCCTGGACGGATGATACGACGCTGGGGTGGGTGTATCAGTATTGGAATGACCCGGAGCGGGAGGCGCTGGATGCGAAGCTGAACAGTCGCGGCAAGCTGGAGCCGCATGAGATTGCGAGTAAGACGCAGATGTTTACGGAGCGCTACATGGTGGAATGGCTGCTGCAAAATAGTTTGAATCAGCAGTGGCTGGCGATTTGTGAGAAGAATGGATGGGTGCCAGGGGTAGAGAAGTATGGCACTTTGGCGGCGTTAGAAGAGAAGCGATCGCAGTGGCGAGAGCAGAGAGAGAAAGGTGAGGTGGCGCTGGATGCGCTGATGCCGATTGGGGGTGAGCAGGAGCAGCGGTGGAAGTATTGGGTGCCGCAGCCGAGACTAGGCGTTGAGGGGGTGCCAGGGAGTATTCGCGATCTCAAGATTTTTGATCCGGCCTGTGGATCGGGTCACTTTTTGATTATTGCGTTTGATTTGTTGTTTGTTTTTTATGGTGAGGAGGCGTATCACCGGGGGGAGCTATCGGCGGAACGGTGGAGCGATCAGGCAGTTGTTGAATCGATTTTGGAGAATAATCTGTTTGGGTTGGATTTAGACCCGAGGGCGGTGCAAATTGCGGCGGCGGCGCTGTATTTGAAGGCGAAGGGATTTTGTGAGGCGGCGAGTCCGAGGCGGCTGAATTTGGTGGCGTCGAGTTTGAATTTGGCGGCGCTGCCGGTGGATGACCCAGCGCGGGTAGAGCTGCGGGTGGCGGTGGCGGCGGAGACAGGGATTCCGGGGTCGCTGACGGATGAGATTGTGGAGGCGCTGAAGGGGGCGGATGCCTGGGGGAGTTTGTTGCAGGTGGATGCGGCGGTGGAGGAGGCGATTGAGAGGCCGGTTCAGGAAAGTTTGTTGGAGCAGAAGGAACAGTCTGAGCGGTCTGGAGCTGGGGCAGAAAGGACAGATGCGAAGGCGGTTTTGCTGGAAAAATTAGAGGACTTTTTGACACGGCGGACGCGGAGCGATGATTTGGGGCTACGGCTGCGGGGGGAGCAGCTTGCGGCGGGGGTTAGGTTTATTCGGATGGTGGCGGCGGGGGCTTATGATTTGGTGGTGGGGAATCCGCCGTATCAGGGGACGAGTCGGCTGAAGGATGCGGACTATGTGAAGCGGTATTATCCGGATGCGAAGGCGGATTTGTATGCGGCTTTTTTGGAGCGGGGATTGCAGCTCGCGAAAAGGGGCGGGCTGTCGGCGCTGCTGACGATGCGGAATTGGATGTTTATTAGCCAGTATTCTAAGGTTCGGGAGAGTTTGCTTGAGAAATACGATTTAAGACTGATAGGAGATCTTGAAACAGGCGCTTTTGAAGAAGTCTCTGCGGCTCAAGTTGTGTTATCTGTTGCGATGACAATATTCTGTCGTGATGAGCCGACTGATACAACAAGTATTGCACTTCAGCCTGCGCCTGGAGATACCAAATCAGAAGGAAATATTGAACGTAAGCGAGCGGGTTTGTTAGCGCAGGTAGGACGGTTTGAGTTTAAGACGAATCGCTTCGATGTCATCAAGGAAAAGCCGCTCATCTACTGGTGGGATGACCAAGTGCTTGATTCGTATGAGGCCGATCTCAAGCTAGATGATGCGGGCACATGTAGAGAAGGCTTAGGAACCAGAAACGATACAAGATATCTACGTAAATGGTGGGAGATCAGCAGCCGTAGAATTGAAGCAAAGCGCTATGAATCTCTTTCTTCGACTCAAATAGATAACTTTGAAGAAAATACAGGTAGTTGGCATTCATTCATAAAAGGAGCAGAGGGAAAGGTATGGTTCGAGCCTTTAGAGTACGTAATCGATTGGTATGGAGAAGGACTTGAGATCGCAACATTTCAGAAAAGTAGGTACGGTCGTGGCGCAGATTTGTATCATAAGCAAGGTATTGCAATCACAACTGTAGGCAATAGCTTCAAAGCTAGAATCCACAGATACTCAAGTATCTTCGGTGATGCTGGAGTCTCATTCTTCTCAGAGAATCTATTTTCTGTTCTTTGTAGTATGAATAGCGAGAAGAGTAGATTTGTATTAAACTCCCTCAATCCGTCGATAAGCTTTAAAGTTAACGACATTCGCCGCCTCCCCCTCTTCCCCATCGAATCCGCCGACCAGATCTTCACCCAACTCGAAACCGCCTTCACCACCCACGAAGCCGCCCGCGAACCCTCCGTAGAATTCCAACAACCCGGCCCCACCTGCTGGCCCTACGCCCAAGCCTGGGCACAACGCGCCGTAGACCGCCCCGCCGGGGAGCCACTGCCCGATTGGGAACCCGAATACGAAGAACCCAAGCCTACAGATTACGTTTCTTATGCCATCGGGCTAGCGATGGGCCGCTTTCCCCTAACAACCCGCGAAGACAGTCAACCGTCAAGCAACGACAGCCGACCATCCAGCAACGACAGCCAACTACCCAGCAACGACAGCCAACTACCGAGCAACAATAGCCAACCATCCAGCAACGACAGCCGACCATCCAGCAACGACAGCCGACTACCGAGCGTAGTCAAAGCAGGCATTCTCTACCTCTCCGCCTACTCCAAAGGCCGCCCCACCTCCCCCGATAGCCTCAGCCACACCGACAACCCCAACGACCCCGCCGCCCCCATCCATCAAGCCTGGGCCACCCACCACAGCGCCATCACCCCCAAAAACAAAGACAAAGACCTCCACACCTGGCTCCGCCTCCACTTCTTCCCCGATGTCCACCTCGACATGTACGAAAAGCGCCCCATCTACTTCCCCCTCAGCTCACAAAACAAAAACTTCGTCGCCCACATCTCCATCCACCGCTGGCAACCCAACACCCTCAAAACCCTCCTCGCCGACTACCTCACCCCCGACCTCCGTACCCTAGAAGGCGAACTGAGCGACCTGGAAAGCGCCAGAACCACAGCCATTGCCACCGGCAACAGCAAAGCCAAAACCGACACCAGCAACCAGCAAGACCACTTCCGCACCCTCCACAGCGAACTCACCGCCTTCATCGCCCTCGTCCGCCAGTGCGCCGAAACCGGCCCCCTCCCCGCCAACCCCAACGATCCCATCCCCGAAGCCCCCACCCCCTACCGCATGACCCTAGACGACGGCGTCATGATCAACAGCGCCGCCCTCTGGCCCCTGCTACATCCCCAATGGAGCAAACCCGCCAAAAACAGCCCCAAAAACTGGTGGCACGAACTCACCACCGCCCAAGGCCGCAAAGACTACGACTGGAGCCACCTTGCCGCCCGCTACTTCCCCATCCGCGTCGATGCCAAATGCCAAAAAGATCCCTCCCTCGCCGTCGCCCACGGCTGCTTTTGGAAATATCACCCCGCCAAAGCCTACGAATGGGAACTGCGCCTACAAGACGAAATCGCCCCCGACTTCACCATCGACGAAGCTGATTCAGACACACTTCGCCAGCAGTTTGAAAGCCAGCATCCCGATACAATACAAGAGCTAAAAGCAAAAGAGGAAAAACGCCGCGAGCGAAAACACAAAAAGCAGGAAAAAGACCAGTTTGCTTTAGATGTTTAACCGTAAAATGATTTAGATTTGCGAATGGAAGATAGTGATAACTGCCTGCACAACGGTGAAAAGAGGACACGACGTGGATAAGTTAACAGAATACAAGCAAGTTGTGCGGCAGTTGCTCTCCCGTTACTCACAAGGATATGCATTAGATGACGATATAGAAACGCAGCTCCTTTTCGATGATGAGCGCAGCCATTATCAATGGATGGACGTTGGCTGGCAAGGCTCCAAACGGGTGTACCAAAGCATTATGCATTTCGATATTCAAGACGAAAAGATATGGCTTCAGCAGAACCTGACAGAGCAAAACCCCGCAGAAGACTTAGTTAATATGGGCATTCCTCGTGAGGACATCGTGCTAGGGCTACAGCAACCTTTCAAGCGACCATACACAGACTATGGAGTGGCTTAGTTAGAGAGAAGCTTAACTACACACTAAACTACCTCAACACCATAGATTGCCTCTTTCCGCTATGTACATAAAAACTGAACTAGATAACGACAGCGCCGAAAAGCTCGCACGCATTCAGCAGCAAACGAATCAAGATGTTGCACAAATTATCGGACATGCCCTTACGCTGTACGATCAGCAGCTACAACCATCGAACCAGTTAGAAGATACCGAAGCGCAACCTTCTAAAAAGTCTCCCTTAGAGATTTTCCAAGAAATGGGTTTAGTTGGATACCTCAAAGACGGCGATCCTGACCTATCTACCAACTACAAAACGCTAGTACATCAAGAGATAGAAGAACGCCATGCAAGAGAGCAAGAATGATCATCACTGATACAGGCGCATTTGTAGCGCTTATCAACAGTCGAGATAGATATCATGATCTCGTACAACCAGCCTTTGCTATCAAATCAGAGCCACTTGTCACAACCTATCCCGTCATCTCCGAAACTTGCCACCTACTCAAACGCTCAGTCAGCTTAGAAGCCGAGCGACTTTTTCTACAAACTATTATCGCAGGCGTTGCCGAAGTGTTTCAGCTTCACAACTCACATCTACTGCGCATGACGAAGCTTATGAAAAAGTACGCAGACTTACCAATGGATTTAGCAGATGCCTCTTTGGTG
>JBCBKQ010000124.1:0-16994 GCA_038521595.1 Cyanobacteria bacterium J06627_28 | reverse complement strand
AACGGACGCCTGTTGCCCTTTGCGTAGATTGCAATCTGAACAAAGAATCTGAAGATTACTAGGATCTTGAGCCTTCAGCGTATTTTCACAGGATTCCTTCGATTCTCTTCCTTTTATTCCATTGCTCAGTCTCGGCAAAATACCCAAGTATCAGCCTCCGAGAGGTCTGCGTTGAAATAGTAACCGTCGCGGTCGAAGCCCTTCATCAGCTCAGGATTTTCGATGCGGTTGCGGATGACAAAATCAACCATGAGGCCGCGTGCACGTTTGGCATGAATGGCAACAACTTTATAGGTGCCTGCTTTGTTTTCTTTAAAGGCAATGTTGAGGACGCGGGCCTTGAGAGAGTTTAGATCGACTGATTTGAAATACTCGTTTGAGGCGAGGTTTACTAGACAGGGGGCTTCTTGCTTTTCGAGGTCGGTGTTAATCAGGCTCGAGATTTGATCGCCCCAAAATTCGTAGAGGTTTTTGCCTTTGTCAGTGGCTAGCTTGGTACCCATTTCTAGACGATAGGGCTGCATCAGATCCAGCGGTCTGAGGATGCCGTACAGGCCAGAGAGAATGCGCAGGTGTGACTGGGCAAAGGTGAGATCGTCTTCGTCGTAGTTTTCTACATCGATGCCCCGATATACATCGCCGTTAAAAACGAGGAGTGCTTGCTTGGCATTTTCGGGGGTAAAGGGGGTTTGAAAGTCTCGGTAGCGCTGCTGGTTTAGCTGGGCGAGCTTGTCGCTAATTTTCATTAGCTTGGAGAGCTGAGGTGGGTCATAGGTACTGAGCTGCTTGACCAGTGCTGAGCTTTGCTCTAGCTTGCTGGGCTGGGTGAAGTGAGGATAGTCTGCGCCATCGTAGTTCAGCGTTTTGGCTGGAGAAATTACCATCAACATCAAATGTATTCCTTTGGCCTCAAGTCGTTATCAGCATGCTTTCTAGCTATTTTGCCTTATCTTGCCAATCCTGTGGCGCAATTTTCTAAGGTCAGATTTTTGTGAACTAACGATGTACGTTTTGCTACTGGCCAAATGCATTTTGTTAATTCGCTATAGGATAGGGGTAACAGTTATTACCGCTCAAAGTGCTATTCCGTTTGACCTTTCTGTGATGGGTGCATCCATCCGCAGAGCAGATTTCTTGGGTGATGTCATAGCCATTTATGGAAAGTATTGATTTTTTGGCGCTGATTGAGCAGGGCGTGGATACCTGGAATCAGTGGCGAATAGACCATCCTGAATGTCGGCCCAATCTGAGCCGAGCTTATTTATACGGACATGATCTGACTGGATTTGACCTGCACGGGGTTAATTTGTCGCGGGCCTGTTTGATTGGTGCAAATTTGCAGGGGGCAAACCTCAGCGGAGCCTGCTTGGCATCTGCCTATGCGAGTAGCGCTGACCTGCGAGAGGCAGTGCTACGCGAAGCTGACCTGCGAGGGGGCAACTTTAGTGAGGCTGATTTTAGCGAAGCTAATTTAGCATCATCAGATGTAGCAGGTGCCAACTTTGGCGGGGCTTGCTTTACTGGGGTGTGCATTGCGTCATGGCAAACAGATCGGGCAACCGTGCTGGGCGGCGTACAGGGTGACTATATCCGTTTAGACGAGACAGCCATGGGACGGTGGCCGCGTGATGGCGCGTTTCGTGATGGTGAGCTGGCAAAGTTTTTGCGGCACCGACAGGTAAAGCTACACGCTTCTACAGCAGAGACTTCTCACTCGGCTTTTCTAAGTTCTGATTTTTTAAGTTCTATATCCCAAACGGCATCGCAGCTGCTAGCTCAAGCAGGCACGGCTGCATCCACTTTATGGGCCATGATTCGTCAGACCCTGGTGCAGGGATGGATCAGATCTCGCCCTTTTTTCCATCAGTGCCTGAGCGTCTTTGCTCAAACGTACCGATACTTACAAAGATCTGTTAGGCATCTTTGGATCACTTTCCGTCGCTGGCTGAGAGATACTTTCCTGCCTGCCTGTAAGCGCTTCCAACGCTCAAGCCGTCGTGCAGTTCGCTACCAACAGCTAAAGACGCTGAGAAAAAGTCAGCAGCTGAAAACAAGTTTCAATACTCACCGGGCTAATCTCAAGCCCGGCTGGACTAGCTTTATCAATGGCGATCGCCCTTTTCAGGTCGAACTAATCAAGCAGCAACAACGCTTGCGCGTATGGTCTGTGCGAGCTAGCAGAGTACTTAAATCGCTTACTTTAAGAATTCGAAAAAATATATACGCCCTGACTCTCTTGGCTTTACAAAAAAGTCAGCAGTTCAAAACAGATTGCGATACTTACTGGACGACAACGATTCAACCTGGATGGACTGAGTTTATGGGGGGCGATCGCCCTTTTCAAATCGCACTGATCAATCGGCAACAGCGCCTACGCCTACAGTCTGTACGAGCCAGTAGAGTGCTTAGAGTATTTGGCTTACGCAGCCGAAAGCAGGGTCACGCAGCGGCTGTTCTTGCTTTCAGGCGATCGCGCGTTTTTCATTGGCGTAGCAGGCGGCAGATTCAGCACTTTACTATCTGGGCTACTAGACGCTTACGCGTTGTCCATTGGCGCAGTAAACGCTACTCCCAAAAGCTGGTGACAGTTGCCACAGTCGGAAATAAAAATGTGCTGGTATCGGTATATCAGCGCCATCCTTTTCCGGTATTGCTAGGGTCGGTGAGTACGGTGTTGCTACTGGCACTCAACGTCTTTAGCCGGTTAGATAGTCCATTGACGCCCGCCAGCTCAAATGCATTGACAGGCGCGGCAGCTGTGGAAACATCATCTGCACCCAGCTCTATAGATCAGCCCATCACCTCTCTACAATCCGTTGGCAGTCAACGCACGGAGGTTCAAACAGCGGCTCAGACAGAAGCTGGTCAAGGCATTTCGCCTCAAAATATTTATGCTCAAACGACTGACCTTCAAAACTTGAATTCTGTGTCTGTTGCGTGTCCGCCAATTGCGCTCAATCCGTTAGATGAGAGTCTGCGCTATCAGTACGAAGATGGGTCCGTTTACTACGGCAAGGTAGAGCGTGGTCAACCTGCCGATGGCGCTGGAACGATGGTGTACGCAACCGGAAACCGATACGACGGCGAGTATAAGCAAGGGCGGCGTGAGGGCTGTGGCACGTTTAGCTATACCAACGGCAGGCGCTACATTGGGCAGTTTGCCAAGGATAAGTTTAATGGGCAAGGCACCTGGATTTTAGAAAATGGTGAGCGCTATATTGGCTCGTTTGAAAACAATCAGTGCAGCGGTCAGGGCACGTTTGTTTTCTTAAATGGAGAGGTGAAGTCGGGCATTTGGCAGGAGGGTGAGCTGGTAGGTGCTGAGCTTTCTTGTGAGCGGGGCAGCCTGCGAGTGCCGACCTCTTCTGATAATTAGCGCTAAGAAGGTTAAGCGCTGAGAGGGTTGAAGGTATCTCGCGATACAATAAAAGGTGGTAGGGAGAATAGTCATCTTTTGCTTGTTTATGGCCTTAGATTCTAATGTGGAGCGTCCTGATGCCGACGCTGTCTCGACTGATAATGAGCCAGTTGCTAATGAGCCAGTTGCTAATGAGCCGGTTGCTAATGAGCCAGTTACCTCAGCCACATCTGAGCCCAAATCATCTGAACCAGATGCGGTGAGTAGTGCGCTAAATAGACTAAACAATGCTGAGAAAAAAGCGCAGGCCGATGCTGAGATGGCGAGCGGGTTAGCACTGTTTGAACGGGGGCGGTATAAAGGCGCGATCGCACATTTCAAAACCGCCCTATCCCTCTCCAACCCCATGGGCAGCCGAGGCGGCGAAATCCAAACCTGGCTGGTCAATGCCTACGTTGCCTCTGGCGATGAAGAGGCCGGTAAAGCCCTGTGTCGCAAGCTCATTCTCCATCCTGACCTAGATACCAAGCAGCTTAGCAAGCGACTGCTCTACATTCTCGAAGCGCCTGAGCTAGAAATGAAGCCCGAGTGGGTCACCAAAATTCCAGATTTGGCGAATATGGACGATGATGTCAAAATTCGCTACGCCCAACGGCCCAAAAAGAAGCGTCGCCGTAAGCCAAAGCCAGAGCCAGAACCGATTGACCTAAGCCAGGTCAATACGGCGGACAATCAGTTTATCTGGATTGCACTGGTGGGGGTTATTTTGACGCTGGGCGGGTTATTTTGGTTTAGTTAGTGGGCCGATGTGGGCTATTTGTGAGCCACTGTGGCCTTTTACCGCTTTGCCTTGAGACCTTTTTTGAAACTTTCTTTTCACCGCTTGAGTTATGTCTGCCGCCGCCGATTGCTTCGCAGTCTTGCACTGTTCGTCTTTTTGCTGCCGATGCTCAGCGGATGCGTAGACTATGACCTGGGCATTACCTTTAACAGTCAAACCCACGGGACAATTACACAGACGCTGCATGTGAGCGATCGCCTGCTGGCTTTGAACGAAGGGGCGCTGCCTACGTTTGAAACTTTTTCTGCGCGGGCCAAGCAGCTATCAGGCAAAGTGCGACGGCTAGATGACGATACGCTGCAAATTACGCTGCCGTTTCATAATGGGGCGCAGCTAGTAGAGCGATTCAATGCTTTTTATGGGGATGTGCCAAGCTCTGAAGATAACTCTGATGGCATATTGGTGAGCAGTCCGGTAGAGGCTGGGCTACTGTCTGATTTGCCAGGGGCGCCAAATGTGCGATCGCACCTCGCCCTCCAGCAGGACAATTTCATCCTCGCCCTGCGAAACCGTCTAACCTATGACCTACAAATTGACCCGGCTGAGGCAATTGCAAACAGCCAAGGCTTCAACGATATTGACTGGCTGACTTTCAATTTTTCTTTGCAGACGCCTTGGGGCGAAATAGAAGAACCTGATGAGGTGCCAGCTGCGAGAGAACAACCTGATGAAATCGAAAAGACTCGTGCAATCTGGCATTTGGCGGCGGATCGGCCTCATCACATCGAGGCGATCTTTTGGGTGCCGAGTCCGATTGGTATAGGGGGATGTGCGATCGCACTTTTGTGTCTATTCGGCTACCTGGTGAAACATAAATTGATGCCAAAGCTAATGCCACAGGTGTTGCCAAACTCAAAGCCACATACTTAAACATTTTCAGGGGAATGACGACGGTATGATAGGTTTGCCCTTATTTTTTGAACGCTGCCCATGGCTATGCAACTGCGCATTCACGTCCCCCCTCATCCTTTGATTAAGCATTGGCTGGGTGTGGTTCGCAGTGCGACAACGCCGTCTCCCGTTTTCCGTAGTGCCATGACAGAGCTAGGGCGATGGCTAGCCTACGAAGCAGGACGAGACTGGCTGCCCACGGTCGATATGACCGTTGAAACGCCGTTGACCACTTGCCCGGCCACCTTTGTAGATCCAGAAGCTGCGATCGCCATTATCCCTATCTTGCGTGCAGGCCTTGCCCTAGTAGAAGGCATCCAAAGCGCCGTACCCAACAGCAGCACTTACCACGTCGGCCTTGCTCGCAATGAAGAAACGCTAGAGCCTGAGTGGTATCTCAACAAAATGCCGGAAAAGTTTGCCCCTGGGACGCGGGTGATTATCAGCGAACCGATGATGGCCACAGGCGGTACGATGATGGCGACAGTGCCCGAGCTAGTCAAGCGCGGTATTGACCCGGCCCTTATTCGGATTATCTCCGTAGTAACGGCTCCCCCAGCACTGCAAAAGCTGGCCGAGTCTTATCCTACGCTGGTGGTATATGCGGCCATTATTGACGAAGGGCTAGATGAAAATGGCTTTATTGTGCCGGGTCTGGGAGATGCAGGCGATCGCACCTTTGGCACCTAAGCCGGCAGTAGTCAAAAGCTAAGGAACGAAGATCGAATAAGATGAACATTTTCTGCTGCCCTCACCCCAACCCTCTCCCTGGGGAGCTTTAAGTCCTTCTCCCCCAGGGAGAAGGATTTAGGATGAGGGCCTGCGGCAATGCTTGAAATGGGGTAAGTTATTTAATTTTCAATCCTAAGTATTCAATAGAAAATTAGGCATAAAAATCAGGAAAACGAGAGGGAGACCCTACAGGAGAATCACATGAGTCAAAATAATTTTGCGGGTGGATTTATAGCCGGTGCCTTTTTGGGCGGCTTGCTCGGTGGTGTTGTTGGCGTCCTTGCTAGCAATCGTCTGCGCAAAAATGACGTTGATGATTTCGCGCAGCTATCGGACGAAGAGCGCCGTCAGTTTGAAAATGCCACTGCCGAAGAGCGCGTAGAAATTGCCCGACGCGGCCTAGAAGATAAGATCTCTCAGCTCAACATGGCCATCGAAGACGTACGCGTGCAAATGGGTAATGTCAATAACGGTCATGCATCTGCGGATTACCCAGCTGACTACAAGGCCCAAAGCAAGGCCCCAAATAAAGCCCAGATTTCAGAGCCAGAGCTGTAGAACCGCCATAAATATGTAACCTTTACAGCGATTTCGGTTATTCCCACTCATAGGCATGGACACATCGGTTAAAATACAAAGCACTATCTAACTAACCGCTTGCCTTTAGAGGGTAAGCGCTCTGTAGCAGCCGTTCGCGTCCGGCGATTTGTAACGTCTAGCGATTTGCAACGGGCATACATGCTTTAGTTTATTGTCACTTTAGTGTTAACTTCGTAACCCCATGGCCGCACAAATCATCGCTCCCATCATGGGAGGTCTTTCAACTTTTCTCAGCATCTATACCGCACTGCTGTTTATCCGTATTTTGCTGAGCTGGTTTCCCAACATTGACTGGTCAAACCCCATTTGCTCTGCGCTCTATCAGCTGACCGAGCCTTACTTAAACCTGTTTCGCTCCATCATTCCACCCATCGGTGGATTAGACCTGTCGGCAATGCTCGCAATCTTTGCACTGTATTTCCTTTCCGATGCTGTCGGCGAGCTAGGAAGAGTCGCGATTTCTCTAGCGTATTCCTACTCTGTGTAATACGGTCTGTGTAATACAAAAAAGCAGCCAATTTTTAGCACGCTGCAGCCGGTTTGTAGCAGGCTAAAGTGCATAAAAAAACACCCCCCGACTGGATAAAGACCTGGTCGGGGGGTATTTTTTTAGCTGTTTTTGAGTATCGATGCTCTATTCATCAATGCTCTACTCATCAATAGACTGATCCCAAGACTGAAAGCGGCGCACTTTACTTGCAAAGCCAGAAGCCTTAAATTTCTCTAGCCGAAACGGCGCAGGCTGCACAGAGGGCACCGAGATTCTAAACGAAAACTCACTTTCACCCATAGGAACATATTCAATGCCGCCTAGCCGGTAGCGATTTTTCATGACTGAGTTGTCTTCTGCATCGTAAATGCGGCCAAAAATGTCGGCATCCACAATGTCTTTGGCTGAGTTATTAATGGCGGTGCCTTTGATGAGGTAGCAGGTTGCTGACATCGAAGAGCCGCTCGTGGTCAGATTTTCGGCATAGGCGGCATCGGCTGGGCACTCTTCTGCGACCAAATTTTTCAAGGTGATGGGCGTAAGTGCATGTGCTGCGGGTATCCAGCTAAAGAAGCACAAAACCGTAGCCAATAAAACTGGAATAAGACGAGTGCGAAGCAGGAAGATCATAGCTAAGTCAACGTTTTGGGCGATGGCCGTAAGGTTTCCTTAAGCTTACCGTGGCACCGTGACGGTTGTTATTATTTCGGCTGGCTTATTTCGGCTGGCTTATTTCAGCTGGCTTATTTCAGGCGGCCTATTGGGATTGCCCTAGATAGTCCAAAAGCGTCTGTCTCATAACTGCTACCGGGGCGGGCTGATCTAGCCAAATTTCTAAGGCGGCTGCGCCTTGCTGTACGAGCATTTCGAGTCCGTCGATGGCGGTGAGGCCTGCGCCTTTGGCCTGCTGCAAAAATTTGGTGGGACGAGGCGTGTAGATCAGGTCGTATGCGATCGCACCTTCTCTAATCAAGTCGATCTGTCCTGCATCCAAAGGCGACTCATCCACATGGGGATGCATCCCCAGGGGCGTTGCATTAATAATCAGCCCCGTTTTCGGCAGCTGCCGCTCTAGCTCATCCCAGGTCATCACCTTTAGCCGAGCAGCAATGTCTGGGGTACTGGCCCAGCTTTCTGCAAAGTGGGCGAGCTTTTCGGGTGAGCGACCCACCACCCCAATGCGCGGACAACCCAGCTGATGGCAGGCCGCGACGACGGCTCTGGCAGCGCCACCGTTTCCTAAGATGAGCGATCGCGTATTTTCCCAGTCTCTATCCAGCGCCTTTAGCGGAGCCAAAAACCCCACGGCGTCGGTATTGGTGCCATGCCAGCCAGCCTCGTCACGCCATACAGTATTGACCGCACCAATCGCCTTTGCCACATCAGACACATCGTCGAGCAATGGCATGATGGCCTGCTTGTGCGGAATAGTAATGTTAAAGCCCTTTAGCCCGATGGCGCTGAAGCCGGTGAGAGCATCTTTTAGGCGCTCGGGCTGAATGGGCAAGGGCAGGTATACGTAGTCAGCTGTAGTGCTTGGGTCGTTTTGCTGGAGATGTGCGATCGCCGCATTATGCATCAGCGGCGAAAACGAATGCTCTACCGGATAGCCAATAACCCCGAGCAGTTGAGTCGTTCCTGAAATCACCATAGTGAGTGGGGGCAATATGTGCCTTCAGAGTATGCGTCAAGCGTTAACTGAGTGCACTGTAACCGCTTGTGCTCCTAACGACCTGTATTGCGCACTTTTTTATAACAGTCTTTAAAGTTCTAGAGACTGCTTTTTAGGGGCCTGCTTCTTAGAAAGTGGCATAGCTAAACGTCACATCAAATT
The DNA here is from genome assembly GCA_038521595.1 of Cyanobacteria bacterium J06627_28. GTDB lineage: Bacteria > Cyanobacteriota > Cyanobacteriia > Phormidesmidales > Phormidesmidaceae > Phormidesmis. The sequence continues at coordinate 8,248 of JBCBKQ010000124.1, read as the reverse complement.
CCCGACACCAGATGACAGCAGAGCGAATGTCATCGAGTGACACGCCTGCCGGAATGGCATATCGCTGAGCGCCCGTCTCTGACGCCAAGCGACCCAAATTTACATAGTCATCAGGGCTATAAGACCCTGGAACGGCTTCGCGATGTAGTAGCACAAACAAGTCAGGGCCAGCGTTTGTGCTAAATGCCTGATCAAATTCTAAATAGCGCTGCCCGTCTACTTCAACAATTTGCGCACTACCAGAGGCGGCATAAGCATCGCCGACAAAGCTACCTGCAAATCCTGTATTTTTGGCCTGAGCGGTTTGAGTAGCTGCTTTTACTTCTGCAGTAGGCGTAGCGGCTACTAGCGTGTCAATCATGGGCGCTGTCGGCGACGGACGAAAGAGACCTGCATCATTGGCTTGCATTGCCGGCTGGTAGGCAATCGCTGCAATCATCGCTGCCAAACCGATTTTCTTAACGCGTGCTAGAAGAGTTACTTGCATTGTCTTTGACCGCTACAAAAGGCGGTGTGTGAGGAGGAGGGCAAAGACAAGCGGCTTGTGTGAGAAGCTTGCTCGCCCTTGTTGCCCTCAGTATGGCTACCCCATCAAATGCAAAAATGATAATCAGATAAGCGTTAACTGAGCCCCCGAAAAGCTTTTCAGAAGCATATATGAGAGACTTGCTCCAGCATTTTTTTAGTAGGAATTATGACAATCCGCTGATGCACTAGTGGATTGCTATACATGACAGACGCTATGAGTCGTCGGTCATGAGTTCGCTTAGTCTACTGCCTGCTGACCTACACGCTGCCAACAGTTCGTCCCAGTCAGTTGGCGGGTGGCCACTATTGAGTATTTTTTCAAATACAGAGTAGGCACCGTTTTTATGGCCATAGGCTCGTTTGGTTTTAGTATCATTTACCCAGCCATAGACAATCACATGATTGGCTGAGTGATATCGAAAAGAGAGACGGTATTGTTGAAAGAATTTTGCTCTGTACCAATGCTTATGCACTTTACCTAACGTCCCCCTCTGGCGATATTTTGGGTGGGTTGGATCTTCAGGAATAACATCCCAGATTAAATCGTTAATGGCCGCTAATCGCTTTGTTGCATTTTTGCTTTTATAGCTGTCGGGATATTTAATGCGAAGCACTTCGACGTCCCTAATAAGAGCTTCCACTTGCTCTATAAATAAGGGATGAGCGAAGAGTCGCCATCCCTTAGCACTGAGTTCTTGATTATCAGACAAGCTTATTCGTCCTCATCAATCAAAGGCCCGCCGATATTATATTCAACACCTTCTAGCAGTGATGACGTTTGCGCTCTTACATCGGAGGTCAGAGGTTTGATTGTTTGAGGATTTTCTGCGATGTCATTATCTAAAAAAGCAAGGAACTTACTCATCACAGCATCCGCTTCATCTTCTGGTTCGACCCGCGAGATAATCACGACGCCATCTGCTCGCAAAGTGTAAGAGATTTTGTCACGCTTGCTTAGATTAAGCGCCTTACGGACATTCTGGGGAATGGTCGTCTGATAGCGATCAGTCAGCGTGGACTCAGCTTTCAAAACAGAAGAAGACATGTTTTTTCCCAGTCGGATGAGAGCATGTGTTGACAGCGCAAACATAGCGTAATGCAAGTGCATTGTGCCGTCAACGACTACGTTCTCACTCAATTGTTTTTACTCAACTGTCCTTACGGTCAATACCTGCGGCGGCGTTGAGTCAGCTGGATACAACAAGTCTACGTCAACTGTCCGAGAGCTTTGTGGGGCCAACGTTACTTCTACCAGGGGAGTGCCTTGCTGTCCGCGACGCATTACAAGGTGAATGTTGCGGATGCGCGGAATGCCATTGTCGGTAGAGTAGCGAACCTGCACTGGGCCTCGGAAAAAGGTCTGTGGTGGCAACGGCTCAAAAAATCGTAGGCCGCCTTCGCTGAGGTCATCTTCTTTAATGGCTGTTTCTAGCGCGACGGTAACGGTTTTCTCTTCGTTGGTCGAATTGTATAGCGGCAGGGTGAGGCTATAGCGAACGCCATAGTTGCCATGGCTTTCGTAGGCGGTGTCTGGGTAGCGGACGAGCATTTCAGCGCTTTGATTTTGCCCGGTGCCCATAGTGCCTGCATAGAGCAAGCTAATGCCGTAGGAAAAGGCTTCGCCGACTGCAGGAATCGTCAAACGACTTGCTAAAGCGGTCTCTGCAAAGTTCTCTACCGCCTCCGTTGCGTCTGCGACTGCCGCCGCTGTCATTTCGTCTACAGCTTCTGCTGTCTCTGATGAAGCCTCTAACGCTGTAGCAGCTTCTGAACCCGGTGCAGTATCCAAATCGGTTAGGGTTGCTCGCCACTGAGAGCCCTGAGAGACGCCTGCAACGCGGCCATAAATTAGCTGAACGCCTTCTTCTAAAGGTAAGGGGGCAGGTGTGCGATCGCGCGGCCCAGCCAAAGATCCTTCCTTCAATATCGACATCCAAGAGTCAACAGACGGCGGCGTTTCCTCACCGTTTTCATCAATGCCCACCTCCTGCGCGAGGCTCGCCACGTACACCGGCCCACTGCTCTCCACATGCATCAGCGTCGAGCGGCCATTGATCGGCGGCACCAGCTCACGAATATTAATGGGGTGATTGAGCACCATTTCACTCTCGCCGGGCGCAATTGTCACCGTCGGCTCAAAGATATCTTGTCGTAGGCCCTGTAGCATGTCACCCATACCACGACTTCCCGGCCCTGAATACACCGGGTTATTTCTGCTAAACGGCACGAAATCGGGCAGCGGAATAAACGGTGCATCAGGCTGACTCACGTAGCTCGCCCCGTCAAGAATTCGCAACGTCACCGGCTCATCTCCAGGGTTATGCACCAAAATGCCCACATACATACTGTCGAGCAGTACCGGCTCTTCTTCGTCGTAATCTGCCGCTTTGTATACGTGGTGCGCAAAAATATCGAAGCGACCATCAAAGACAAAATCAAGATGCGCCTCTGGACTGGCCATTCCGTTTGCAGGGAAGGTCGACAGTAAAATGCCGGGGTCAGCTACCAGCTCAGGACTGTTGCTATTGAAAACAGGCACATCGTCCAGCTGGCCGGGCAGCGGCCTCACCTGCTGGTCGGTAACAATCTCTACAGGCTCTGCCGTCTCAGTCGCCTGGGCAATTACCTGTGCAGTCAGTTGAGGCGTCGCTTGCTCCGCTGGGTTAGTTGGCCTGTGCGCCATCACAACCGAATCGCCAAATATCTCTTGCACCATCAAGAGCATGGTAAGCAAAACGAACATAGTCAAAGAGTCTCCTCAACCGCAATCAGTACTGGCTATTTTGCCTGACAAGGTGACAAAAGCGGAGCCTTTGCAACACCACTTTGCAACTGTCCATCTAGGGTTGCGTTAAGCAGAGTGACCTGTTGGCACGAGCTGAATGTTGTGCGATCGCGCATAGGACAGCACCGTTTGGTAATCTTGCGTGAGCTGATTGAGAAAATGAGAAAACGCCGCCCGCGTGAAGCCTTCTGTCAACACACTATCCAGCACGAGCTGAGGACCACTCTGATGGCGCTGAAGGCCAACATGAAGCATGTCTAGCTGTACATTTAGCGTCTCGACATGCTTTAGCAACGCAGACGAGGATGCAACCCAAGACTCCATAGCTGACGCGGACTGTATGCCGATGTGTATGCGTGCCATCAGCGACGAGCCATGGCCATTGGTAATGCGCGTGAAGCGACAGGGCAATACGATAGGAGCCCCCTCATCCGTTGGCGGGGTGTTTGGCAGCCCCTTATCCGACGGCATCGGCGGGGCTAGACATGGAGAAACGGCCTCACTTTTTCCGGTGTTCAGCTGTCGCGAACGATTGTTGAGGCAGGGTTTTTGATGGTTCATAGGCTGGGGCTGTAGGGCCAAGGGCAATGCCCTCAGCGCAGTCGTAGTCAGGATATTGAGGATAACTGCGGAAGGCTGTCTGTCGATCAGGAACTGGGGACTGGCGATTGAGGACTGGCGATTGGGGACTGGCGATTGGGGACTGGGGACTGGCGATTGGAGGCTAACTATTAAGTCTGATTGATATTTTGCTAATAAGTTCTGACTTTGGAGCATTTAAGCCAGTCACTTCACAGAGCGTCTACATTTTTCTCCAGCTTAATAGGTCTAAACTTCATGCTTGGCATAGTCCCTCGACATCTGCGCAGCACTGCAAACATTGTGTAACGCCTCCGTTTGCTTTAAAATTCACTCTGCCCTCACACCTCAAATTCGTTGAAAATCCTCCACGGTACCTGGATCCCAGATGCGCGACCGAGTTTCGCACAAATCGGCGCGTTTTATCTATGGGTGGAGACCCCTCAAGCAACGTCAGCAAAAAAAAGCCGAAAAAAGCTAAAAGCGCACCCCCATCACCTAACGCAATCAACCCTCGCGGCTTTTCTCTACGACTCTCTGGGGTTTCCACAGACCCGAGATGACGAAATCAGAGAAGATATCAATCCCTGCACCTTTTCGTTGCCCACAGTGGAAGGGCAGCCGCTGCCCTCTGTAGAGATGGCACGTTATTTAGAGCAGGAGCTGCCAGAGGCCTTCGAATGGCAGCCGTGGCAAATAGATTGTTATTGCGTGCGCCGTTTATTTCGTGGCAATCAACAATTTCCAGGCCTCAGCGCCATGGTGCCCCTGCTCAAAGAGCTACACTTTATTGCGCAGTATCAGCTAGCAGAGGTGCAGCTTGGCGCTGATTTGTTGTTTTGGCTGCACTACACCCAAGCTTTTAAGCAGGTCATTCTAAAAGATCACTACATTCCGTCGCTGCGCTATCGCAACCTAAAGCAAAAAATCGAAACCTATCCTCACTGGGAAATTATTAGCGAAGCCTACGAAGAGACTTTGCAGCGCTACATCACCTACATGCCCCTAGTGTGTGGCGCTGGCTCTACTGCGCCTATCAAGACCGCTCAACTGTATGATCGCGAACGGCTGCTGCGTCACTGTTCCGAATGTCTACTGCACGATATTGTCACCCGCACGCCCTTACCCCAGTCTTTTTATAAGCAGATTGAGGGCACATTGCTGTACAGCTGCCTCAAGTCGGCCCACTGGACAACGAGTGCGCCGCTGGCGATGTACGAGCAGTGGTGGCCCTGGCGTGATCGCATTGCCCGCACCCAAGCCGCCATTCCTTTTTATCTTTGCTTTCATCTAGACTCTCCAGAACGCGACGAAGACAATTGGGAAATCAGCTTCAAGGTCTCCCCAAAAGAGCATCCATCCCTACGCATCGAGCTCGATGAATATTGGCAGCTAGCGCCCCATCAGCAAGCGGCCCTAAAGCTTCAGCTTGGCGATAGCTTCGAGCAGGATCTGTTGTTTGCCCTGGGCGATGCAGCACGAATGTATGCCCCCCTGTGGGAGGGGCTAGAAACCAACGAACCCTCGGGTATTTCGCTAGAGGTAAATGCCGCCTTTGATTTTCTAAACGAGGCCGCCTGGGTACTAGAAGATGCAGGCTACAAGGTCATCGTGCCTGCCTGGTGGACACCCCAGGGGCGCAGGCGAGCACAGCTCAAGCTCAAAGCCAGCAGCAAAGTCGGCGGAGAGGACAAAGCCAAAAGCTATTTCTCTTTTGACACGCTGGTGGAATACCAGTACGAACTGTCTATTGGTGGCGAAAAGGTCAGTGAAAAAGAATGGCAGCAGCTGGTTGCCGCACAGACGCCACTCGTGCAGTTTCGCGGCCAGTGGATGGAAATAGACCAAGCCAAAATGCAGGAGATGATGGCCTTTTGGCAAAAGCACCGGCAGGACAATCCCACGATGGGTTTGTTGGAGTTTATGCAAATGGCGGCTCAGCAGGGAGAAGAAGTGGAGGTTGATTTTAGCCGCGATCGCACCCTACTCTCCATGATGAACCGGCTCAACGACACCAGCGCCCTCACCCCCGTAGACAATCCCAAAAAGTTTGAAGGCAGCCTGCGAGAATACCAAAAGCGCGGCGTCTCCTGGCTCAGCTATTTAGAGAGCCTAGGTCTCAACGGCTGCCTGGCCGACGACATGGGCCTGGGTAAAACAGTGCAGGTCATTGCTCGCTTGCTCCAAGAAGAAGAACAGGCAAAGGCAGCCAAGGTAAAACCGCTACCGCCGACGCTGTTGATTGCACCGACCTCTGTGCTGGGCAACTGGCACCGTGAACTGCAGAAATTTGCGCCTCATTTAAAGGCCCTGGTGCACCATGGCAGCGATCGCACCAAAGACAAAAAAGCCTTTAAAGCCCTCTGTAAAAAACAAAATCTACTCATTACCTCCTTTGCCCTTGCCCGCCGAGACATCGATCTCATCGATAGCATCGCGTGGCATCGCATTGTTCTAGACGAAGCACAAAACATTAAAAATCCAAAAGCTGCGCAAACCAAAGCAATTCTTCGACTGTCGGCCCGACATCGGCTGGCGCTCACAGGGACCCCCATCGAAAATAGACTGTTAGATCTATGGTCTATTTTCAACTTTCTCAATCCGGGCTACCTCGGCAAAGCCGCCCAGTTTCGCAAAAGCTTTGAGCTGCCCATCCAGCGAAACAACGACCGCAGGCAGTCCACCGTACTCAAGCAGCTCGTGGAACCCTTCATCCTACGTCGGGTTAAAACGGACGAGTCCATTATTAAAGACTTGCCTAGCAAGGTAGAGCAAAAGCTGTACTGCAATCTCACCAAAGAGCAGGCTTCTCTGTACGAGGCAACCGTGCGCGATGTTGAAAGGCAGCTACAGGATGCGGAAGGCATTCAGCGAAAAGGATTGATCCTCTCTACACTGATGAAGCTAAAGCAGATTTGCAATCATCCCGCTCAGTTTTTACAAGATGGGAGTGACTTTACAGCAGCGCGATCGCACAAGCTCAGCCGCCTACGCGACATGGTTGCAGAAGCCATCGCCGACGGTGATAGCCTGCTGATCTTCACTCAGTTCAGAGAAATTGGTGATTCGTTGGAGAAATATCTGCACCATGAGCACCATTACAACACCTTTTATTTGCACGGAGGCACGTCACGGAAAAAGCGCGATCGCATGATGGCCGACTTCCAAGATCCAGACACAGCTCCTTCTGTATTTGTTCTCTCCCTTCGCGCAGGCGGCGTCGGCATTACCCTTACCAAAGCCAACCACGTTTTCCACTTTGATCGCTGGTGGAATCCTGCCGTCGAAGACCAAGCCACCGACCGTGCTTTCCGCATTGGCCAAAAGAAAAATGTCTTCGTCCATAAATTCGTCTCCATCGGCACCCTAGAAGAGAGAATTGACCAAATGATCGAAGACAAAAAACAGCTCGCAGGTGCCATCGTCGGCTCAGACGAATCCTGGCTCACCGAACTCGACAACGCCGCCTTCAAACAGCTCATTGCCCTGAATAAAAACGCCATCCTGGATTAATTCATGCCAAAGTCCACTCGGCCCAAATCCAACCGATCTAATTTCGCTCGAACGTGGTGGGGCGACGCTTTTCTCTCTACTATCGAAACCTTTACAGATCGCGGTCGGCTGAGCCGAGGGCGATCCTATGCAAAAGGGCGGAAGGTCAGCGCCTTTAAGATTGAAGGCAATCTGATCAAAGCCAAAGTCAAAGGTTCTGTCAATCCCTACTACGGCGTTTACGAAGAGCCCATATATACGACCGTGATTGAGTTCGAGCCCATCAGCCGCGAAAAATGGGCCGCCGTCATCGCCAACATGGCCTCCAAAGTCAGCATCCTCTCCCGCCTTCTCCTCGGCGAAATCCCTGACAATATAGAAGAGAGCTTTGAAGCCTTGGGCCTGCACCTGCTTCCTAGAAAAGGAGACTTGGAAAGTTCTTGCACCTGCCCAGACTGGAACAATCCCTGCAAACATATCGCAGGCGTCTACCATCTCGTCGCAGCCGAGCTAGATCAAGACCCGTTGATTCTCTTCGAGCTACGCGGTCTTTCTAGGGAAGACCTGCATAAAGAACTTGCAAAAACGCCCCTAGGCATCGCCCTCTCAGACGAGCTCATCTCTGAGAAAACTGCGCCAGAGTCAGCCAAGAGCCTACATACCATTCCAACACTTGTAGACTTAAACGAACAGCATTCACTTCATGACTTTTGGCAAGGTGAGGCTCGCCTACCTAACGATATCGAATCGCCTCAGCCAACTAACGTGTCCGCCATCCTAATCAAAAAGCAAGGAGACTTCCCACCCTTTTGGCAACGCAACAACTCATTTATAGAAGTCATGGAAGAGTTTTACACCCGCGTT
>JBCBKQ010000123.1:0-17011 GCA_038521595.1 Cyanobacteria bacterium J06627_28 | reverse complement strand
GGGGCGCGAATTCTTGGGGCGCGAATTCTTAGGGTGTAGAGTCTTGAGGATTTGGAGATTCTTCTAGGGCGAGGGAGACTCGGGTGCCGCCGACCGCACGCATGTCGCCCAAAAACTGCATAACCTGTTCGTAGGGCAGCTCGCGGCTAGGTACTAGGTAAACGGTGCTGTCTGCGTTGCGTGCTAGATAGTTTTCTACTTCGAGGGCTAGCTGCTGGGCTTCAATGGGCTGGCCATTCAGCAACTGCTGGCCTGTTTCGTCCATTTCTACGATGAATGGATCGCTGACCGTGTCAGTGGCAGTAGGCGTATCTTCGTTTTGCTCGGGGGGGAGATCCACCTGAATGAGCTGTTCGCTGCCCAGTGAAACCGCGATGACTACAAAGAAAGCGAGGACGCCCATCATCACCGTGAGCATTGGGATGAGGTCAATGGTGGGGATATCGTTTTCTGTGGACGAATTGCGAAATCGCATAGGGCGTCTTTAACGAGAGCGGTTTGTTTTGAGGCGTGGCTAGCTTTAAGTGGCAGTTAGCCTTGATCGACCGTTAGGAACAGGAATTTAAATAAGTTCCAATTTGTCGCGGTCCCTCACCCCAACCCTCTCCCGAGGGGAGAGGGGGCCGGATTCTGATTCCCCTTCTCCCCTCGGGAGAAGGGGCTAGGGGATGAGGGCGACGATGTTTGGATATTATTCGATCTTCGTTCCTTAGCCTTAGGCGGCTTTCCTTTTAGGTTGCTGGGAGCTGTCGGGTGGGCGGTGTTGCTTGCTCAACTGACGGGATTGTTGGGTCTTGGAAAGGCCGTTGATTGTCTGTGCGCAAGTTTGTCACGGGTCTATCTGCTTCGTACCAATACTCTCGGTAAATTAGCTCTAGCTCGTTCCCCGCTTCCGAAAAGTAATCCATTTGCTGGGCTTGCAAGGTCACCATGACGCGCAGTACCAGCAGCGCCAAAATAGCAACGACCATGCCTGCTGCCGTGGTAATTAACGCTTCGCCAATGCCGCCTGCTGCTTCGGTGGCACCGACGGCGCCATCACCGCCGCCAATATTCAGGCTCTCAAAAGTGGCAATCAGGCCGGTAACGGTACCAAGCAGGCCGAGCAGCGGTGCGACGGCAACCACTGTTTCTAGCAGCTTGTCGCCTTTTCTCATTTTCACAAATTCTTTGTCGGCGGCGTTCTCTAGGGCCAGGCGAAAAGAGTCTGGAGATGGGTTTCTCAGGTTCAGAGGGGCCAGTAAGAAACGACCAATGGGCAGGTCTCTAGCACGAGATGCGATCGCAGCTGCCTCGTCTAGATCCTTGCGCGACATATCGAGGACTTCATTGACCACCTTGGCCTCGCGCTTGAGCAAATCTGTCCAAAACGTGGCTCGCTCTAGCGCACAGGCCACCGTAAAAACAGACGCTCCAATGATAGGCACCATCACCGGCCCACCTTTTGCCAAAAAATCAAATACGGTCGTCATAACTTCTCTGAACGCATACTTCCAAGCTGATTCATATAATAGACGCCTGCAAGCATAGTAGATGTCTCTGTCAACCTACAGGTAAACGTAAGATTAAGTACCCTACTGAACTTTGCTCGTATCAGATATCACCATCTATCTACATGTAAAGCGAGCATAAAAATGAGCATAAGGAAGAGTGAACAATATCTGTAGTTCCGACAATGACAAGCGCTTAGATCAACTCTCTACGTCTCATAACGTTTAAGAGCCAGTTGGCCATCGTCGCCCGGCGAGTGAGTCGCGGTACGAGCTGATCGACCGAATAGCCCTTGAAGCCCAGTACCGTTTTTAGCAGCTGCTTATTTTCTTTGGGGATGGCCCGCGTCAGCTTCACCGTTGCAGGCCTGCTCTCAATAAAGTTGGGCGGCTCAGGATATTTTTCTTTCCAGTCGTCATCAACCGCTGCGGCTGACCACGTTTGCGTCTGTGCGTCGTAGCGGTAGCCCAGCGTATCCCATACGAGCTGATTGACCGTATCATCGGGAAGGTCATTATTTAAGATGGCCCAAAGGGTTTCGGTTGTGAGGGGAGGCAGGTTTGTCATCATGGGTGAGATCATACCAACCGAGCTGCCGCATACAATTGACCTGTCCAAAATACAGGCAGCGCTTGCTCGCCCTGGCGCTGAATTGGGACTATGCCCAGAGTTTAGTCCGGTGCAGCCACAGCTTGATATCTATGTTTTCGAGAGTCTGCCTTCTACTAGTACCCATCTTTGGAACCTGCAAAAAAATGTGAAAGCAGGCACGGTCGTTGTTGCCCAGCGGCAGTCTGCTGGTCGTGGTCAGCGAGGGCATGTATGGCACTCGGAGCCAGGTGGACTCTATCTTTCGTTGGCATTGGAGCCTGATTTGCCTGTGAGTCATAGCGCACAGCTAACCTGCCTGAGTGCCTGGGGGATTGCGACGGCTCTTAACAACTTGGGCATTCCCGTTCAGGTGAAGTGGCCCAACGATCTATTCTTCAGAGGAAAGAAATTAGGCGGTATCCTCACAGAGACAAAGGTTGTTGGCGCTTGTAGGGGCAATTCAGGAACTAAGCTGTCACAAGCTCCTTCTATAGATAGGAAGTCTCAAACCACCTCTGGGCCTACAGCCCACATTGCTCAGGCCGTTGTTGGTGTTGGCATTAATTGGCACAACCCAGTTCCTGAAACGGGCATTACTCTGGCAGAAATATTAGAAACTATTGATGCTGGTAAACCGGACAGTGAAAGCCTAAAAAACAAAATAAATTGTTTAGAGGTGCTAATTGCGCTGGTTATTAGGGGAATTCTTCAGGGTGCCTTCTTTCGACAGCGGGTAGGCGGTCAAGTTTTTATGAAGGCCTACCAAAAATTACTGACACAGTTCGGTAAGGTTGTTTCAATTGATAGTGATACATCGTATCTAGCGAAGCCTGATATCAGCCTGAGTTTGGCTGACCAAAGCTCAGGCAATACAGATACCACCACCCACTCTCACCGCGAAAGGGCCATTTCCCAGGGAAGCACCTCAGAGGGAAGCACCTCAGAGGGAAACACCTCAAAGAAGAAACGTTCCGGAAAGGTCATTGGCATTTCGGAAGAGGGATATTTGAAAGTTGCACTTGTAGGATCATCGTCCTACCCTCAGGCATCGCCTGCCGAGCAGCTAGCTGATTGCCCCGGCTCACCGGACTCAAGCTCTCAAGGGTTTGACCATCGAGAAAATATCGTGCTCCTTAGACCGAGCGAGATTCGCATAAGTTAAGATTGATTAGGATTACTTAAGGTTGATGACGATGACTGAGCCCCAGCACCCAGCCACCCCGCAACAAGAAGCCCCAGAAGAGTTGGAGAATGCCTCGCAAGACTCTGACTATCAGGAATCTGGCTGTCAGGAATCTGGCGGTTTTGATGACCGTTCTGACTTCCTTGCCACGCGAGAGCACACTCAGAATCACAGCCAGACCCAGAAGTTGCAAAGATGCTGGTTTGTTACTTTAGGCCTTGTTGGCAGCTTTAGCTTCGTTGCTAGCCAGATGAGCCTAGCCGTCGCTCAGACCAATGTTTTAATCACTGACTATGCTGCCGATTCCGCAGCAGAGGACTATGCTGCGGCTCCAGTGGTGACTGATGGCTACGTGGCCGGTCACAATATTGTTGCTGATCCATCTTATGTTTCTGAGCAGCCTTCGTTTCAGGCTGCCGCGCCTGCTGCTTACTCAGCACCTGTTCCTGAAGCCTTTATTGAAGCGCCTGCTAGCTCTTCTGAAGCAGTTGCGGCATTCTCTCCGGTGGTTCCTGCAGCGCCTGTACTGCAGCCGACCCCAGTGCAACCGACCACAGCGCAGCCAACCCCAGTGCAACCGACCACAGCACAGGTTGAAGGCATTCAGGCAGAAGATGTCCAGATAGAAGATATTCAGGTAGAAGCCACCCACCAAACAGCGGCAGCTCTGGCAACGCCTGAGTCTCCTATCAGTGTCGGTAATGCCATTGTTGAGTTTGAGATTACGCCTGCGGCGGTGATAAACGAACCTACTGTGAGTGAGGTTCACCCGCCTACCTTCACGAACGAACCTAAGCCTCAAGATACAAAGGTTGCTCGTCGAGGCCATCCGCTACTGGGCTTTTTGGAAGCGAGCGCCGTGGCTGCGCCTATCTCAACCTATGCCGTAAACAATGCTGGCACTACGCCCAGCGTGATTTTGGCCTCTAATGACGCTTCTAATGACATTGATGCAGACTTTACGCCTGCTGCTGTTCCTGACAGTTTGCCAGCGTCTTTGGCCGCGCCTGTCGAGGCTGCACCACCTGTCGTAGAGGCGGCCCCTCCAATAGTGGATGTAGCACCGGAGCCAGTGGCACCTATCTTTGCTGAAGAGCCAGTACCCGTTCAGCCGACTGAGATTGTGCCTGCTGCCCTGCCAGAGAATACGGCGATTCCAGATGAGTACATATTTGTAGATCCAACGGAATATAGCATTGGGGCTACCGATGCACCTGAGGTGGTTATTTCTGAGCAGTCTACTGGCTGTGAGTTTACGGTTGGCCAAAATCAAGGTGTTCCCAATGGTGCCTGTGGCACTGGAGTTCCTAATGCGCCTGCACCTGTGGCTACGGGCAATGCATCTGGTGCTCAGCCAGCGTCAGCCGCCTCGCCTAGCTATCAGCAGGCGCCAGCGCCTGTGGCGAGTGCCCCTGCGGTCAATGTTGGCCCTGTAAGCTTTAGTGCCAGTGGCATTCAGCTGTCTACTAGCGCGGCGGGCCGCGAGTATCTCAACCGTACTGTTCGCCCTTTGGTGAATCTTCAGGCCTCTGAGCGATTCATTTTCCCACTGTCTGTGCCCTCGCCAATTACGTCGCTGTTTGGCTTCCGGATTCACCCCATTACGGGTGACCAGCGTTTCCACGCCGGTACAGACATTGGCGCGGCCCAGGGTACGCCTGTGCTGGCTGCGCAGGACGGCTTCGTCACTGCGGCGAGTAGTGCGGGTGGCTACGGCCTGATGGTGGTGTTGCAGCACGAGCTAGAAGAGACGCAGCTAGAGAGTCGCTATGCTCACCTGGCTGAAATGTTTGTCTCGGCGGGTGATGAGGTTGAGAAGGGCGACATCATCGGATTGGTTGGTAGCACGGGTAACTCGACTGGCCCTCACCTCCACTTTGAAATGCGCCAGATGACGGCAGATGGCTGGGTATTGGTAAATGCCGATGGTTTGGTTCAGGCCTCTTTGGCGAATTTGGTAGCGGCGCTAAATAGTCCAATGCAGTCGTTGAGCTTTAATCTGAGTGACTTTAACTTGAGCAATCTCAGAGCAGGGTCGACAAAAGGCAATAGCCCTAGCGGTGTGACGCTGCCTCAGATATCGGACAAAGATGGTTTGCCCTTCCGCCCGGCTCAGCCCAATGCTAGCTAGCGTTTAGCGTATGGCTTTTCGCTATTGCAGAACGATTCGATTTCACGAAACGGATGCGGCTGGCGTGCTGTACTTTTCAAATTTGCTGACCCTCTGTCACGAAGCCTATGAAGCGGCGATCGCGGCAGAGGGTTTTGAATTGGTGCTATTTTTTTCCGCTAGGGGGGAGGTGGCGGTGCCGATTGTGCATACATCGGCGGATTTTTATCGGCCCTTGGTCTGTGGGGATGCGGTGAGTGTGGTGTTGGTTGCGAAGCTGCTGGGTGAGGATAGCTTTGAGGTGAGCTATCGGGTGAGTCGGGTTGGAGGAGATAGGGGAGATGGGGAGATGGGGGAGGAGAGGTTGAGTGCGATCGCACTTACGCGTCACACCTGCATAAACCCCCAAACACACAAGCGTCAGCCGCTGCCGTCAAAATTGTTAGCTTGGGTATTGAACCAATCAGAAGCGGATGAGCCATCAGCTGAGTCAGAGGGGGCTTAATCGGAAGCGCCGTTCAATTTCTGGGCAGATAGCTGCTCTATGAGTGCGGCATGGTTGAGCTTTCCCTGTGCATTGCGAGGGAGTGCTGGTAAAGCTATCCACTGCTGAGGTATTTTATAGCGGCTCAGCTGTTGATCGGCTGTGAGTAAACAGTCTTTTAACTGTGTTGGCGTTATGGATTTCGTGGCAGGTACGTACACTGCAGTGACGATTTCGCCCCAGTCAGGGTGCGGCAGTCCTAAAACGTAGACGTCTGCTACTTGACCAGTGTCTCTCAGCTTTGCTTCTACCTCATCGGGAAAGATATTTTCGCCACCGCTGATGATTTTCCGGCTGGCGCGGCCTGTGATGTGGAGCTGGCCGTCTGTATCTAGATAGCCAAGATCGTCTGTGTAGAAGGCGTTTGTGCTTAGGCCAGTGTGAAAGCGTTTAGATGGGGCGTTGTGGTAGTTGTGTGCGATCGCACCCGAACACACCACCACCTGCCCAACGCTCCCATCCCTCAAACCCTGGCCTTCCTGTTCAATTCGTACCGTCGCATGAGGCATCATGTGTCCACTGCTCAAGTCACCCTGTAAAAAATCCTGAGTCCGTTGTGCGGTGACCATAGCTGCTGTTTCGGTCATGCCGTAGGACAGGCACAGTGGAATACCGTGAGCTTTTGCACGGGTGAGTAGGCTGGGCCAGGGTGGAGCGCCCCCTAGAAGCACCCCGCGAAATTGGCTGAGCCAGGGTGCAAAGCCTGACTGCATGAGACGTGTGAGCTGAGTGGGTACTAGTGAGATAAAGGAGTTGTCGAGCTGAGGCAGCGATGGAGCTTCCAACTTGGACAGAGGATAGGACAGCAGCGATTTGAAGTGACCTATGACGAGCTGCCCGCCGCTGTGCCAGGTGCGCAATGCCTGCATCAGGCCGCTGACATGGTAAAGCGGCAGAACGCAGTAGCTGTTGATGGTGCTGCCGTCTGGAGCGAAGTGGTTTTGAAATCCGGTGACCGCCGTGAGGAGCGTTGCCCAGCTATGGCAGGTGAGCTTTACGCTGCCAGAGGTCCCGCCGGTGGGAATTAGGATTTTAGCCAGGGGGTTTGGCTGCGGTCTAAGCGTTTGATGAGGGCCGTTAAACGCTGTGATGATTGGCCCGCTAGGATCAGACCAGATGACGGTGGGATGAATGAGCTGGCTAACCGACGCCCATTCTTGGGTGCCCCAGTGAGGATTGGCGAGGGTGATGTCCCAGTCCGCTAAAAGTGCGGCCCAGAATCCAGCGAGGAAATGGACGGGGTCTGACTCGGCAAGTAAGACCAATGGACGTTCGGTTTTTGGCTGTTCGGTTTTTGGCTGCTTGTTCTTCAGCTGCTTATCCGAGCGCTGAGTGAGCTGGATGCGCCGTGATTCGACGAGTGAAAACCAGCTTTCACAGGATAGGGCGGCGAGCGGATGCTGCAGATGATTTTGCCCATCTTCTAGCTTGATGAGCCAATCTTTTCGTAGCGTTGCCCAGACTGCTTGAGGCGAGGGCTGTGAGATTAACGGTTTTGATATTAACGGTTTTCCAATCGCTGCCACAGCGCCTCCCAGTCAGGGTCGTCGAGTCCGTCATTTGGTAGCCATTGCTGGGTGCCCATGCCCAGCACACGATGGGGTCCGTGGGGCAAAATTTCGCGCAGATCGGCGCAGAGGTCGATCAGTGCCTGACGGCCTATGTCGGTTTCAAAGACGGAGGAGATGACAAGGTCGATAGGATTTTCTTCGCAGAATTGCTTGAGGCGGCTGGGCGAGCCCATGATGGCGGCTTTGAGGACAAAGATGCCGCGCCAGCCGCGAAAGTAGTGGGCCTTTAGCTGTTCGAGGGAGGTGACGGATTCGTCTAGGGCGATGGGGGTTTTGTAGCGGTTGGAGAGCTTGATGAGATCCTCAAATCGGGAGGGGGGGAGGGGCTGCTCTATAAATTCGATCCGGCGACCTAGGCGATCGCAGGTATCTAACCAGTGATGTGCGGCTAGCTCGCTGAGCCCGCCGTTGGCATCGAGGCGCAGTTTGGCACCTAGCGGTAGCTGAGACATGAGCTGAGAGAGCCAGGCTAGCTCGGTGGAAACCGGGGCAACGCCAATTTTCCACTTAAAGGTGCGATGGCCCATTGCCCAGTGGGGTGACCAGGCTGCTAGGGCGTCTTCGCCTGCCGGTAGGAGAGCGCTGAAGTGAGCGGTGTCTGGTTCTTGGGCGCGATCGCAGCACGATAGATTTTTGAGGGCAATCTCAAAGCCAAACTTGCAGGCGGGTAGCGTCGGCATAATCGAAAAAACATTGGCCGCCGATAGCTGCGCGGGCAATCGTTGGCAAAAGGTTAATGCCTGTTCCTGGGTTTCTGTGCCAAACCACGGCAGGGGGGCAATTTCACCAAAGCCAAAATAGCCTTGCTCATTGGTCAGCTTGAGAATGATGCCTTCCCGCTGTCGCCAGACGCCACGGCTCGTCCTGATCGTTTGCCGAAAGGGCCGACGATAGGCGCGAAACTCAAACGAGATTTCATGGGATATGTCGCTGGGGTTTGGCATATTCCCTGACTGATTTCCTTCCTATTGCCTGCTTTTTGTCTGCTTTTTGTCTCCGATAGGCACCGATGGGCATCGATGGGCACCGATAGCCACTGACAGATACCGATGTTTGTCAGAGATAGTTTGTCAGAGATAGTTTGTCAGAGATAGTTTGTCAGAGATTAATAGACAGTAGCAGGCTAGCTATTAGCAAAGCACCACTCCAAAAGTGGAAGTGAATAGCAAAGAACTTAGCATTACTGACTCGCTTGGGCTGATCGTGAAAGCGTCGTACGTGGCGGCATAGTTTTGCTGCCGATGGAAGGCTGCCGATGAGCCCAAGTGCGGTGAGCGGCAAGCTTCCGGTTGCGATCGCCCCCAACACCGTTACCAAAATAAGGCCACAGGCCGCCGTCAAAACCTGCGCCCCACGCCAAGTGCCCAGACGCACAATCGGCGATCGCTTACCCGCTTTTAAGTCATCCTCGACCTGGTGAAAATGTGAGCAAAAAAGAACGAGCGTTGTGGTGATGCCTATCAGAAGACAGGCGGGTAGCAAAGCGCCACTCCCGTTCCAGCTCCCGTTTCCACTCGATAGGCCGAACTGCTGCACCTGCGAATAGTAGGCCGCGCCCACTGCCAATGGCCCAAAGCTCAAAAAGCACAGCAGCTCGCCGAGGCCTTGGTAGCCCAGGCGAAACGGTGGGCCTTGGTAGAGATAGCCCAGGGCGCAGCAGGCAAGCACCATGTAGAGGACGGTGGGGTCTTGTTGCTGAAGTGCGATCGCGCAGATTCCCAGTACGCCCAGCAGCAAACACCCATTGCCAATCCAAAAGATCAGCGGTCGATTGCGGGTAAGATTTACCAGCGAGTGGTGCTTATTGATATCAATACCTGTCTCAGCATCGAAGACGTCATTGCTGAGGTTTTCCCACATGAGGAGCAAGATGGCCGATAGCGCAAAGGTCAGAAATACGCCCCAGCGCAGCGTCCCTACCTCGGCATAGGCGACCGCGCTGCCCACGCAAATTGGCATTATCGCCACGCAGTACATCGGTGGCTTTAATGCAGCTATCCAAAGCTGCTTGCGAGGCTGCGTGTTTGGGGTGGGCGCGACGTTTACGGCTGTTGCCGTGCTAGCTCTAGGCTCGACCGTTCGCAGAGTCATAAACAGTGTCTATTGATAGAAAGGGGACTAAAAAAATGATAGCTATCCGTCCTGGTGCAGGACTTGGCTAGGGTTAGCATAGCTTTTTGACCACAGGCGTTTTACGCGAGGCAAGAAAACTCAAAGTTGTGGAGTGATTTAGAACTTTTACATGTCACTTTTGTCAAGTTCTCTGCTACAGTTCATTGCGACTAATTTATTGCGATTAGACTAATTCATTGCGATTAACAGAGAAGTAACCAGCGCTTAGCACCATGGCAAAAGACACCAACGTAGACTTAGCCGAAAAGAACTCTGAGGCCTCTTCACCTACGAACCTGGCAGACTCTATAAACCTGGCAGACTCTATAAACCTGACAGACTCCGCTGAGCCAGAGACTGCCAAAAAGTCTATGTTTGCGCCGCCGTTTCTATCTTCTTTTCGTTTGCCAGGGCGTCTGTCAAAGCGTCTGCCAGGGCGTCTGCCAAGGCCCGAAGGCAGCGTGAAGAATGACAATAAATTAGCCGATACTCCCCTGAAGAAGACACCTAAACTTTTGCCCTTGGGTGCTGCGATTTTGTTGACCGGGGGGGCGATCGCCTATTTCAACTTTTCTCAGCGAGCACCTAGAAGCCTCGTCCCAGCTGGGACACAGCTAGTGCCTAGATCTGCACTGGTCGCCATGACGCTGACCACCGAAGAGCTGACTTGGACAAGGCTTAGAAGCTTTGGCACCGCCGATAGTCAGGAGCAGTTTGACGGTGTGTTGCGCCAGTGGAAAGATCGGCTTTTTACGCTCAATGGCTATAGCTTTAAGCGAGATATTAAGCCCTGGATAGGCGATCGCGTCACCCTGGCCGTTTTACCGGCCAAAGAAACCAATGCCTCTCGCCAAACAGACGAAGGCCTGGCCGAAGCAACGCAAAATTTGATCCTAATCGTGCCGATTGCAGATGCTGCTAAGGCCAAAGCGCTACTCGATAGAGGGCCGCAAACCTCTGCGACTTGGCAAGATCGTAGCTACAAAGGGGTCGGCGTGAAAACGATTGCCACCCAAGATGGCCAGACTATTGAAACGGCTGTAATTGGTACCGAGTGGCTACTGCTGAGCAACAGCGCAGACGGCATCGAACAGGCGATTGATACCCACAAGGGCAGACGCTCTTTGCTCGATAATGCGGGCTATCGTGATGCGGCTATTCGGGCTCAGCCCCCGCAGCCAGTGGGAAAAAACTTCGCACAGTTTTATATCAACATTCCAGCGGTGACACAGGCGCTTTCACCCGTGAGTAGTACGGGCGGCAGCCGCACCAGGCGACGGGGTAGCCTGATCCCTCTGCAAGGATCAGAAGGCCTTGTGGCCACTGCGCTGGTAGAGCCCGATGGTTTGCGCTTTCAGGGCACCAGCTGGCTTTCTCCTAAAAATGACTTGGCCTATGGCGAGCTAAATAACGATGCTGGTGACATGCCTCGTCGATTGCCGAGCGATACGCTGCTAGCGATGTCTGGCAGCAATTTGCAGCAGTTTTGGGAGGGCTTTAGTGAGGGCAATACCTCACCGCCGTTTTTTCCAGATCCTCAAAACTTAAAAGCGGGCTTGCTTACCCAAACGGGGCTAGATATTGACGAAGACATCATGCCCTGGGCCGCAGGGGAGTTTGCCCTGGGCATTTTGCCGCCGGTGGCCGATGTGGCCGATGCCGATATAGCTGATGCCGATGTGGCCGATGCTGATGCGGTTAATTCTGACTCCCCGGAGGTCAACGAACCTGGTTCGCCTGAGGCCGATCCGACGACACCCGTGATTGAAAGCGCTCCGCTGTTGATTATGGTGCAAACCAATGATCGGCAGATGGCTGAAAACGTTTGGTCGCAAATTGATGATGTGATGGTTGATCGCTATCGCTTCCAGGTGGAGACCACTGAGTTTGACGGGGGATCGATAACGGAATGGATTTCACCGTTTCAGGGCGTGCAGTTTAGCCATGGCTGGCTACCGGGAAATGTGGCCTTTTTTGCGGTGGGTGATGGCGCGGCAGATGCGATCGCACCCAGTCCAACCACTACGCTTGCCAGCACCCGCCTCTTCCAAACCCTCACCAGCGCAGCCCCTACCCCAAATAACGGCCACTTTTATCTGGATCTTGCTCAAATCAACGCTTTAGAAGGTGTCTTTCCGATCCCTCAATTTCCTAGAGAAGGGCCCACAACGTCGATTGAGGCCATCGGCCTAACGGCAACGCTGGGCAATGGTGAGGCTAATCCATCGAGATATCGCACGATGCAGTATGACCTCTACCTCAAGCTCACCAAAGCCGCCAGACCGGCCCCTTTGTAAAACAGCTATCCCACAGCCATCTCTAAAATGGGCCCTCGAAAGGTGTGATCCCACTAAAAGTTGTGAGCCCACTAGTTGTGAGCCCACTATGAGCTCACTACACCATGAGCCCACTACACTATGAGCCCACTATTGGATCCCCGGTGCTGACTGCGGATAAAAAGGCCGTGAGTATAAAGTCTGATAAACTCAAACATGGCCCGTTGAGCTTATTAGACTGTTTTAACAGGCTCTTTTAATACGGCTAAATTAGGCAGTTTGGAGGATAAATACCCCGTGGAGAACACCCTCGGTTTAGAAATTATTGAAGTCGTCGAGCAGGCAGCGATCGCATCTGCTCGCTGGATGGGTAAAGGTGAAAAGGACATCGCTGACGAAGTTGCTGTAGAAGCAATGCGTGAGCGCATGAACAAAATTCACATGCGCGGCAAGATTGTAATTGGTGAAGGCGAGCGCGATGACGCGCCTATGCTCTACATCGGCGAAGAAGTTGGCATTTGCACGCAGCCCAACGCATCCGAGGTGTGCACACCTGACGAGCTGATTGAAATTGACATCGCCGTTGACCCTTGCGAAGGCACTAACCTGTGTGCCTACGGTCAGCCTGGCTCTATGGCTGTGCTGGCAATTTCTGAAAAAGGCGGCCTGTTTGCAGCCCCTGACTTCTACATGAACAAAATTGCAGCGCCTCCAGCTGCAAAAGGCAAAGTAGACATCAACAAGACGCCCACTGAAAACCTCAAGATTTTGGCTGAGTGCCTAGATCGCGGTATTGATGAGCTGGTCATCATTGTGATGAAGCGTGAGCGCCACAATGACCTGATCAAAGAGATTCGTGAAGCGGGCGCACGGGTTCGCCTGATTAGCGATGGTGACGTTTCTGCCGCGATTTCCTGTGGCTTTGAAGGGACTAACGTTCATGGCCTCATGGGCATTGGCGCGGCACCTGAGGGTGTGATTTCTGCGGCAGCTATGCGCTGCCTGGGCGGTCACTTCCAAGGTCAGCTAATTTATGATCCTGCGATTGTAAAAACTGGCCTGATTGGTGAGAGCAAAGAAGCCAACCTAGAGCGCCTGGCGTCTATGGGTATCACTGACCCTGACAAGGTTTACACAGCTGAAGAGCTGGCCTGTGGCGAGAATGTTTTGTTTGCGGGCTGTGGCATTACGCCCGGTACGCTGATGAACGGCGTTCGCTTCTTTAACGGTGGCTACCGTACTCAGAGCTTGGTGATTTCTAGCCAGTCTAAGACGGCTCGCTTTGTAGATACCGTGCACATGAAAGACAAGCCTAAGCGTGTAAGCCTCAATTAGGAATTGACTGACGATTAGTCGTTAATTGGTTGTCGTTAATTGGTTGTCGTTAATCGGTCGTCGTTAATTGGCTGGTTGGTGAGTGACTTAGGGCGCTAACCAGTCCCGCCCTGTGGGCACCCCTCCAGAGAGGATTTTTCCCGGCCACGTGGCATTGTGCAGCCGCTCTCGATTACCTCTAGTCTCATCGCCTAATGCAGATCCCCTCTGGAGGGGTGGCGCGCAGCGACGGGGTGGGTCCGATGTGCATAGCTCAAACCCATTGCCTAATCGACAGCTTCAACCCGTAACACACACAAAAGGGAGATTAGCAGCGCTGCTAATCTCCCTTTTGTTGTCAATATCTCTGAAGATGGAGTTTTGTTGAGTTTCCTTGAGATGGGCCTGAGTTTTTTAATACTTTAAGAAAGAGCGCTACCCAGCGTCCGACTATAAATAGAAGATTTAGGATAGAACAGTCTTTTGCCAAAGACAGTCTGTCTCACCCATAAAACATCAAGAACCCGTCGAAGGAAGCCGAATGAATATTGCTGTTGTTGGGCTCAGTCATCAGACTGCGCCTGTTGAAGTCCGAGAAAAGTTGAGTATTCCTTCTGCCCAGGTCGCTGATGCGATCGCGCATCTAAGCAGCTCTCCCACCGTCGACGAAGTTTCTATTCTCAGCACCTGCAACCGTCTCGAAATCCATATCGTTGCCAAAGAAATCGAAAGTGGTGTTCGCGATGTGATGCGTTTTCTCTGCGAGCACAGCGGCATTGACCTGGGTGAATTGCGGCCTCACCTGTTTGTACTGCTGCAGCAAGACGCGGTCATGCATCTCATGCGTGTGGCCGCCGGTCTCGATAGTCTGGTCTTGGGCGAAGGCCAAATTCTCTCACAGGTAAAGCACGCCCTCAGCCTAGGGCAACAGCACAAAGGCGTTGGCCGCATTCTCAATCGCCTGCTCAAAGACTCGATTAAGGCGGGCAAGCGCGTGCGCACCGAAACCAACCTGGGTACAGGTGCCGTCTCTATTAGCTCCGCTGCTGCCGAATTGGCGCTGATGAAGGTAGAGCGCTTTGATAATTGTAATATCGCAATTTTGGGCGCGGGTAAAATGGCTCGCCTGCTGGTGCAGCACCTAATTTCTAAGCGGGCGAATAAGATTACGTTGCTCAACCGTACGATTGGCCGGGCCAATGACCTCGCTGCTCAGTTTGGCGATATCGACATCACGACCGGCACGCTCGACGGAATGCTCGATGCCGTTGTGGCGGCAGATGTTGTCTTTACCTGTACCTCTTCGACAGAGCCAATTTTGCACCGTGCAAATCTGGAGCCGGTTTGTGACGGTAGCCAGATTATGGTGTTTGATATTGCGGTGCCTAGAAACGTCAATAGCGATATCAGCGAAATTGAGACCGTATTTGCGTTTAACGTAGATGATCTCAAGGCGGTTGTGGCTCAAAACCAGGAAAGTCGCCGGAATATGGCCCGAGAGGCTGAGCTGCTGCTCGATCAAGAAGTGGATGGGTTTATGGATTGGCTACGATCGCTCGATACCGTCCCAACCATTAGCAGTCTCCGCAGCAAAGTAGAGTCCATTCGTGAGCAAGAGTTAGAAAAAGCCATGTCTCGTCTGGGCTCAGAGTTTTCTGAAAAGCATCGCGGCGTGGTTGAGGCGCTAACTCGTGGCATTGTGAACAAGATTTTGCACGATCCGATGACTCAGCTGCGATCACAGCGAGATATGGAAGCGCGCGATCGCGCCATGGAAACGCTTCAAATTTTGTTCAATCTAGAAACCGCTTCTCGTAAAAGTGCGGTTGGCCGGAAGTGAGCGATCGCCTCAGAACATAGTGTAGAAATAGTTACTTTTATCAGCGGTGTCTTGGCCCTGCTAGAAGTAGCTATACTTGCCCTCTGGCCCATCTATAAACTCTTGTGGGATAGTGATTGGCTCGGTCGTGTAATACACCTGCGTCTGCTGACCTATGGCATCGCGTCCATGGCTACCTGCATTGACAACCAGTGAAAATTGACTTGCCGAAGCGGAAGGGAGTTCGCTAGATCTGACGGTAATGTTGTGGTTGATGATTAGATTTCTTTGGAATAGGTGACCAATGATGGGCCAGACCGCTTTGGGCTGGAGCGTCTGATTAAGCGAGACGCCGACGTCTCCGTCGCGATGGCATAGCCGAGAAAAAACCATGCCCGTGGTCCCTTCGGGTACATCTATTAGGTAGTAATTGTCCGGGCTAATGGCATCTTTCCAGGTATTTTCTCCGCCAGCGCCTACCGCGTAAATATTGTCGGCGGGCAGGGGTTGCCAGATGTCTTCCTCTAGCGCTTTTGGAAAAATGACGACAGGGAGTTCTCCGGTCTCTAGGGGTAGACGACGAATAATCGTGTTGTTGTGAGGGCGAATCCCATGGGTGTGAGTAGAGAATACTTCCCACTGTGTCAAAGGGGTAGACGCTATGCACTTGGCCAAGTTTCGCCGCTGTCTGACCTGATGTTTAGCAATGTCAATGCCTCTATCTGCCAGTGCGATCGCAGCCATAATGACTAGCAGCCCACAGCCGATACGCTGATAGTTATTCAGGCGTAAGAAAGCCTTGATTAGCCGCATAACGTTTTCAGTGGTTGACGATGTCGCACGGTAGTATAGATGAACCTAGTTTTCCCTTTTCTAGCAGATCGGTTGGCTTGCGTCGGTTGGCTTGCGAGTTTCCTTCAAAAAAAGGCTGTGCCAACATATCCCTTCCTATGCGCCTGTTTTCCCTTACTGTTCTACATCGAGCGATTGCCCAATTCCTGACAATTTGTCTGCTGCTGGCGTTTACTGTGGGGTGTCAAGCCTCTGCGGTGACTCCGATAGAAGGCACAAGTTACGGCGCTACCGCGCCTAGCTCAGACGGTATTGGCAAAGTGTACTATGGCCGCGAAATTGCCAACGTGATGGGCTACCAGGGGGCAAACTGGCTAGCTCGCCCTAGCCGTGCTAGCGAAGAGCGCTCGGATATGGCGGTCGATGCGCTCATGCTAAAAGACGATGACGTGGTGGCCGACATTGGTGCAGGCCTGGGCTACATTAGCTTCCAGCTGGCTCGCTGGGTCAAGCAAGGTAAAGTCATTGCTGTAGATGTACAGCCCGAAATGTTGGCCCTACTCGAAGCTGAGCGAGACAGGTACAACGTTAGTAATGTAGAAACTGTGCTAGGCACAGAGTCTGACCCCAACCTGCCAGCAGAAAGTATTGATATGGCTGTGATGTTTGATGCGTATCACGAATTTGCCTACCCGGCAGAGATGATGGCAGGCCTTGTCAAAGCCCTCAAACCCGGTGGTCAAATCGTTTTAGCAGAGTACCGGGCAGAAAATCCACTGGTGCTGATTAAAAAGCATCACAAGATGAGTCAGAAACAAGTAAAAAAAGAACTGACGGCTGCTGGCTTAACCTGGGTCAAAACAGATAATCGGCTGCCACAACAGCACTTAATGTTTTTTGAAAAACCTGCTGACGCCAGTGATGACGTAAAAAGATGACATAAAAATGAGCTGGACTGAATAAATTGGCCAAATCAAAAAAGATTGGATTAGACCTTATTCGAGTCATTGCAGCTTTTGCTGTGGTGGTGCTCCACTCGGGAGACGATGCGCTCGTCCCCATTACCCGCAACGCAGAAATTCTGAGAAGCTACTTTGTTTTTCCAGTACCTGTTTTTCTCGCACTTTCTTTTTATTTATCCTCCAAATCTATTTTGGAAAAGGAACAATTTAACCTTGCCAAAAAACTAACTAAACTGCTGATTCCCT
>JBCBKQ010000122.1:0-17136 GCA_038521595.1 Cyanobacteria bacterium J06627_28 | reverse complement strand
GTTCTGCGCTACCGTCCTTTGCTATTTGCTTGCTCATTTCACATGGGGTATTGCTGAATTTAGCAAATAGCCAGCTCGACTTTCTTGCTAGGCAAACAGGTGCATCCACCTCTATTGATGGCGTATCTTTTAGCGCAATGACGTGTTTGCTAGCCGCACTTAGCTTTTCCATGATGCGCTCAGTTCCGCCTATCCATTCCTCACGACTGAAGGGCTGCTTTGTCCAATAGGCGACCACCACCATATCTGGCTGGCTGGCTTCAATGTATTCCAGCGTTTTTTGTCGCCACTTTGAGCATTCTCTGTACTCTCTGCCTAATGCTGGCTCAAACTTAAGAACATCAGCATAGGGGCAGGCATTCTTTGTCATCGAAGTCAGTGCCCATCCGTTGGCTTCGGCAAGCTGGGAAAAGGGTGCGTACCATTGAGCGGCATGGCTGTCTCCGACCAGAATGACGCTTGGTCTTTCTGTTGGCTGATTGTCAGCGGTATCGGGGACGGTGCACCCATCTATTCTCGGCGCTTCACTTTGAAAATCAGCATGACACCCATTTTGATAGATGATAGGTACGTCATTTTTTGCTCGGGTGTATTGAATTTGCGCTGGAGAGTAGGCTTGTGCAGTTGCTTTTTGTATCCACCCTACAGAGAGAAATACACTAAAGACCGTAATCAAGATGCCCACTGTTATAGAGCGGGCAGATTTTTGTGCAAGAAATGAATTGTGGCGGATTGGCTTTTCTAGGCAGTGATAAGAGATTTCTGCAATGACCCATCCTAAAGCAACTAGTCCAACACGCACTAAAAGTGATAAGTCCGGCCAAATTGCAAGTGCAAAGACCAGGACCGGCCAGTGCCAAAGGTACCAAGAATATGAAACTCGTCCTATATTTTTAAAGACTTTCCATCCTAGGCAGTGAGCTAGCCAGCTTTGGGAGCGGCTAGCACAGGTTCTGAGTACTAAGAGGGTAGAGATTGCGGGTATGAGCGCAGCGAAGCCTGGAAAAGGGGTTGTTGCATTGAACAGCAGATTAGAGGCGATAATGCCGCCTAGCCCAATCCATCCAATAAACTCACGGTTTTTTGAAGTTTGAATCGGAATGAGAATGCCGAGAGCGCCTAGGGAGAGTTCCCATGTTCTAGATGGCGCCAGGAAAAAAGCCCAGGCTTGTTTGGTTTGCGTCAGATGGAGCGATAGTAAAAAAGACAGAATCGTAACGCCTATCATCCAGCTCACAATTCGTCGGCGGCTCAGTGCCTTTTGGGTGGGTAGATGGGCGCTAGTCTGGCTGACCGGCTTTCTCCAATGCAAAACGCCGGAGGCCAGCATCACAAAAATTGGCCAAACTAAGTAAAACTGCTCTTCTAAGCTCAGCGTCCAAGTATGCAGCAAGGGGTTGGTCTCTGAGGCAGCGCCCAAATAGTCTACGGCTGTATAGGCAAAATATGCGTTGCTCAAATAGGACGCGGTGGCCAGCGCTGTGCGAGCAAAGCTTAGCTGCTCAAAAGGCGCATAAAAAAAGTACTGATGCCAACGATAGCGACTAATACGACCAGGAGGGCAGGCAGTAATCGTCTAGCTCGCCGAGCATAAAAGCGAGTGAGGTTGATGGTTCCCGTCTTTTGGGCCTCATTAATAAGGAGCCATGTGATGAGATACCCAGACAACACAAAGAAGATATCGACACCAATGTAGCCTCCTTCGAAGCCAGGAACTTTGGCATGGTAAGCCAATACAAGCAGAATTGCGATCGCACGCAATCCCTCAATGTCTGCTCGAAAACGAGGGCGATCTACAATCTCAGGAGGGATGTTAGGTTGCTCTGCGGGTAGATGAGGCGGTTGGTAGATACTCATGTAATCAACGCTCGGTAAGTGCTGCTAAACAAGCCCAATACTGTCAACACCTACCGATTGTGAACCGATAGGTGTCATTAAAGATACGAAATTTTTCTAAGTGGCGATGAGCTGAGCTTGCTTAGCGCTCACTTCTTTCCACAAAAACTGCGAAGAAGCGAGCGATAGAATCGAAACCTCTATTGAGCAGAAACAGGGGTTTGCTGCTTTATCACAGAGCGTCCTTCACAGGCCTCAGGAATGGGTGCACCCATTAAGCTCAAAATAGTAGGGCCAACATCTAGTGAGAGCCCTTCTGGTAGGGTGACGCCCGCTTCAACACCCGGTCCTTGGACATTAATAAAGCCCTTCGAACGGTGGCTGCCTGTTCTGCGATAAGGTACGGGGCCAATGCGTCCACAGTCTGGATGATCGATCACATCTGCGGGTGTCTCGGCCCACTCAACCACAAGGTCTGCGCTGGGATGTCTCGGATCTCTGTCAAATCCAGAGGTGCGAGAGCGAATGACTCGCTTGACTACTTTCTTGCCGTTTCTAGGATTGACGATTTTCATCAGATCTTCTGTAATCTCGTCGCATACGTCGTTGTAGTCAGCCGGGTCAACTAAACCTTCTGGCTCTCTGCCTTTTACGTTGATACGAATATAACCTTCAGAGAAACTAGGCAGTGCAAACGCTTTCATCTTTGACCAGAAAGGCTTGTACCAGCAAATAGGCTGCCAGAAGAACGGATCGTTTTGCTCTTGCAAGTACTGCGCTGAATACATGTCTGGGTTAGAGGCACGACCCAGAAATCGGTCTATATATTTGTGTGATTTGCTAGGTAGGTTTTGGCGCAGCGCTTTACGAAGAATGTTGGGATCTTCGCGAAGCTGCCAGATTTCACCTGTCCAAGTTCTGCGCTTGGGGTTGAGCAAGGGTGCTGAGGGTGGCTTACTCATGTCTCCTTTGGCAATAAGAGCTTCGCCAGGGAAGTTCCATCGATACAAAAATTCTGCCAGCATGAACATGCTAGGGACGTCAGTGGTGTTGTTGCCACTGCCATGTACCGAAAAGACTACGATGTGAGCATTGTCTGGGGCGCTAGCCATGATTTCCCCTAGCGCCTCGTCTGCCGCTTCGAAGGTCTCTAGTAAGGGATCGGTTTCAGGAATACGGTCCTGGACGTACTCATGAAGCGGATGATCTTTTTGGCTGAGGAACCAAAGATCGTGACCTGCGGAATGAGGCTCGCCAAAAATAGTGAGAAATAGATCCCACTCTTCTTCTTCTAAGAAGTCTTTGCAGATTTGCGTGCGTGTTTTCATGCCGTCTAACAAAGCACCTTTTAATCGGTCGAGGTAGCTTTGATCCCACCAGTCACCGTGGTCTTTGTGTAGTGCAGGATGCTTGCCGTACTTTCTTTCTAGCTTTTCAAAGACTTCTTTGGGTTGTGAGTGACTGGGTGTGCTAGGTGAATGTGCACCCCAGGCCAGTACTTGTACGCCGTTTACGTCTGGGCTAAGGTTGCCCTTTGGCATATCAAAGATGGCAACGCGATGCTCCGAACCCAGGGCATAGAAAGGTGGGTACTCTTCGAAGTCGTAGGCCTGAATGTCATGGACGTCATAGGTGCCTTCTGTGAGTTTGACTTCGCCCCAGTAGCCTGTTTTTTCGGCTGAACAGGCGGTCAAGAAGTTTGTCCAAGGTGTTTCTGCTTTGTAGCGATTGTCGCCTTCTAGGCGTGCATAGGTGCCGTTGTCACGCAGCTTTTTGAGATTTTTTAAGTGGCCTTGTGCTATCCAAGCATCTAGCAAATCTGGATCGGCCGCGTCTAGACCAATGGCGATAACAGGTTGTTTCATAGCATTAAAATCCTCTTGGTATCAAATCTCGGTGATGAAGCTAGATGGAAAGGTCGTGAATGTACCTTTGATTATTTTTGATGATTATTTTTGAGGGAATAGCAGGGTCTGTAGATAGTAAAACGGGCTGATAAAGCTGCCTAGGAAAAATTCCATTTCGCAGGCTGCGACGAGGTCGGTTTGTAGCTGCTTGCGATACTTTAGCCAGTGCAATATGACTCGACGGAGGTTGCTAGCGATAAGCTTGAAAAAGATGAGGGGCTTCTGCCAGGTTTCTGCGTTAATCATGCGGAGCTGGCAAATACAGAGGCCGCATCCTCTGCTGAGCTTGGTGAGGTAGCCGCGCTCAAACCTTCTTTCAGGTATTTGGTGGGCGGCTTTCATCTCGGGAGCATACCAAATTTCCCAATTGGCTCTGTGGATGTGAAGGAGGACTTCGTAGTCGTCGCCTGCAACCATGGCTTTTGTGACGCGCCCCACAAGCTTTGGATTTTTGGGAGCGTTTTCATCCCAGGCCTGCTTGCGAACAACCCAAGCAGCCGCAGAGGGCAAGCTGAGATTGTCGGGGTCGTATTGATGGGCTGTGGGGCCGCGCTCTCTTAGGGCAAGGAAAGATTGAATTTTGTTGAAGTTGTTTGGCGGAGCTACCTCAAATTCACCACGGATTTCTCCACCGTAGGCGCCTACTTTGGGATGGGCCTCGCCAAAATTATAGGCCTGAGCGACCCAGTCTTCGGCGGGAATGATGTCATCGTCGATGAAGCCTATCCATTTGCCAGTTGCTGATGCGATCGCGCACAGACGAGCATATGCAATACCTTGTTCTTTTTCAAAGACGTAGTCTAGGGTGGGTAGCTGCTTTTCTGGATGACGCTGTTGTTGAGAGGCCCAGTCTGCCTGGTACTGCTTAATGAGTTCCGCAGTATTGTCGGCACTGTTGTTGTCTACGACGAGAATAGTCCATGAAAAATGGTCCGTACCAGTCTGCGATCGCAGGTTGTCTAAAAGTTGGGGTAACCGTTCTGCACCGTTGTAGGTGGGAATCGCTACGGTAAAGTCCATTAATCTGCATCCACTGATAAAAAAGCTGACGGATAAAAAATTGACTGATGAAGTTATTTTGTCAGTCTGACATCACTGACTTATCTACTTCTGAGTATTTTGATCGGTTCTTTTGAGCGTTTTCCCTCATAAGACTGACAAAAGGTAAGGCTGGCAAATTGGCTATGACGGAGCCGAAAAAATCAAAATTTAGGCTTCACTATCTAAGATACTCAAAACCGCTGGAAATTACGGAGAGTTCTGCATCAGCTTTATACAGTCTTTGTCAGAGAGTATGTGCCTATTAAATGATTCCTAAATACTTAGCTTTTTGGAGTGCAAACACTCAGCAAAGAAGCTGATCCCTCACAGAAGAAATCAGCTTCTTTGCCGTAGAGCTACGCTGCAATCTCAATTTGGCCAGTGCTGAGTGTTGCAACGCCTGTGAGCGTTGCGATATTTACTGCGCCGTAAGCTGCGCCATTGCCATCTCGGTCAAATTGAAGGAGACCGCTGTCTGTATCAAATAAGAACGTGGCGCTGCTGCCAAGTGAGATAGGTTCGCTACCGATGGATAAAGTTCCAGATGACGTAGCACTCGTACTTAGCGCTGACCCGGCGACCAAGCCTCCACCAAATCCTGTGGCTGAGAACTGGAGGCGATTATTTGAGCTGAAGTCCGTGATTGTATCTGCACCTTCTGAGGCATTTGCATAGGCAAAGATGTCGGCACCGCCTGCTCCTGTGAGGATATCGTTGCCTTGCTTGCCTAAGATAACTTCATCATTGGTGGTGCCGGTCAGCGTGTCGTTGTTGCCCGTGCCTTCAATCAGGTTATTGCTGTTCGATAAGCTCGTGCTTAGGGCTGCGCTTGGTGCGTTGCTACTAATAATGCTACTGATAGCGCCATAAAATGCATTGGCAATTTTTTGGTTGCCTGCATCATTGGGATGGAAGCCATCGGCTTCGAGGTCTTGATTGGCATTTAGCGCACCTCCTACATCTACAAAGCTGACGTTTTTTCCAGCGGTAATTTTGTTGGCGACAATGCCCGGGATAGCTGCGCTGTAGGCATTAATTCGTGCGGCTAAGTTAGGGATAATAGAGGGCGCTAGATCCGCAGAGTTGATCGGGCCAATAGAGGATACGATCAGTCTGGCCGTAGGTCTGAGGCTGGTAATACTATCGATCAGGCTATCTAAGTTACTGATGGCTTGTGCCACAGTTGTTGTGGCTGAGAGCATGTCATTTGTACCAATATTGAGCAAAATGACTTCTGGTTTATGGGTGGGAAGCCACGTACCGACGTTGTTGGCAATTTGATTGATAGTCCAGCCACCGTGCCCCTCGTTATCGTTATCAAACCCGCTGCCGTTGTTCTGGGAACCGACAAAGTCAAAGTTAATGCCATTGCCGCTAAGTAAGTTAGAGAGATGGTCTCTGTAGCCTGCTTGCAAGTTTTTATTGCTGATTTTACCGTTGTTCCCAAACTCCGCACCGCGAGTGATAGAGTCTCCCAGAGGCATGATTTCTACAACATTATTGTTGCCACTTGAGGAGCCATTGCTAGCCACTAACTGTAGCGAATCGACACGGCCCAGCTCGCCAAGGTGTTCTTGCGCGGTAATTTGAATGATGTCGCCAGGATTGAGTGCGACGTTAGAAATAGTTCGCGTAGTGCGAGATTGACTATCCCCTCGAGTAGAGCCGAAGGAACCGTTTGCAATCCAGCTATCGACGACAGTGCCATTCACCTTGACGGAGAAAGGCGCTTTGCCATCTTTTTCATCGAAGTATGTGACCTTGAAGTCGAAGTTCCCGGCCGTTCCATTGAACTGCGCGGAGGCGGTGCCGAAACTAGTGTCATCATCTGTGAAAGGCAGCTCGACATAGCCTTTGTCTGCTCTAGCGTTGAAGCCAGAGAGGAGCATGTCTTCAGCTTCGATAGAAAGCCCAGTAATGATGGGCGGTGTCGATGAACTTGTGGGCGGCGTAGGTGGTGTGGGCGTCGGTGTAGCCGCTACTAACTGTAGCGAATCGACACGGCCCAGCTCACCGAGGTTTTCTTGCGCGCTGATTTCGATAGTGTCGCCAGTGTTTAGTACGACACCTGAAATAGTGCGTGTGGTACGAGATTGATTGCTAGCGTTAGTAGAGCCAAAGGAGCCGTTTGCGACCCAGCTGTCAATTATGGTGCCGTTCACTTTGACTAGAAAAGGTGCTTGCCCGTCGATTTCATCAAAGTAGTTTACATCGATGTTGTAAGTGCCTGTAGTACCAGTAAATTGTGTAGAGGCAGTTCCAATACTAGTGTCTGGATCAGTGAAGGGAAGTGTAATGTATCCCTTGCTAGGTTCTGCAAAGTAGCCAGAGAGGAACATGTCCTCAGCTTCAATAGTGATAGGGGTATTGGTCATTACTGATACGTATTATTAATTGGGGCTCAAAATCAGGACTACCGAGCGCTCACACATGCAAAATGATTCAAGGCTCTCTACGTTGCTTCACACCTGAAGAACGCGATTTCTTAAACCGTACAGAGATATTAGTGAAAGCTGCTAGGTAATTTTCCTGGTCTTTATCTAGTCTTCGTTTTGGAGTTGCCAGAATCAAGTTTTATAGGGTGTTTGTACGCTTTTCTGCTAGGTGAGTGCTTAAGTACGTCTAAGTAGCCGCGAAAAAATACGTAGCATCACAGATCACGAAACTTTCGTGATCTGTGATGCTACGTATTTTTGCAGGAGAATGTTTTGTTTGATGGAGCTGTGGCTCAGCTCGTTCCATTTGCCTATGTTTTCTACAACACCTCTGGATAACTCATTTGATATCCCTGTATGTATCGGATGCCTTGTTGGTTAATGGTTTTCAGAAGGGCCGGTGATTCGACACCTTTGATAATAATCTTCACGAGCGACTGTTGCTGGAGTTCCCGTAGCTGTTTCCAGACTTGATTGGTCTGTACATCGATGGTTTGAAGGAGGTCTGCGCTGAGCTTGATGTAGTTGATAGATGCCCTGTTAAGGAAGGCTTTTGTGGTTTTGTCTAGCGTGAAATCGTCTAGTGTGATTTTACAGCCCAGGACTTTGAGCTGGGTAATGAACTGGAGTGTCTTTTCTGGGTGAGCGATCGCATTTGAGGTGGCAATCTCGAAGCAGAACAGGCTAGGTGAAAGGGTAGACTGCTCTAATTCTTTGCTTAAAAATGGGATGAAAGTGTCATCGAGGATGCTGTCTTGCGATAGGTTCAGAGAATACATTGGGTTGCCATTAAGCTTCGCGAGCTCTTGTGAAAAATGCGGCTGCGCTGCCCGGGTGTCAACATGTTCTAGCAGACTGCGAACGACCTGGCGATCTAGCGCTCGCATGAGTCCGTAGCGCTGCGCTGTGGGTAGAAACTCGCTGGGTTTTAAGACACCACTATCATTAGAAAGCCGGAGAAGTAATTCTTTCTGAGCCGTTGAGGGCGTTTTCTCTGTTATGTCAGTGGCAGCTATGTCGGCAGCATTGTCTAACTCGAAGACGTCTTGCTGGTAAAGCGTGAAGTGATCTTGTTCGAAGGCTCTGGCAATTTTTTCTAGGGTTTTATATTGGTCACCCTGACGCTTGTCTTTGATCGCCTGTAGCTGGTCTTTGTAGGCTTTATTCAGTAAGAAAAATGGCCCTGTGAGGGTGCTGGTTAAGAGTTCGCGCTGACAATTTTCGACGGTGTTTAGCTGTTGGCGCGCGCCAAACCTCATGCGATGGAGCGCTAGTTTGCGAATGTCGTTAGCGATGTAGGCCGGAATGGCAAGAGGATGTTTCCATTTAGGCTGACCGAGCAGCCGAATGTGATAGCGACTAAGACCGACGCAGCGAAAGAGCGTAACGAGATAATCTTTGCGTAGGCGACCATCGGGAATGTCGTGGTGGACAACCATATCGGGGTTGTACCAAATTTCACAGCCGGATTTCTGGATGTAAAGAATGGCTTCTAGATCTTCGCTAGCGAGACCAGCGCTTTTGCCTTTGTTATTTAAGAAAAGGCGTTTGGGTACGGCGTTTAACCAGGCCTCGCGACGAACAACAAGCCCCGCTGCTGGGGGTAGCATTTTGCTGGCAGGCTCGTAGCGCTGGGCGTCTTTGCCACGTTCAATGATGGCTAAAAAGCATTTGATTTCCTGGAGTTCTTCAGGGAGCTCGGTTTCAAATTTGCCGTGAATTTGCGAGCCAAAAGCGCCTGCTTGAGGATGGGCCTGGGAAAATTTATGCGCTTGTGCAACCCAGTCTGTTTCTGGAATATTGTCGTCGTCTAAGAAGGCGATGAGGGTACTGTTTGCGCCTTCGACAGCGTACTGACGGGCAAAAGCTGCCCCCTGCTCAGGTACAAATCGATAGCGTAATGGAAAGTGATTTGGCCAGTCTGCCTGGTAGCGGGTGACGACTGCTTTCATGTCGTCAGTGCTGCCGTTGTCGCAGACGACGACTTCCCAGCTTATGGCTTCGGTGTTTGTCTGCGATCGCAGCCGGTCTAAAAGCTGAGGCAATCTAGCAGCACCGTTATAGGTCGGAATGGCAACGGTGACATCTAATGCTTTACCCTGTTCGCCGCTTTGTATTTGGCTTTGTACTTTACTTTGTACTTTGCCTTGTGCTTTGCCTTGTACTTTGCCTTGTACCTGGCTGTGCATTGCTGGCACCTCTGCTGGAACGCTTACGTTAGAGACCTGTGCCATGTGTTAACCCTCACCCTTACCTTACTAAATTGGAACATGGAAGCCATCGAGTAGAGAAAGCTGACTGCTCATCTTCAAGGATTCTTTAATGAAACAGTTTTAATTGGTCGGTTTCCTGATTCAAGCTTGTTCTATTTCTTTTCAAGCTTGTTTTATTCCTTTTTGTTCAGGGGTTTGATTCTCTATTCAAGCTTGTCTCCGCTGATAATAAAAATAGGATCAACAGATTTGAATACCTGACGATTGCCTCGGGTTTCTAGCCGATTGACTGCTGGTTGAGCGACTTCTATGTTTCGCATGTGGAGTTTGGCAAAGGTTTCTGAGGCTGTATAGAGCGTTTTCAGGTTATTTGCCGTAACGACAATACGTCCGTTGACGATGAGTTTATGCCAAGCACTTTCAAGGGTTGTTTCTAGCGGGGCACCTTCAATCAAGATGCAGCTAGGGGAGCCCTGTATGTGGTTTAGGCACTCTGGTGCGTTGCCAGAAATGACGTCAACGTTGCTGACTTTAAAGCGATCGCAGT
This sequence comes from Cyanobacteria bacterium J06627_28, assembly GCA_038521595.1. Classification (GTDB taxonomy): domain Bacteria; phylum Cyanobacteriota; class Cyanobacteriia; order Phormidesmidales; family Phormidesmidaceae; genus Phormidesmis. The sequence continues at coordinate 7,157 of JBCBKQ010000122.1, read as the reverse complement.
TGGCTTGAATGAGACTAGCGACTTCCTCATCGCGTTCGACGGCGGTGATTTTACCTTTTGGGCAGAGCAAAGCCGCTTCAATAGTAATAGTTCCCGTGCCTGCTCCAATGTCCCAGAGCTGTGCATTGGGTGTTAGTCGTAGGTGGCTAAGGACGAGGATGCGGACGTCTCTTTTCGTTAGTGGAATGCCAGGTAGCTGCTGAAATAGATGATCGGGGATGCCGGGTGTAGCGTATGGCCAAAGTGCGGACATGTAGCAGAAGGGGCGATGAGTAGGTGGGGTAGGTGAATAGTACCAGAGTAGGCATAGGGCTCTAGGTTATTGGGTTGGTTAGTCAGCAACGGTCAGAATGGTTTGTAGGGTGGGATCTTGGCAGCCGGTGATCAGACCACCTGCCGAAAGCGTCGTTTTGAGCTGCGCGATCGCACTTGCTGTAATTTTTTCACCTGGTAACAGGAGCGGAATCCCTGGTGGATAGGGGCAGATAGTTTCAGCACAGAGTTTGCCAATGGCTTGGTCACTAGGCAGTGCCCGCTTTGCCGCAAAGAATGCTTTTCGGGGGGTGATAACTTCACCCACTGTGCTCAATAATTCTGTCTCTGAGAAGGAAACGTTGGCGGAATGATTGATTAAAGCAGGTGCTGCGTTTGATGGAAGTCTCTGCTGAGAGAGTTGCTTGAAGCCGTTGATGAGTCTTGAAATGTCTTGCTCTGTGTTGCCGAGAGAGACGATAAAGGTCAGGGTGCAGAGTGCGGGTAGCTCTGCGGTGACGCAATATTGTGTGTGTAGCTCTTCGTCGGCCTGAAATCCTGTGATGCCTAAACCTGTCACGTTGACGGTCAGGCGTGTGCGATCGCCCTGTGGGATCAACGCTTTGCTGGTGTCTTCTTTGGCTGTGTTTTGGTCACTGATCCTGTCATCTGTCCAATGGGGCTGTAAAACACTTAGCCCCTCTAGTTGATTAATGCCTTCTGTGGCGCTGTCTGCTAAGGCTATGGTTTGGGCCATTAGGGCTGGGCCCGCTGTGGCCATCTGATGGCGGGCGGCATCAAGAGAGCCCAGTAGTAGATAGCTAGGACTGGTGGACTGGGTGAGCTGTAAAGCTTGAGAGATGCGATCTGTATCGATTCGTCGCCCTTTGACATGGAGCATTGCTGCCTGGGTAAAGGCACTGAGTACTTTATGAGTGGAGTGAATAACAATGTCCGCGCCTGCTGCAAGTGCTGAGGTTGGTAGTGCCGGATGAAAGGCAAAGTGCGGTCCGTGGGCAGCGTCTACGATGAGGGGGATATTGTGCTGCTGGGTGATGGCTGCGATCGCAGCAACGTTGGAGCAAATCCCATGGTAGGTTGGCGAAACCAGCACAACGGCCTTCGCGTCAGGATGTTGGGAGAGGGCTTGTGCGATTGTGTCCGGAGAAATGGCGAGAGGAATATCCCAGGTGTGACTATAGTCTGGCGCAACATAGATAGGGGCGGCCCCTGAAAGAACCAAACCTGAAATGACTGAAGTATGCGCATTTCGAGGGATGATAATTTTTTCGCTGGGCTGAGCGACTGCTAAAAGTGCTGCCTCAATGCCACAAGTAGAGCCATTGGCCAAGAACCAAGTTTTATCTGCGCCAAATAGTTGAGCCGCGAGCGCCTGTGCCTCTGCGATTACCCCTTCTGGTGCAAAGAGATTATCTAACTCTGGTAGCTCAGGAAGGTCTGCTTGAAAAGCTAGCTGCCCAAATAGCTGATGATGAGACGTCGTGCCTTGACCACGTTTGTGGCCGGGCGTATAGAAAGCTGCATGCTGTCGCTGAGTACAGCTCATTAATGCATGGAGCAGCGGTGTGCATGATTGGTCGAGCAATGCCTACGACAAGTAAGTCCTCAATACCTTCAAGGTTGACTGCGTTTTATGAAGCCTGTCGCCTTTCTATATATAGATGTTTCTGCTGAGGATCTCGACTGGAAATGACCTTGGCAGGTACGCCGACAGCTATGGAATAAGCTGGAATATCTTTTGTGACTACAGCGCCTGCGCCAATTACGCTTCCTTTGCCAATGGTGACCCCATCGACAACTCTGACGCCGCTACCGAGCCAGCAATCTTCTCCAATGACGATTCCCTTGAAGCTGCTTTTTTGGTCTCGAATATTGACATTGGGGTCTGAGAAGGTGTGATTGTTAGCGTAAATGCTGGAGTGAGAAGCAATTAAGCAGTGGTCTCCAATTTTGATACTGCCGCCAGACAAGCAGGTATAAGGTCCGATATATGTATTCCTGCCAATTTCGATGTTGTGATAGCTGGCTTTAATATCGACACCTCTATCAATACTGACATTTTCAGCGAGATAGATGTTGCTTCTGTGGTTCATGCTTCTTAGGCATACACTTCGTGAAAGCTGTACGTGGTCGTCTAGATGAATTTGCTTGCCACCGACAAAAGCGACGCCGGGCTGAATACTGACAAATTTACCGAGTTGACCAAACATAGGACGGTAAATCAAGCGCCTCAAACACTTGCCAGCGCTCAATGGAAACCATTCTAGGGGTGCGAAGACTGCTGTTTCTCCAACTCTAATCAACTGAGAAATAGCTGCCTTGCTCTTATTGCCAGTGGGTGGTAGATAGGGTTGTTCTGAGAGCATAAGTCCTCTTTTTTCCGAAAACGTTGATAAGTTTTCACACCTGACTCAATAGATTACGCACCTAAAGCATAAAACTTTCTGTACTAGAAAATCCCTTACTTAGCTGACAGCTGTAATAGGAAGTTTACGGAAACTATAGAGAGTGGATTTTTGTGTCTGCGGTACTGGCCACATTATTTCTAGACGCAGCTAAGGGTGTAACCCACTACCCTAGAAAATTGTAGGTAGTTAATTCGGCTTTTTTTGTACTCACAACTACAGTGTTCCAAAAAGCCTGCGTGGATTACTACGTAGTTACCCTACTCAAAGGCTATTTAAGCGCTATTTTTTCTTTTCAACACTCTATGGAGGGCTTATTTCTGGTATTTAGCAATTCTTTTCACGAAACTGATTAAAAAAAATTGATTACTTCATATATGGCAGTCACTAATGAAGTTTGATCTTTGTTCTTGGCGTCGCTCTAATACACCGTGCTACTTTCATTAAAGTTCCGGAGGAACCCTCTACGCTACTGATAACTTTATTACCTTAGGCTAGTGACGGAATTCTGTGCTGTATCTGGAGAGAAGTCTGCATGAGGTTGAATTGTGGGCAACAGGCTTTTTTTGAGCATGCACAGACGAAACAAAGAACCTTTCTTGGATTTTATTTTAATGACACCAAGCTGCTATCAGTAGGAGGCAAGCTATGACTATTTCAGCGAAGTTAGCAAAAAAACTAGATGCCAAGATCTGGACAGTGTTTTCTAAAGTAGTTTCTGAGATGAACTACAGGCTAGAGCTCGTTAAGCATATCGGTCAGTCGCCGAAACTCTCCACTGCAGATCGTGTGCTCTGCGAAGAACTTAAGCAGAAAGGTATTGTTATAACTTCTTTAGATGATTTTTCATTGCCATCTACGCCTCAATTTAGAAAAGCTGTCGATGAATTATTACCTCAGCTTAAGCAAGCAAGTATTGAGGGAAACTTGTCCTCTAATCAAAGAGCTGCTGGCAGTCATTGTTTATATGGCGATTCGGTGGCTATCGGTCAAAACTTTCCAGCTATCTATCTTTGGGGATTGGAAAATCGTATCCTTGACATTTTAGAAAACTATTATGGTGCTCCAGTTGCCTGTATTGGTGTTAACATGCGTCGGGATTTAGCAGATGCTACTCAAAAGGGAACAAAACTCTGGCATCTTGATGGTGAGGATCGAAAGGTAATCAAAGTTGTTGTTTACCTGAGCGATGTCGATGAAGACGGAGGGCCATTTGAATATATTCCAGACCACTTATCGCCTTCTTATAGAGACTTTGAAAGCTCTCTGATTCTGGACGAAGATATGGCAAAAGTAGTTCCTTCTTCTGAGTGGGAAGCCTGCACAGGGCCCAAAGGCACGGTCATTATTGCTGACAATGCTCGATTTTTTCACCATGGGAAAACCCCTTTGAAAGATAGATATACATTATTCTATGCATATGCTTATCGTCAGCCTAAGCGGCCTGAAACGTGTCAAAATTCGGCATGGCGCAAAGGTCTTCCTTTCATGAAGGACAAGCTATCTCAGCGCCAGAGAGATTCTATTTGGGGTTACGAATCTTTAGACATGGTTGAAAATAGTGAAGAATCAGCGAGCCGATGTTCTTTTCCTTGATTGTTTTGATACGACGTTGTTGCATTAATACAAAACAGCTAATATTCTCTCAGAGGCATGCAAATTGAGGGCGTTCTGTGTTTGGCAAATGTAGCTATCCGGCTTAGCGACTTAATCATATGATTTAGGATAGTGTACTTAACCTTGAGTTCATTGACTTGCCAGTTCATTTTGTGCGAAGTCACTTTCCCTTTCAGGTAGCCTTCGGACGAAACATCGTCATCTCAACAATCGAGCGACGATGATAGCGAACAAGCGCTTCCACTGTGCGAAGCCCACTAACCGAATCGTTCTCAATGTCTCATCTCGTGGATGTTGAGGCGTCTGACGTTTTACCTGAGCCTGAGTTCTGACGTTGTGCGGGGATGGGTCTCTGCGACTGCACCTCTGTCTTCAATGTAGCAATAGCTGCAATCGTAAACGCCATCAGCATTGACCTGAGAAATAGGGTTGTCAATGTCATTGTGCAACTCGCCTAACACTTCTGCATCAGGGCAGCTATTGTTACCTGTGACGACTGCTGAGAGGGTCTTCCCTATCTATCTCTAGGTAAACTTATACCAGGTACGACGTTTTCTGACGCAGTACTGACGAGCTTTCGCAGACTTTTACTCTGCTACTATCCACCACTACATGGCGAAGGTCACCTTTACAATTCACAGGCAATCCGACCTCTAGCCGTTTTAGTCTTCTCGACATCGTGCTGTAGTCTAGCAAAATCCGCTCTGTGCATATTATATTGAATATCGATTTGGCGACCTCAGTCTCGACACTTGTGGTTTTGTGTGCCACGGCGCGTCATGCCGCTTTTTGAGATATCGAGAGAACCGCAAGTGGGGTAGGTCATTTCTGGCCTTGCTCGTGTAGTTTCTCTGACTAATAACAGGCACGATTTATTATCCTTCACACTAATGCGCTATTCGCTAAACTCCTAAATCAGGGACAAGCCAGCAGGAAAGATCTTTATCTATTAAGGCCTGTAGCTCTAAGATATCCTCCCGATAGATTGCCATCAAGTTTTGCCTAGCCTGTGCTGATAGTTTCGCATTTGATTTGACAAGATTGCGAGCCCGAATACTTTTAGCCAGGTTTATTACTTGCTCAGGTAATATTGTTTTAATTGTTTTGGCAGCAATATTTTGCTGCATCAAAAAATGGTGCAGGGTCTTGTTTTTGGGTATAAGTGACTGATTATGTCTGGCAGTCATGTCAGGGATAAAGTTATTGTCGACGTCCAAAAAACTGAGAATTTCCTTCATGACTTTTGTAGAATCTTTTGAAAAGTCTTCATAGAGACAAACCTTAATTTGACTGCGGTCAAAGATCTGGAAGTAAGGCTTTAGCTGACTATAATAAAAGCCTAACCGGATGTAGTGCCTTGCTCCTATCCAAATATTTTCAGTGCTGATATCTTCTTGCGCGATCGCTGCGTCAAAGTTAGACAAGGATTCTCTACCATTGGCAACTGCATAAACGAAGTGTGAAAATGCTCTGTCTGCTGGGTTACGTAGTATGACAACAAGCTTCATCCCAGACTTGTATCTATGGATTCGCTCAGCGGTTTTGGGGGTGCATAGATAAAGCGGTGAGGCTTCCCCAAAAATTTTCTCGTCGGTGACGGCTTCAAACTGATTGTGATATAGCTCAATGTCTCGAATTGCCCTATCTTTCAAGGCATCGTACCGATTTTGGCCAGCTGCGTTCGGCTTTTCGTTGCTGCCGCCAAACTCATCTGCAAATACAAAAAAATTAGGTTCTCTCCTAGGGCAAACAAAAATTTGGGGATGCTGTGTCAAATACTTTGTAAGTGAAGTTGTTCCTGCCTTTGCTGCACCAATGAGTAAAAAAGTAGGTCCTTGAATCATTTCCATAGTCTCCTGTGAATGCCAATTATCTTGTGGTTACTCTGAAGGAGTGACACAATGCTTGTAAGCGAGTATCATTGCAGTCTAAGTAAAAGAACAATAGGCTGGTTTTGCGAACACCATCTACCTACCAATGTATACCCGCGACGCCTCAACGCTACCAAGCTTTACTACACCATCATATGAGCGCTCGTTAGTCAGGGCAAACGCATACTCAAGCCAGTAGAACTTGAATCAGGAAGTCATTATCCCAACCGGCTCTGAGTCGCTTTCTCTTCTTGCTCCCCTTCGAGGATTCTTGCGTCAGCAAGTTGAGCGTAACCTTGCGAATAAGCGCCATGTTCTCGGGAGCATGGTCAGTGCGAATGCGAGAGTCATCTTCGTGAAAGACCACATCAAGACTCCAGTGCAATCTGTTCTCGATACCCCAATGCCCTCGGCTGGCTTGTGCGAATCGCTTAACCCCACCGTCTAAGCTGGTCAGGTAGTAGCGCCGTTCAGTTGTCGTTGGCTTACCTTCAATGTGCCGCTCTGACCCAATCATGCCGACCCGTTTGAGTCCTGCCCACTGGTCGGCGTCCACCAGATGTTCGATATTGCCCAACAAATAGTAACGTCGCTTTTCAAGCCGTCCATGTCCCTTGTCAATCGTCTGATGGACTTCATGCTCAATATCTTTGAAGTCAGTTTTGCCGGCCCAGTTGAATAGCTGTTGCACAATCTTCGTGCAAGTTTCCTTGGTTGCCTGTGAGGCCTAAGACATAGTCTGCCTCTTGTTCGATAATTTGTTTGGCAATTTCTTTTTGCGCGCCCATGACATCAATCGTCACGATACAGCCCTTGATATCTAAGATGTTGAGTAGCTTCGGAATCGCCGTAATCTCATTCGATTTGTCAGCGCCCTTGACTTGTCCGAGCGCTAGCCGATTCTCGCTCGCCCAAGCGCTGACCATATGAATCGCCTCTTTACCGTTGCCCTTGTCATAGGAAAGAGTGTCCGCCATTCCTATGACAAGGG
>JBCBKQ010000121.1:0-17151 GCA_038521595.1 Cyanobacteria bacterium J06627_28 | reverse complement strand
CGTAGAAAACACAGACGGCTGACCATTGACCGGCGCAGGTGGAAAAGGATTACGAGAAAGGTGAGGGGGCGTCTCCACCAGAGGCGATTTTTTCCAAGGAAAGAAGCGAGCAAACCCTTTACGCTTAGGCGTGGCCGTTGGGACCGGACTCGTCAGTGCCTGCCCGGTAGCGTCTGTTCTGCTAAAGCTCCTCCCACCGCTCGTTAGCCCACCGCTCGTTAGCCCACCTCTCGTTGGGCCACTTCTGGTTGGCCCACTTCTGGTTGGCTCGTCATAGGCACCAGGCTGCGGATACTGAACCGGCGCAGGTGGCAATGGCGTATACGCATCAAAGCCCCGACCCAAGTTGGGCCGAGGCGCAAAGAAGTCATTCGGTTCGGCGTCGCGGTCAGCATCTACATCAGAGTCATTGCTGCCAGTTCGGTCAAAATCGGGCTCGTCTACCACAAGTCAACCTCCCGAATAATCGTTCGATAGATCAGGTGTTCTATCTTAGCAGGTGCCCGTAGCTTACTCGCCACGGCTTACCCGCTACAGCTTACTCGTAAAAGCTCCATCCCCAGTAAGGGCTTAGCTCAACAACGCCTCGCTCCGTAAACACCACCCGATAGTCTACCGTTTCATCGGCATCCGCATCGGCATTGATCAAATCAGTTAGCGGCGTTTCGTCAATAGAGCTTTCAGAAGTAGCATCAAGGGGCTGATAGCCCAATATTTCGCCCGCCTCATTTACCCGAATGCGATAGCTGATAGCATCGCCAAATCTGGGCTGGCCACGATTTTCAACAATGGTATCTTTCAGCTGACCATTGATAGTCTGAATTTCGCCAAAGCTTCTGCGGCTTACGCCAGTAGGCTCGTCTTCATAGGTGCTAGCCGCTACAGCGACGCCGTTACCGCCACTGTCAGCATCACTATCGGCACCATTATCAAACTCGTCAAAGCTCTCAAAGGTTTCACCGTCGTCAGTCGCAGGTGCAGCTTCTGACGCCTCATCTTCGACATCCTCAGCAGTCTCAGCCAGCGCCGTTTCCGCTGGTTCATCCACCTCAGACTCACCATCAGAGACAGCCACTGCTTCGGCAGCCTCTTCAGTATCGTCACCCGTTAGCGCAGTCGCGACTTCGTCTGCATCTACTGTTGTGGTTACTGGAGGCGTTGTCTCACCCGTTGGCGGAGTATCACTACTAACGTCTGTTTCATTGCCGTCGATAACGTCTGAGATCTCTGCCGACGGGCTAACTTCTGTAACCGGATCACGCAGTTCTGGCACTGGTAGCAGACCCAGAGCCATCGTTGCCGCCACCAAACCACCCACACCTATCACAGCTGGAATTGCGCGATCGCTCAAAGGCTCTTCTGTGCGCACAAAGCGACGGGCCAGCGGCGACAAAGCAGGCTCTAGCTCCGGCAGGGTCTGACGGTCATCAAAAAACTGATCCACCGCCTCCGTTAGATCAAACAGCTGCACCGCAGACAGCTTAATATCAATCGCGCGGCCGTCTCCCGAGCCGCCCAAATCGGCAATTTCGGGCTGCACGACGAGGTGATGATAGGGGCCATCGCCTGGATTAATATGTACCAGCAGCGGCTCGCCCTCTATAACTTGAGGGTGCGCAAAACCGCTGAGCAGCTCCTGCCCATACTGACTCACCGCTCTTACCAGCGCCGCAAAGAAGTTGTACCCGCCGTTAATTGAGCGCTCTAGTCCGCTAATACGACACTCAGCATTCACCAGCAGCGACATCACGTCTTCATTGCCGGGCTCAGGGTCAATGCTCAAGCCATCTAAAACAAGGCTGCAGTTGGGCAGCTGATACTGACGCCGTATCGTCATGACACTTCTCCATCAAAAAGGCTAATCCAAAGGCGCTCTGCACCATCTGTGCCGGTGCAAAACAGGAGCTTAGTCAGCAGCTCAATGGCCAACTCGTTCAACTTTTCGTCAGTACTGTAGGCGATTACCCCGGAGCGCTTGGCATTCATACGGGCGCGAAAGTGTGAGCGAAAGCGAGCCAAGTAGTCCGACAGGCGAAAATGATGGTCAAACGACAATGCCTGGTCGCTAAGCTGCTGATAACCGAGCAGCAGCTGACGAATGAGCACCGTCAGCCGACGCGCCAGAAAGCAGGTAATCAAAACCAGCGCCTTGCCTTCCTCGATTGACATGGGCTGACGCTGACTAAAGCGCCGCAGGGGATTGCTGCTGCGCAGTAGCCAAAGATTTACCCGACCTCGAATAACATCTTCTAGGCCCAGCTCTTTGGCAGAGGCTAGCATCGCTTCCGAACCGCCAAGGTCCAACGCTTCAATGGCGAGTAGCAGCAGATCAATCTGCGTTTTTGCTCGCCGCGAGCATTCATCGGGAATGCCTTCCGGCACGCTCAGCTGGTCTATTAATTGAGGACTTTGTGGATCCGCTTCTGGGGGACTCTGTACTTGCATACGTTGGCGACTATTCACTCAGAGGTCTTATCAAAACATATTTACGAACGATCAAGGGATTACCCACCAAATTAATTTGGATATGTAATTTGCATACCTAACTGCATACCTAGTTTGCCTGCCTGGTAGCTGCCATCAATACTCAATATCAACAGATCTCGATATCAATACAGTTTCAATATCAATATTAGGTAAAGAGTAGCCAATTTAGAGGCGTTAGCAGTGGGGTCTAGGCTTCCTTGAATAGAAGTTGCCCGAACTACTCACTCATATAACAATCTCTTTTGATTAATATGGCTGGATGGATATCGTAGATCCTACTTTCAAAAGATGGGATAAAGATAGCTGGCGGCTCTCTTTTCGGTACATTTCACATTAATTGGGCGTTGCTCGATACATTACGGGTAGATGCGCCACGGTATACATACGCTATTACAGCTAACTTTGTATACACAGACCTGATCACACCACAAATAGGTGCAAGGGCACAACCCACAACTTACTGAATTAACGAGGATATGGCTGCTTAAGGCTGATTATAGCTAGATTATAGACAATTTATATTTTGAGTGCGATCGCACCAACGGCCCACACAGCCGCAAAATCAAGCGCGATCACCTACGTAAAACCACTGAGGAAACACTGTTTTAGATCCACGCTGCCAATGCCTGATCTAGCCAATACCCTTAATAGTGGGCACTAGCAAAGCATCAATACGGTCATAGCAACACTGGCCAAGCCATGTCAGCAAACCGACATCAGCCACAACGCGTAGGTCTATGCAGCCTTAGAAGTCCTCATAAAATTCAGCCTTAAAAATTCAGACTTGAAAATTTAGCATTGAAAATTCAAACCTGAAAATTCAGACTTAAGCCTAACGAATGCGCTCAATTAACCACCGATCGTCTTCTTTTACCAGCTCATAGGTAAAGGTATTAGCATCGCTGTCGTAAGAGTAGCGATCATCTACCTGGCCATCTTGATAGAACGTCGCCGATTCAACAATTCTGGCAGTGGCGGTCAAGCTGTCCACATCAGTCGCATCCTCAGGCTCTACAGAAATAATTTCAACGTCATCGTGGCTGTAGTCGATATACCAGTTATCGCGCTCCGAAGCGCTTAGATCATCCTGCGAGCCCGCCAGCGTACCGCCTGTCAGCACATCTTCTAAGCCGCTAGTATCGCGATCGCTTGCGTAAGCCGCCCGCTTCGTTTCTAACCACAGGCTAATTGTCGATTCTGCAATGCCCTCCGCATCCGACGCTGACACCGAGGCATCAGTCGATTCTACAGGCGCTATCTCAATGGCGGGCTCATTGATACCCACCTCTAGCTGTTCACCTTCTAATGCAGGCGCATTTTCAGAGGATTCATCGCCGCCTCTGACGACACCCACCAGCCAGGTCAACAAAAAGATGCCCAGCAGCAAGCATCCCACCGCTGCCAAAATGACAAGTGCCAGCCGGTCTCGCTTTAACCCGCCGCTTGTCCGACGATTACGGCGATCACGGCGGTTAGTGCCGATGGTAGGTTCTCCATCCTGTATGGCCGCATCCCCACCAGCGCCGGAGGCTCCTAGCTGCCCCGTCGGCGATAGCCTAGAAATTTTATCGACAATACTGGCGCTCCCAGCAAAGCCCGCCGCGCCTACCGCGCCTGCCGCACCCACCGCACCGGCTCTTCCAAGCTGACTTGGGAAGCGGCTCTGGCTACTTGGCGTTTCAAAGGTGGGCGACTGGCTAAAGGGCGCAACCGCCGTTGCACCAGCAGTCGCCATGCCAGCACCCGTACCAGAATAGGTCTCTGCGGCAACCCCCATACCCAGCGCCGCACTGTCACTAACACCAGCAGGCTCGGAGGCGACACCTGCCGCCGACGTATCCCAACTTGCCTGGCGATTGTTACGCTCGTTTTCCAAAGGCAGATTTTCCAGATAAGACTGAACAGTACTGTCTGCAAAATAATCTTTAAGCGTCGCAGGCTCCTGGTCTAAATCACGAAAGAAAGGAAAAACCTCTTGCTGTAGCCAGTTTTCTGCATATAGGCATAGCCCGGGCAGCAAATCCGGTGAGCCCTGGGAGTGCTCCTTTATAAAGGCCAGCGGATCGTGCTCTTGAGAAAGTTCTAAAGCCCGGCTAGCTTCTTCGGTTTGACCCAGCAAAACAGCGCAAACGGCCTGCTCTAAATGGACATCTTGACGACCACTGAGCCGCAGCAGCATCTGCTTAGCGCGGCGAATCAACGCGGGCTGATGCTGGGCAAAGCCACGGGCGAGCAGTGCATAAACGGCCAAGTAAGTACCCACTGCTGAAGGCCTTTGGGCCTCCGCTTCAAAGACTTCCTGCTGTTCGGCAGCGGTGAGGTAGCCCCGTAGCTGCTGCACAAAGCGCAAAAAGTCATCAACGCCTAGACCAGACAAATCGTCTTCGGCACCATCGATGCCACCGCGATCTTGCAGCATACCGCGCAGTAAATTGATGCCCTCTTGTCTAGGCTGCACCTGATCGAGCGGGCGAGCAATGAGATCTAGGCAGCGATAGGGCCGTAGCTTGTACAAATCAGCCTGAATTTCAGCTCGCAGCACGGGAAAGAGCTCTTCTTTGAGCAGCAGCTCGCGGCCAATTTCCAAAGACTCAGCGGCATGCTCATAGTGATTTTGCTGCCATTCTTCACGGCCTAGCTCTAGGCAGGCAATAGACAGCGTCAAAATAATGTCGGGCAGTGCGGCCTGCAGCTTTAGCTGCTGACCTTCGGGCGTGCTGACATCACGCTTAATGTAAGGACGACCCAGGCGCAGGACTAGCTCATATTCACCCAGCTCTAGCAAAATTAAGAGCGCACCCACCAGCAGGTGATTCTCGATGTCAATGGTAGGAACGTTGGCATCTGGATTTGAGGCGTCTATGGGTAGGTCGCCTGTGCTCTTAGATTTGGAGAGAAACTCCTGATCGTACTCGGCGCGGCGAGCGCTATTGCCCAATACCTCATAAGCTTTATCTAGCAGCTGACGGCGAGCGTCTATGGCCAGCTCAGAATATTCCCGACGGGGAACCTGGAGAGTGCGATCGCGGTGCGACTGCTTCAACTGTTCGGCGGTTGCCTGAATGGGCAAGCCTAGAATTCGATAATAATCCAGCGGAATTCGCACTGTTGTTTCCCCAGCCATTAAGTCAATCTTTTACGTGAATTCGTCATAGAAACCATCAAATTGTTCGGATGGCAGCTGCCCACAGACCGAATCATCTTACGACCTGCTGCTGAGCAGTTAGTGCAGTTTTTTTAGCGCGATTTTGAGCGATACTTTATCACTATTCTTTTGAATAAAGCAGCTCAAAAACTGACTATACCTAATACTGTCCGTACTAGAGTCCGCTCTAATCGCTATCAAACCTAGCGTACTTTCAGGCGCTCAGCTCATTCAACTCACTATTTTTAAGTCAGCGGCTCGACTACCTGATTGAACAACTAGATTAAACAACTATTTTAGAAATAAACAAACATATAGACTGGCCATAGCGTTAAGGGCAACCGGCATTTTGTCAAGTTTTTCGCTTTTGAGCCCCGTTCTGCACCACTCATTCTGGCTAGACATCAAATCAAGAAAAGCTTACCGATGCGCTGCGGGCGCATTTTTAGAGTATTTTGGCTGGGAAGCAAGTATTATAGTTACGACATCTTGTTAAGAAACTATTAACCCAGTAGTTGCTACAAACAGTCGTTGCGATAAACAGTCGTCCCTAAGCACACAGAACACCACATCAATATGGTTCAGGAAAGACCACTGCCCACATTTCAAGCGTCCTCTCCGCAGGTTACCAAAGCGGAAGGCCTGACTGTCTACGAAGACATGGTGCTAGGTCGCTATTTCGAAGACAAGTGCGCTGAGCTATATCAGCGAGGCAAAGTCAAAGGCTTTGTACATCTATACAACGGTCAAGAAGCTGTCGCCTCCGGCGTTATCAAATCCATGCGGTCTGATGACTACGTGTGCAGCACTTACCGAGATCACGTCCATTCTTTGAGCGCGGGCGTTCCGGCCAGAGAGGTCATGGCTGAGCTATTTGGCAAAGAGACAGGCTGTAGTAAGGGCCGTGGTGGCTCCATGCACATGTTTTCCAAGGAGCATAACGTTCTAGGTGGCTTTGCCTTCATTGGCGAAGGGATTCCAGTTGCCCTAGGCGCTGCCTTTCAGTCGCGCTATCGCAAAGAAGCCATGGGCGATGCCTCTGCCGATCAGGTAACGGCGGCGTTTTTTGGCGATGGCACAACTAACAATGGTCAATTTTTTGAGTGCTTAAATATGGCGGCGCTTTGGAAGCTGCCGATTATTTTTGTGGTCGAAAATAACAAGTGGGCGATTGGCATGGCCCACGAGCGGGCCGCGTCTCAAACAGAAATTTACAAAAAGGCCAGCGTCTTTGGCATGCCAGGCTATGAAATTGACGGTATGGATGTCTTGGCAGTACGCGCTGCCACCCAAAAAGCGGTCGAACGAGCTAGAGCTGGTGAGGGCCCAACACTGCTAGAGTGCTTGACCTATCGCTATCGTGGGCATTCGGTGGCAGATCCTGACGAATTGCGTGATCCCGCTGAGAAGAAGTTTTGGCGCGATCGCGATCCCATCAAGCGCTTTGAAGCCTATCTCCTAGAGCAAGCGCTGGCCAGCGAAGCCGATCTAAAAGCCATCCGCGACAAAATTACCGACGTCGTCGAAGACTGTCTCACCTTCGCCGAAGAAAGCCCCGAGCCCAATCCGGCAGAGCTATACAAATACATTTTTGCTGAAGACTAGTTTTGCTGAAGACTAGGCGGTTGCCGAGGCGCTAACACACCGTTCAAACCGGCTCCCCCTTCATCATTCATCATTCATCCCTCATCATTTCCATATAAATGGCAGACACCTTCTTATTTGACGCGCTCCGCGAAGCTATTGACGAAGAAATGGCCCGCGACCAAACTGTAATGGTCATGGGAGAAGACGTCGGTCAATACGGCGGCTCCTACAAAGTCACCAAAGATCTGTACGACAAATACGGCGAGCTGCGCGTACTCGATACCCCCATCGCCGAAAACAGCTTCACCGGCATGGGCATCGGCGCGGCCATGACCGGCCTGCGGCCCATCATTGAAGGCATGAACATGGGCTTTTTGCTGCTCGCGTTCAACCAGATTTCCAACAATGCGGGCATGTTGCGCTACACCTCTGGCGGCAACTTCAAAATTCCCGTCGTTATTCGTGGCCCTGGCGGTGTGGGATCCCAGCTCGGTGCAGAGCACTCCCAGCGTCTGGAGGCTTATTTCCAAGCCGTCCCCGGCCTAAAAATCGTCGCCTGCTCTACGCCTCGCAATGCCAAAGGGCTATTGAAGGCGGCCATTCGCGACGACAATCCAGTGCTATTTTTTGAGCATGTGCTGCTGTATTTCAACAAGGAAGACCTGCCAGACGACGAGTACATCTTGCCACTGGACAAGGCCGAGACCGTTCGCACCGGCAAAGATGTCACCATCTTGACCTACTCACGGATGCGCTACCACGTGATGAAAGCGGTCGAAGGTATGGAGCAAAAAGGCTACGACCCAGAAGTGATTGACCTCATTTCACTAAAGCCAATTGACTACGAAACCATTGGCGCATCTATTCGCAAAACCCATCGCGTTGTCATCGTCGAAGAATGTATGCGCACGGGCGGTATCGGTGCAGAAATCATTGCCTCGATTAATGATCGCTTTTTTGATGAGCTGGATGGCCCGGTAATCCGCCTATCCTCCCAAGACATTCCAACCCCTTACAACAAAGGGCTAGAAGATTTGACCATTGTGCAGCCCGCACAAATCGAGGAAGCCGTGGATAAAATTATGCAGGGCCGTCTGTAGGCTTTGGTTGCGCTCAGTTCAAGACTGCGCTCAGTTCAAACGCTCAGTTCAAACGCTCAGTTCAAACGCTCAGTTCAAAACTGCGCTCAGACCAAGACTGCGTTCAGACTAGGAATGCGCTTAGCCTTCGGTTGCGCTTAACCTGAAAGGCGCGGTCCATGAAAAATATCAACCTTTCTGCCTTGATCGTGACCGATTGAGGCAGTTTGGGTTTAGGATACAACCTGCACCAAACTAACTGCACCAAACTAATAGCTTTCGATGGATTCTATGGGTAAGCAACGCTTGATACTGGCCTCTTTGCTGGCCCTGGTTATTGCGGCAATTGTCATCATTGTGCAAATTCCAACGCAGCTAGGCCTAGACCTGCGCGGGGGCACGCAGCTTACTATGCAGGTCAGTCCTACCGAAGAAATCCCCAACGTCGGTGAGCGTGAGCTTGCAGGTGTGCAGCGCGTGATCGAAAACCGCGTTAATGGCTTGGGCGTCTCTGAGCCAGTGGTGCAAAGCGTTGGCCAAGACCAGCTCTCTATTCAGCTACCGGGCGTTAGCGATCCCGAAAAGGCTGAGCGAGTCCTGGGGGGAACCGCCCGCTTAGAGTTTCGCAATCAAAAGATCAATACGGAAGGCGAATTTCAGGCGCTTAGAACCATTGGTGCACAGCATGAAGCCGAGAGAATAGGGCTAGAGCAGGCCCAAAGGCTGGGGGAGGGCGACCCGGAAGCGATCGCCCAAAATC
This sequence comes from Cyanobacteria bacterium J06627_28, assembly GCA_038521595.1. Lineage (GTDB taxonomy): Bacteria > Cyanobacteriota > Cyanobacteriia > Phormidesmidales > Phormidesmidaceae > Phormidesmis. The sequence continues at coordinate 8,093 of JBCBKQ010000121.1, read as the reverse complement.
AAGCCGACATCGAAGCCAACAATCTCGCTATTCTCGAACTCTTTGAAGAGTCTGACCTAACAGGCGACAAGCTCAGGGATGCGATCGCAGGCCCCTCCTCTCGAGGTGGCAGCTTTTGGGAAGTCGACATTACCTTCGACGCAGAAGGCTCCGACCTGTTTGCCGAACTCACTAAAAACATTGCAGGCACAGGGCGCGGCCTCGGCATATTTTTGGACGATAGGCTAATTATCGCGCCACCCGTAGGGGTAGAAGATGCACAAACTGGCATTTTGGGGGGTAGAGCAACTATTTCGGGGCAATTTTCTCCTGAAGATGCCCGTGACCTAGAAATTCAGCTGCGAGGTGGTTCCCTCCCGCTGCCCGTAGAGATCGTCGAAAATAGAACCGTCGGTGCAACCCTAGGCCGCGACAGCGTGCAGCGCAGCTTATACGCCGCTCTGTTTGGCCTAGCCTTGGTGCTTGTCTTTATGGCGGTTTACTATCGCCTACCCGGTATGTTGGCAGACGTGGCACTCATTGTATATGCCATCTTGACCTGGGCCGCCTACAACTTGCTAGGCGTCACCCTGACCTTACCCGGCATTGCGGGCTTCATCTTGAGTATTGGTATGGCCGTTGATGCCAACGTGCTGATCTTTGAGCGCACCCGTGAAGAGCTACGCGCCGGTAAGACCCTCTATCGCTCCGTAGAGTCGGGCTTTTATCGAGCCTTCTCCAGCATTTTAGACAGTAATGTTACAACGCTCATCGCCTGCGGTGCGCTGTTTTTCTTAGGCACTGGACTGGTCAGAGGCTTTGCGCTGACCCTGGCGATTGGGGTGCTGGTGAGTATGTTTACGGCTGTGAGCTGCACGCGCACGCTGCTCTTTTTCGCCATTGGGTTCCCGCAGTTCCGCAAGCCCAACCTCTTTTGCCCTGGCGTCGAGAGCGTTCCCAAAGGACGAGGCACGCCTTCTACGGCCCAGTCTTCCTAAGGGGAGCATTTTTTTCTACGCTTTAGTTGTCTCCCGACTTTTCTAAGGCCCAACCGCACTTTTGTTTTTACGATATCTGCTTTAAAGGACCTGCTCTGAACCTATGAAAATCAACGTCATCAAGCAAAGAACCCTATGGTGGTGCATTTCAGCACTGATCATTTTGCTAGGGATTGGGGCGATGGCTTTTTCGTGGCAGCAGTACGGTGCGCCTATTAAACCCAGCCTAGACTTTGTTGGCGGCACTCGATTGCAGCTGGCCCGCGACTGTAGCGAAACCGCCAATTGCGAATCACCCATCGATATATCGTCTGTGCGTCAGGTGCTAGAGGCTCAAGAACTCCCAGGCAGCAGCATTCAGCTCATCGGAGAAGAAAAACAGTCGGTGGTCGTGCGCACCCGCAATCTAGATGTTGATCAGCGTGATCGCCTGCAGCAGGCTCTAGGTGAGGCGATTGGCACTATCGATCCCAACGCCACTAAAAATGACACCGTTGGCCCGGTTTTAGGCAAGCAGCTCTTGGCGTCGGGTCTGATGTCTTTGTTAGTGGCCTTTGCTTTGATTGCGGCTTACTTGAGCCTTCGCTTTAAGTTTGACTATGCCATTTTGGCGATTGTGGCGCTGATGCACGATCTGCTAGTCACCTTGGGCATTTTTTCCATTCTCAGCTTGGTGACCGGCTACGAGGCCGATAGCTTGTTTATCGTGGCGCTGCTGACCATCGTAGGTTTCTCGGTCAACGACACGGTGGTCATCTACGACCGTATACGTGAAACGCTTCAGCGCACGCCGAACCGGCCAATCAACGACATCGTGGATGAGTCAGTCAACGATACCCTGGGCCGCTCTATCAACACGACACTCACAACGGTACTGACGCTCCTTAGCATTGTTGTCTTCGGTGGTGGCACCCTCAAGTTCTTTGCGCTGGCGCTGATTACTGGATTTTTAGCAGGTGCTTACTCTAGTATTTTTGTGGCGAGTACGCTGTTAGCCTGGTGGCGTAGCCGCTCAGAAGGAACTGAAGGGCCCGGTGCAGGCGGTGGCTATGAAGAGAGCTTGGACGATGCGGCAGAGGCTGCGCCCGAAGCCCTTTAGAGTTTGCTGCTGCAAAGAACACTAAAAAAAGAGACACCGTTGGACAAAGCGTGCTGGTAAGAGAGGAAGCGTGCTGGTAAGAGAGGAGTTGACGCCCGAGCAGGCGAAAGAAATTGAGGCGCTGCGGCAGGCAATGATGCGCACATGGTGGTGGATCAGCCTGGGGCTGTGGATGACGGTCGGCGCAGCTAGCCTATGGTGGGTACGCTCAGATCTACAGGAGATCAATGAGTATTTTACCTGGGCCGCCGTGCGCTACATGCTCTATTACGAGAAGGTCGCAGCGATGGGACTGGGGCTGTGTATTGGTCTGTCTTTTGCGCTGCTGCTGAGCGAGAGTCGCCAAATACTGTGGGGTATTTCTGCAGGCGAAGAAGCCAGACTCCTTAGAACCCTGCACAAGATTCATGCCCAGGGGCCGTCCCATCCTCAGTGGAAAATTGTTCGACCTGAAATTGTTCGACCTGAAATTGTTCAACCGGAAGAAGACTAGCCGCTGCGAGATCTAGCAATAGCGTTGCCCCTGCCTTTTTTCGCAAAATAGACGCGGGACAATCGGGTGTCGTCAGGCCTGACAGCATGGTGTTCACGATTTTTGCTTTCCCTTCGCCCATCGCAAGACAAAGGCTGTGGCGAAGGCTGCAAATGGCGCTGAGCGTGAGGGTAAAGGCGTACTGTGGGACGGATTCTATCGTGTCGAAGGCGGTGGAGTTGAGCTGCTGCTGGCGGTTTTTGGGATCTAGACGAACGAGCTTTACCCAGCGGGCATCGTCAAAGTTGGCAACGCCTGGATCGTTGAAGGCAAGATGACCGTTTTCACCAATGCCCAGAAAGCCGAGGTCTAGGGGCTGAGCGCGGAGCTGCCGCGTGTAGTCGTCGCAGAACTCAACGGGCAAAGGAGAGTCGCCAGCGATCGCATAAAACCGCTTCAGCGCCACTTTACTCGTCAGATGCGTCTTCAAATACCGATGAAAGCTGGCAGGATGGTCAGCAGCAATCCCCAGGTATTCATCCAAGTGAAAGCCCGTCACATTTTTCCAATCGACCGAAGAGCCCTGGCGGGTGAGGTGCTGGAGACATTGGATTTGCGATCTGCCTGTGGCAAACACAGCGGCGGCGCTTCCCTGTTTGTCAATGGCTTTTTGTAAGATGGCTTCGGCTTGGGTGCTGGCTGCGATCGCAACCTCTGCGCCCGTCTCATATATTTCTACGCTGAGGCGATCGCGTTGAAAGCACTTCAGCGGCATGACGGCAGATGTATTCATAGGACTTTAAACATTTGAGGCGATTTTAGCTTTTTGCTGGCTGGAAGCTTCATGATCGCCTTACCGGCTTTCGATTCCCCTGCCCCTGATCCCCTGACGATTCCCTGTGATTTCACCTCGCTCAAACCGTCCGTCCGCTGATGCACCTGCTCGTTCCCGCCGATGGCTGTGGTGGGTAATTGGGCTCGGGCTATTGATCATCACGTTTGCCAGTACAGGAATTCACTGGCTGACAGAATATTGGTGGTTTAGGGCTCTCGGCTATGACAATGTCTTTAACCTGCGCCTGAGCTGGCGTCTGCTGTGCGCAGCATTGGCGTTTGTAGCCTATGGCATTGTGCTCTTTGCCAACTACTGGCTAGCGCTGTGGCTCACGCGCGATCGCCCCTTTTTCAGCCCCAAAAACAGCGACTGGACGCCAATTATTCCTGGCTTAACCATTTACGGTGGCATTGCCTTCATTGTATTGCTAGGCGTCGGCGCAGCCCAGCGAGGAGCTGGCGCATGGGAGACGCTGCTCAAGTTTTTAAACCCTACTGACTTTGGCGCTGTCGATCCAATTTATCAGCAGGACATCGGATTTTATGTCTTCAAAATGCCGGTGTATCTGGGGCTGCAGCAGCAGGGACTAGAGCTGCTGATTTGGTCTTTGCTGCTGGCACTGGTTATCTATGCGCTGCGTGGTGAAATTCGGCTGGAGCGAGGCTGGAAATATTTGCTCACAGGGCCCGTGAAGGTGCACCTTTGTGTGCTGTTGAGTGCGATCGCGCTAACCTGCGCCCTCGGCTACTGGCTCGCCCGCTACGATTTGCTTTACTCGCCTACTGGCGTTGTCTTTGGCGCAGGCTATACCGACGTAAACGCTCGCCTGGCAGCCTATGGCGTCATGGGTTTCGTCACCCTTATCATGGCCGGGCTATTTATTGTTTCACTCTGGCGACAGGGCGTATCCTTTCCACTCACCAGCGTTGGCGTCTACCTGATCGTGCTAGTTGCCGTCGGTGGCCTTTACCCTTGGCTGCAGCAAACCATCACCGTGGAGCCCAACGAGCTAGACAAAGAAGCCCCATACATCGCTCACAATCTAGACTTCACGCGGCAAGCTTACGGTCTGACCAACGTACAGCGCGAAGAATTCGTCATTGAAGACACCCTCGACACCGCCGCCCTCCAGCAAAACACCTCCACCCTCGACAACATTCGCCTGTGGGACTATCAAACCCTACTGAGCACCTACCAAGAGCTGCAAAGCCTTCGACTGTATTACCGCTTTCACGATGTAGATATAGACCGCTACACCCTAGACGGCGACTACCGTCAGGTCATGCTCTCTGCCCGCGAGCTAGACTACGACGCCTTCCCCGAAAAAGGCCGCAACTGGGTTAACCAACGACTGAAATATACCCACGGCTACGGTTTGGCCATGAGCCCCGTCAATCAGGTCACCGTAGAAGGCCTGCCAGACTTTTTCGTCAAAAATATTCCTCCGGAAGCCGCTGTCCAGGTAGACATTGACCAAGCGCGCATTTACTACGGTGAAGAAACAGACCATCGCATTTATACCGGCACCAGCACTCCCGAATTTGACTATCCGCTAGGCAATGACAACGCTACTAATTTCTATGACGGCGCTGGTGGCGTGCCCATGGGCGCAGCTTTGCGACGATGGGCCTACGCATTTGAATTTGGCACGCTTAAGCCTGTTATTTCTGGCTATTTCACACCCGAGTCCAAGGTTCACTACCACCGCGACATCATCGAACGAGCCCGGCAGGTCATACCCTTTTTACAGCTCGATAGCGATCCATATTTGGCCTTGATTGACGGTCGGCTGAAGTGGATTATCGATGCCTACACCACGAGCAATCGCTATCCCTACTCAGAGCCGTTAGCCCTGTCGCAAAATGTAGACGAGCTGGTGATCAATCAGCCAGATTTAGCCAGAATTGCCAGACGCGGGACAAACTACATTCGCGATGCGGCCAAGGTCGTCATTGATGCCTACGATGGCACGCTGATGGCCTACGCAGTAGATGAGAGCGATCCGGTACTGGCGACCTATCGCAAGATATTTCCTAATTTGTTTGTTTCCATCACCGAGGCTTCTGAAGAGCTGCGATCGCACTTTCGCTATCCGCTTAACCTCTTCCAAGTGCAGTCTCACATGTACCGCGCCTACCACATGGAAGACGCCGAAGTCTTTTATAACCAAGAAGACCTCTGGCAGCTACCCCAGCAAATAGGCCGCAATGACGAACCCGAGCAAATGCAGCCCTATTACGTCATCATGCGCCTGCCCAATGCCGACGGCGAAGAGTTTTTGCAGATTCTCCCCTTTACGCCCTCCCGCAAGGACAACATGGTCGCCTGGATGGCCGCCCGCTGCGATGGCGACAACTACGGTAAACTCGTCCTCTACGAATTTCCGAAGCAGGTACTGGTATACGGCCCTCAGCAGATAGAAGCCCGTATTGACCAAAATCCAGATATTTCAGAGCAGCTCACCCTTTGGAATCAGGAAGGCTCTAGCGTTATCCGAGGTAACTTGCTCGTCATTCCGGTTGATCAATCCCTGCTGTACTTTGAGCCCGTTTACCTGCAGGCCGAAAATGGGGCACTGCCAGAACTAAAGCGAGTCATCGTCGCATTTAAGAACACAATTGTGATGAGGCAAACCTTGCCAGAAGCATTAGCAGCTGTGTTTGGAACAGAAGGAAGTGCGATCGCTCAAATACCTACGCAGTCAGCCACCCCCGAGCCAAACCCACAAAATGCAGGCACACCCCCAAGCCAATCTCCCAGTAACCTTGTTCAATCCGCCATCGAAGCCTACGAACAAGGCAAAGCCGCACTCCAAAAAGGCGACTGGGCTGCCTACGGCCAAGCGCAGCAGCGACTGGGCAGTCTATTGCAGCAGCTAAATAGCGAAGAAACCGCAACGCCCTAGCCTACAGATGTCGTCGCAAGACTAACCATACCGACTCCACCATTAGACACGCCATAGCTTCTGTCGAGCGAGTTAGGACATTAGTGATCGCTGAACGCTGCTAAGCACTAAGCTTTATAGAATGAGGGTAGTAGCGGTACTAGGTGCAGCAAGCTTAGTGCAGACTGCTATAGCTTTCCGCGCTTTGCCACAACACTAAATCGCCGCTGTAGGGCTATGGGTAACGCAACCCAAAAAGGCTAGATATTCGAAGGTTGAATATCTAGCCTTGGAATATCTAGCCTTGGAATATCTAGCCTTGGAATATCTAGCCCTTGAATATCTAGCCTTTCGAGCTGATCTTCTCTAAATCAGAGCTGGCCAAATCCTGCGCAAGTGTAACCACAGCAGGCGTAGGTCTTTTTTCGAGGCTGGACTTGCGCTTGCGAACCCCTTTGAGCAGGGCTTCGTAGGCATTGAGTGCCTGATCAAAAGAATAGTTATCCAGGGCAAACTGACGACCATTCTTACCCAGCTCGACCGCCTTTTCAGGGTCGGCATAAAGTGCCCTAATCGCTCTGCTAAGGGCTGTTGGATTTTCGGGCTCTACCACCAGGCCACCGCCGCTTTGCTGAACTGCGCCTGCGGCTGCGCCATGACCAGGCACAGAAGCGATCACTGGTCGGCCGCTCGCCATAATCACCTGCGTTTTAGACGGCATATTAAAGCCGACAACCCGCTTCTTTTGCATAATGAGCGAAACATCAGCCGCCGCCAGCATAATTGGCAGCTCTGTCCTAGGCACAAAGGGCAAAAGCAAAACATTGTTGGCACCCAGATCAGCACGCAGCGCCTCAAGCTCAGACAGCTGGCTCTTTTCACCGACAATGACGTACTGAACATCAGGGTGATCTTTCTGCACTTGCGCAGCAGAGCGAATGATGGTGTCAACGCCTTGAGTACGTGCAATGTTGCCAGAGTAAAGCACCACAAACTTACCTTCGAGTCCGTGGGTACGGCGGAAGCTATTATCCTCTTTTGGCATTGGCTGGATAAAACGGACGTCCACCCAGTTGGAGATGCACTCCATCTTGTGCATAGGCACGCCTTTGCTCACTAGGTTTTTGGCAAAGCTGGGGGTGATGACGCTGACCTTGGTCGCGCTAGCATAGGCGAACTTTTCTAGCTGCTCAAATACTTTGATTGCGACTTTGTTCGTGATTAGCCCCGTTTGCACAGCTGCTTCAGGCAAGATGTCTTGCAGACTCAAAACCGTAGGACAGCGAAAAAACAGCTTTGTTACAGCGACGGGCACGCAAGCAGGCAAAGAGGGGCTGGTCGATAAAATGACATCAGGTCGCCAGCCACCGATAGCCTTAATCACACTCAAAATAGAGAAGCTGCCATCCAGTAAGGCTCTACCAACTAGCCCGGGCTTGGGACGAATAGCCACAAAGCAACGGTCGATTTCAACGCCGTTGCGGACTTCTCTTTTATATAGCTGACCACGATAGCCAGGGTAGATTTTTCGCTCAGGATAGTTAGGCATAGCCGTAACGACTCGTACCTTGTGTCCTCGCCTTACTAGCCCTTCTGCCAACTCTGTCATGAGCGGAGCAATCCCAATAGGTTCAGGGTAGTAGTTATAAGAGTAAAGAAGGACGCGCATGGATAATAGCTCTTTAAGCGTTACTGTGAGGGTCGTTATCTGTCGTTGTGTGCTGGCGTGAGTGCGTGAAGCTCTCTATTGGTCAAGAAACTTTTTACTGGTCAAGAAACTTTTTACTGGTCAAGAAACTTTTTACTGGTCAAGAAACTTTTTACTG
>JBCBKQ010000120.1:0-17157 GCA_038521595.1 Cyanobacteria bacterium J06627_28 | reverse complement strand
TTCAACTGGGAAATACTTTCTGGAATGGTTTCAATCTGATTTTTATTTAGATCAAGTAAAACTAAATTAGCCAAGTTTCCTATCTCTTCTGGAAGATTGAGACTATTCGCCTTCGCAACAATAAAATCAAGAATATTCCAGAAGAGATAGGAAACTTGGCTAATTTAGTTTTACTTGATCTAAATAAAAATCAGATTGAAACCATTCCAGAAAGTATTTCCCAGTTGAAAAACCTTGAAAGTCTTGACTTGGAAAATAATAGGATTAAAGAAATTCCTCAATGTATAGAAAATCTGTGTCAGTTAACTCGACTCGACTTGCGTCGAAATCTCTTAACTATCTCGCCTGAGTTGCTTGGCCCACTAGACTGTAGTAAGCCACCCGGTTCTGCTCAACAGATTTTCAGCTACTTTCGTCAGCTTCATAGCGGAGGAAAACGTCAGCTCAACGAAGCCAAATTACTACTCATCGGTCAAGGCAGCGTCGGTAAAACCTCTTTGATCAATCGCCTTATTAATGACCATTACAATCCAAATGAATCTCAAACTGACGGCCTCAACGTTAGCAGCTGGGAGATAGATGTCAATGCTAAACCTGTCCGGTTAAACGTATGGGACTTTGGCGGTCAAGAAATCTACCACGCAACTCACCAATTCTTTTTTACCAAGCGCAGCCTCTATATTCTCACCTGCAACTGCCGTACCAGTGAAGATGAAAACCGCATTGAATACTGGCTCAAGCTCATCCAAAGCTTTGGTGGCAATTCTCCCGTTATCATCGTTGGCAACAAATCCGACGAGCAACCGCTAGATATCAACCGCAAAGCCCTCCGCGATAAATACCCCAACATCAAAGCCATCCTCGAAACCTCATGCTCTACTGGCAAAGGCATTAGTGAGCTGCGCGCAGCCATCACTTATGAAGTTGCCCAGCTTGACGATGTTTACAACCTTCTTCCACTAACGTGGTTCGAGGTCAAAGAAGCCCTCGAAGGCATGAATGAAGACTTTATTAGCTACGGTAAATATGCCTGCCTCTGCGAAGCAAAAAACGTCACCAACGAAGGCAGCCAAGCACAGTTGCTAGATCTACTCCATAAGCTCGGCCTCGTGCTCAACTTTCGCGAGCACCCCATCCTGCAAAACACCAACGTACTTAATCCCGAATGGGTCACCGAAGGCATCTATGCTATCCTCAGCGACGAAACCCTAAAAACAAAAAGCAAAGGGCTCCTCACTGGCAGTGACCTTGAGCGCATACTCAACGCTGAGCGCTATCCGACCAGCCGCCATTCTTTTTTAACCGAGCTGATGAACGAGTTTGAGCTGGGCTTTCTTTTGCCAAACAGTCAGCCTCAACAGTTTCTTATTCCTGGTCTTCTCCCAAAAGATCAGCCTGAAAAAACCAACATCGAAGGCAAAACCCTAGAATTTCAATATCACTACCGCATTCTGCCAGAAAGCATTCTATCCCGCTTTATTGTGCTCACCCACGAAGACATTCATAATCAAACCTACTGGCGCAGCGGCGTCATGCTTTGCTACACCGAAGGTGAAGAGGTTTACAACATTGCCCGTGTCAAAGCCGATCCCGAAGATAGAAAGATCTTCATTTCTATCAGTGGCAAAGAGAAAACCCGCCGTACCTTCTTAGCCATGCTGCGCAAAACCTTCAACAAAATCCACAGCAGCTTTGCCAACCCTGACGTCACCGAATGGGTCCCCGTCCCGGATCACTCAGAGCATCCACCGCTAGACTATCAAGAACTCCTGGGCCTAGAGAAAATGGGCGTGCAAGACTACCCTATCGGCAAGCTCGGCATCCGCCTAAACATCCGTACGCTGCTAGACGGCTACGAAAGCCTCGAAGAGCGCCAGCCTAGACGACGCGATGAATTTGGCGAAATAGGCCTTGGCCCAGAAGGCTTCCCTAGTGGCCGTCCACCCAATATTAATATCAACATCCACAACCAACAATCCCAAGGAGACAACAAACCCGTGAGCAACACCATCAATCAATACGGCCAAGGCGACAACATCGGCGGTGACAAAGTCCTTGGCGACAAAATCGGCACTCAAAACAACAACAGCACCGACCTCGCCCAAGCCACCCGCGATATCAAAGCCCTCTTTGCCGAACTCGACCAAAGCCACGACAAAACCACCCCCACGGGTCAAATGATGATTGCTGCCAAAACCGTCGAAGCCATCGAAAGCGACCCCAGTATTAAAAAGCGACTGATCAATGCTGCAAAAGAAGGCGGTTTAGCAGCTATTGAATCCGCCATCGAGCATCCTGCAGTTAAGCCTGTTGTTGCTGCGTTCAAAGGCTACACCAATGCATAAAACCACTAAGACGGCGTCACTGATGGCTTGCCAAATGCTTGTGATAGGAGGCAGTGACTGACATGAGCAGAAAAGATATATTTCATGACTCTGTCAGACGTGGACTTGAAAAAGAACAATGGCAAATTTCTAGCGATCCGCTAGAGCTGCGATAGGACGATATCAAAGTGAAGATTGACATCGCCGCTGAAAGACTACTTGCTGCTGAACGTGGAGAAGAAAAGATTGCCGTTGAAATCAAGAGCTTTATAAATCCGTCTCCAATCAGCGATTTCCATACTGCCCTAGGTCAGTTTCTAACGTATAGAATTATGCTGGAAGCGAAAGAACCTGACCGCGTACTTTATTTCGCGATTCCTCGTGAAGTATATGAAACTTTTTTTCAAAGTCAGTTGGCTCAGGCTGTTGTCAGACTTCATAAATTGAAAATAATCGTCTACAACCTGAAGCTAGAGGAGATTGTGCAATGGATAGAATAGAACATTACCGCAAGGCTATTCAAAGTCTGCTTGAGCAACATAGCCAATTCGGCACCCAAGATGACGATGTCGAAAATGAGCTGTTCTTTGACAATATTCGCGATCACTATCAGCTGATGGTAGTCGGCTGGGAGGACTTAGATCGGATTTACCATACTGTGCTTCACTTCGATATCAAAGATGGCAAAATCTGGCTTCAGCAAAACATAACTGACAGTGATGTCGGCCAAGAACTCATCGATATGGGCGTGCCCAAAGAAGACATTGTGCTGGGACTCCATCCAGCCTACAAAAGACCTTACACAGGATACGGTGTCGCCTAATAAAAACGTCAGAATCTGATGATGCCAAAATGATATATCAAGGCTTCTTAACTTAGGACGCTGGCCGGGCACACTATTGACGATAATACTCGTCTATATCATGCGTGTTTTCTCTTCTGTTCGCGCCCGCTTCTTTTACCTGTTTAGCAACCTCGCCTTAGCGTTTGCTTACTACGGCACCGCAGAGCTTTCGCGATGGCTAGCTTCCACACCCGATAACGTTACGCCCGTTTGGCCACCGGATGGCATCGCGGTTGCCGCAGTTTTCTTGTCTGGCTATAGCCTGCTGCCAGGGGTTTTTATGGGCTCCTTTCTGGCTAATATTTGGGCCTTTTGGGATCCGAGTAGCTGGCTGTCGCTGTCAGTGTCTGTATTGGGCGTGGTGGGGATTGCGCTGGGCACGACCTTGGGAACTGGCCTGGGTGTATTTGGCCTGCGACGAACGACACGGACGCACTATCCGCTGCGACGCGTCATACATGTAATCAATCTTTTGGTATTTGCAGGCATGGTGGGGCCTGTGGTGAATGCACTCTCAGGCGTTGCGGTGCTGTGTAGTTTGGGCATCGTGCCCTGGTCTGCCTATGGAGATGTTTGGGTGACCTGGTGGATTTCTAATGTGGCGGGCATTTTTATCGTCACACCCGCTATTATCAGCTGGCAACATGGAAGTGATGCTCCGCAGAGCAGTTCATTTCGTTTGCTGAAATCGCTAGAGACAAATGGCTTTCGTCCCTTGCTAAAGCGTAGCGTTGAAGCGCTGTTAATTGCAGGATTAGTACTGATTGTTGGCCGGGCCTCGTTTTGGCAGTCTTACGGGCTGGACTATATGCTGATTCCGCTGTTGATTTGGCCGACGTTTCGGTATGGGCAGCGGGGGGCTACGTTGGCCGCCATTGGAATTTCTACCATGGCGATTTTAGGCACAGTGAGAGGGCTGGGCAGCTTTGCCAGTGAAGATCTCAATCAATCACTGACATTGTTGCAGTCTTTTATTGCGGTGACTGTGTTTACGGCTTTGCTAGTGGGTGCGGTGCTGGCAGAGCGAAGTAGCGCCGAAGAGAAAATGAAGGTGGCGATCGCAGACCTAGCCACTGTCAATCAAGAGCTAGAGCAGCGCGTCACCGAGAGAACCCTAGAACTCGACAACAAAAACAAAAGACTTGAAAGTACCCTTACAGAGCTGCACCTAGTACAGGCTCAAATAGTACAAAGTGAAAAAATGTCGAGCCTGGGACAAATGGTGGCAGGCATCGCCCATGAAATCAACAATCCTGTCAATTTTATCCATGGTAATCTCAAGCCTTTGAAAGACTACATAGAGGACATGATGACTGCCCTGCTGTGGCAGCAGCAGGCGCTATCTGCCTGCAATATTGAAGTCTCTGATGAAGTAGAAGCCATCGATATCGACTTCATTCAAGCAGATGTGCCTAAGCTCATCTCCTCTATGAAAAATGGGACTGAGCGTATTCGAGAGATTGTGCTGTCACTGCGAAACTTTTCACGGCTAGATGAATCCGCCCTCAAGGCAGCAGACATTCACGAAGGCCTTGAAAGCACGCTCCTGATCTTAAAGCATCGGCTCTCTTTACCCGGCAGCCAAAGCAAAATACACCTGGTGCGCGACTACGGCCAGCTGCCTCGGGTGGAGTGCTATCCGGGTGCGCTCAATCAGGTGTTTATGAATGTATTGTCCAATGCGATTGATGCTTTAGAACAACACTTCCCATCGTTAGGAGACGATGCGCTGCCGACAATTACCATTCGGACGTCGGTAGTGACTGATGTCGTGAGGATTGCGATCGCAGACAACGGCCCCGGCATTGCAGACGCTGCTCGCAACAAAGTCTTCGATCCATTCTTTACCACCAAGCCCGTAGGCAAAGGAACGGGTATGGGCATGTCAATTAGCTATCAAATTGTGACTCAAAAGCACGGTGGTAAACTGACCTTCGATTCAACCCCGACGACGGGAACAGAATTTACGATTCAGATTCCGCTTAGGCAAGCCGCCAATACGTCTAACGCCAATTAGGTCGAAAAGGTGATTTCACTGCCAAAACGCGCCTAATTAAGGTGACATTGACGCCTAGATAATAGCGACATGCCATCCCCATCCAGTAAAATTATATGAAAAGGGGTTCCCTGGTAATGACTAAAGAGTGGGAATATGAGACCTATGATCTATGACGTCATCCTGAGCAAAAAAAATGATAAGTATATCGCTCGTGCGAAGGAATGGCCTGAAATAACAGTCATTGAAAATAGTCGTGATGCCGCTATTAGTCAGCTAAAATCGCAACTTCTAGACTACTTAACCAATAAAGTTGAAGTTATCCAAGTCGAAATATCATTGCCTACCCAGACGGGAAATCCTTGGTTAGACAAATTTGGCTGGTTTAAAGACGATCCTACTTTTGATGATTTACAGGCTGAGATAGCAGCTTACCGTCAAGAAATTGATCAAAACACAGGTCATCTTGCAGAATGAAGCCCTCCCCACAGAAGGGCTTTTATATCTTAGACAGCGATCATCTGAGCCTATACCAACGTGGCTTTGATCCAAATCTGAACATCGAGGATTGGTCAGCGCTCTAAACCATCGGCCTTACAAGATTGTCTTCTGGTTAATAGTTACTGCGCTGGTGTATCGACCAGCTGGCTCGGTGCAGATCCACCATTGCAATAAGCTTGCAGCGCGCTAAACGTGGTCGAGAAGTTTCTGCTGGACGATTCAAAATTGGCCATGACAGCTTCTACTTCTGCAGAACTATTAGAATTGAAGGTCACTGAGCCATCAGCACCCGCAAAGGCATCCATTGCTGTAGAGGCGTCGGCCATTTCGCGGAAGTTAGCCACTAGGTGCGATCGCAAATTACTCACACCTTTATCTCCCAGCTCCAGCGCCGCCAAATCATCTGCTGCCTTCCGAGAGATTTCAGCGCCTTCGCTAAAGCCATTGGACGTACCGCTAGCCGACATCCGCTGGGAAGAAGATGCATTCAAAATATCGCCCACCTTTTGACACTGCACGCTACGCTTTTCGCCGCAGGCCGTAAGGGTGAGTAGCGCGATCGCACTTATTCCAATAAGTCCCTTAACCCGATTAAAAATAGTCATTGATAAATCTCTCCAAAAAAATAAAAGAACAAATGAAAGAACATACAATCGCCAATACTTCGTCTGCGATCGCAGGCCAAAACCTTGCTAGCCATATCCTCGATACAGCTCTCGAAGCGTTGCTTAAGACACCGCTAGAAGCGACACCCCCCTATCAAACAAGCAACGCTTCTGCGCAAGCGTCCTAATACATCAGGACACTTGCTATATCACTGAAGACTGCAATGAATTTGCAGGCCGTTTTGCTGCGCGTAAAACTCGTCATTAACCGGCCTTCTTTGCGCAGAAACCTCTTCGTATCTAGCGGAGGCACTGCCAGAGAGGCTGCCGCTCTCGGTCATAATCTCTGCGCTCTGTAGCGAAAGCTGCTGCTGCTGAGTCGCCAGAGAGGCCAGCTCATCTCGCCTCGAAATTAGCTCATCGTCAGAGAGTTCTACCGCCATCAATGCGGCAGCGAGTGCGCCTTCTTGCTCTGCCTGAGCTAACTCAGTGGCTTTGGTAACGGTACCGGAAGACAATGTTCTCCCCTGTGAAATAAACACATTTTGCAGGTCGTAGCATTCTGTGGCGACTTTGTTTTCACCGCAGCCTTGCAGTCCAATAGAACAGATGCCAACAACGAGAAACAATTTCTTAAATAAGGATCTGTGAAAGATTTTCATTGGTTTTTGATTACCTGAAGCTCGCTGAGCGCTTAGTTTGCTGACTGACAAACTGGCTGTTTAAAGCCTGAATATGTGTAAAATCAGCAAAATCCGCTACTTATGTCAATATTTCCCAAAAAAAGAGAGAAGGGCAGATGTCATTTCTGTTTTAGGCGATTTTAGTGGCATTTTTTAGCTATTCTCGTGTTTTCTCCCAGGAGCGCCTGTGAATTATTAGACGACTCACAGGCGATGTTACGGAGATGAAACCAAATGAAACCAAAGAGAGCTTTGCCGCAATAATGGGTAGGTTGCTTTCATTTCCCACCCATCGCCCATGACTGACGCGCTAGAAACTCGCCAACAGCTCTACGAAGGCAAAGCCAAAATCATCTACGCAACAGACGACCCCGAAGTGCTCGTCACCCATTTCAAAGATGATGCCACTGCTTTCAACGCTCAGAAAAAAGGGCAGATTGCGAATAAAGGCGTGATCAATTGCAAGGTGACAACGCATCTATATGGTCTGTTAGAAAAGCAAGGCGTAGACACTCACCTATTAGAAACCACTAGCGATAGAGAAATGCGGGTAAAGCGAGTCGATATCGTGCCGCTAGAAGTGGTGGTGCGCAATATTGCGGCTGGTAGCCTATGTAAGCAAACGGGCATTGCGCTAGGGACAAAGCTAGAACCGTCACTGGTGGAGTTTTACTATAAAAATGACGACCTGGGCGATCCGCTGCTGACGCGCGATCGCATTGCCGCTATGCAGCTCTCAAGCCCTGCCCAGCTCGATCAGCTCACCGAAAAAGCCCAAACTGTAAACCGCGTGCTCAGCAATTTTTTCCTTGGCTGTGGCATTACTCTCGTCGACTTTAAACTGGAATTTGGCGTAGACCAGGCAGGTACATTGCTGCTCGCTGATGAAATTAGCCCCGATACCTGCCGCCTGTGGGACGCCAATGAAACCGATACCAAAAAGCGCGTAATGGACAAAGACCGCTTCCGCCAGGACTTAGGCGACGTGGCCGAGGGCTATCAGGCAGTCCTCGAAAGAATCTTGTCACAGCTGAGCCGTTGAGCACATAGACAAAGCTACATCGTTTACGTGCAGCCTCCACTTCTGTCACAACAAACCCTAGGCTCAGGTTTGACGGTACGGTAATATCTTGTGAAATTGATTAATTTTTTGAGCCCTTTCCATGGCTGTCTTCTTGGTTTAAGGAAGTCATAAGAGGAAGCTTGACCATTAATCAATAACTCGCCTGTCGTTGACAAGCGCGAGTGTGGTGTGAGGAATGAACATATATAAGGATCCACTGGTTATGCGTGTTTCACCGGCTTTATTGGCCTGCTTTAGCGTAGTGGCACTTTCGGCTCAGCCGAGCCGAGCTGCCGACGCCACTGATACGGTCGAGAGCCCCCCAACGCTTGAAGCCAATCTGGAAACAAGCTCTTCCGAAACAAACGCCCAAACTGCAGTTTCTGCTGGCGGCCAACCCATCGAAGCAGCCGTTGCGCCCGTTAGCACAGGGTCAGCCGGCACAGGGTCAGCCAGCACAGGGTCAGCCAGCACAGGGTCAGCTAGTACAGAGGGGCCTACGTTTTCTCGTCTGTTAGCGGGCGTCGTCGATACGTCTGCGCCGCCAATGCTGGCTCAAGACGTTTTGGCCCAAGACGCGCCCGATGAAGAAGTACCCGCTGAAGACACACCCACAGACATCCCTACCGGCATCCCCGTTGAAGTAGAGCCTGCCGAAGCGGCACCTGACGCTTTACCTATCCCCTCAGCCCCTAACGATGCACCCAATTCAGCTCCTGAAGGTGTAGAAGCTGATGAAGCCGCGCCTTCAGCGCCTGCAGACGAAGATGCGGCAGAGCAGCCCGAAGAAGAAAATCGCGTTCTCGTCGCAGAAGTAGACGTTGTTTCTACCAATCCTCAGCGGCCCCTCACTAGCGAGCTGATTGACGCGGTGTATCGCGCTGTCGGTACTGTCCCTGGGCGTACCACCACTCGCACCCAGCTACAGCAAGATATCAACAGCGTCTTTGGCACGGGCTTCTTTTCGAATGTGAGCGCCGATCCGACGGATACACCGCTGGGCGTAAAAGTTACCTTTGCCGTAGAGCCCAACCCTGTACTCACCAACGTAGATGTGCGTGGCCGTCAGGTGCTACCGGACGAAACCGTTGACGAAATCTTTTCTGGCCAATATGGGCAAATTCTCAACCTTAGAGATTTTCAAGACTCCGTACTCGATCTCACCGATTGGTACGAAGAAAACGGCTACCTGCTAGCCCAAGTCACCGCTGCCCCCCAAATTTCAGACGATGGCGTAGTGACGCTGATTGTCGCCGAAGGCGAAATCGAAGCCATTGAAGTTCGCTACATCACGCCCGATGGTGACACCACAGACGAAGAGGGCAATCCCATCGGCGGGCGAACGCGCGACTTTATCATTACCCGTGAGTTTGAAACCCAGCCCGGCGATGTCTTTCAAGATGCCGTGTTTAGAGAAGACCTCGCTCGTGCCTTTGGCCTCGGCATTTTAGAAGACATTCGCCCAGCGCTAGAGCCCGGCGACGATGACCCCCGCAAGGTCAAGATTGTGGTCAACATTGCCGAGCGTGAAACGGGCTCTGTTGGCGCATCTCTTGGCTTTAACCTACGCGGTGACCTATTTGGCCAGCTCAGCTACAACGAAGATAACTTTGGCGGCAACAACCAAAAGCTCCGCACCGAAGGGCGCGTTACTACCCGAGGCGACTTCTTATTTGATGTGAGCTTTACGGATCCTTGGATTGCTGGTGACCCCTACAGAACGTCTTACACCGCTAGCCTGTTTAATCGCCGGGCGACATCGCTGATTTTCGACAATGGCCCGATTGAAGTGAATCTGCCTAATGGCGACACGCCTCGAATCAACCGTTTGGGGACGGGCATTAGCTTTAGTCGCCCGCTCAATAATGGACTGTCGCTATCGCTGGGTACTCAGTATGAGCGAGTAGCGGCCTTGGACGGGGGGAGTACCGTTACTCCCAGAGATTCGCTTGGTAACCTCCTGACTGCCAGTGATAATGGGCGAGATGATTTGCTCACTGTTCAGTTTGGTGCCGTTCTAGATCGCCGTAATAATCCTTCTGTCCCGACTGCGGGCAGCTTGTTCCGCCTGGGGACAGAGCAAGCTATTCCAATCGGTAACGGCAGCATTTTCTTCAATAAAATTCGCGGCAGCTACAGCCAGTACATTCCGGTTAGCTTCTTTGGCGACAGTGGCCGGGAGACCATTGCGTTCAATATTCAAGGGGGGACAACCCTGGGCGAGATTCCACCCTATGAGGCCTTTCCACTGGGTGGGGGTAACTCCGTACGCGGCTTTGAAGAAGGGGCTGTGGGCTCTGGTCGTTCCTTTATGCTCAGCACTGTGGAGTATCGTTTCCCGCTATTCAGTGAGTTTTTGAATGGGGCGCTGTTTGCTGACTATGGTACAGATTTGGGCTCGGGTAGCTCAGTGCCTGGGGATCCGGCGGGTGTCCGTGGTAAGCCCGGTAATGGCTTTGGCTATGGCGCGGGTGTGCGTGTGCAAACTCCGCTAGGCGCGCTGCGATTGGATTATGGCCTCAGCGATGATGGCGGCAGTCGCTTCCACTTTGGCTTTGGAGAACGTTTCTAATGGTGGGTACATCATCAGCTGGCGCAGTGGCACCAGCAGCGCAGGCGTTGTCTGCACAGGCGTCGTCTGCACAGCCATCGCAAAAAACGCTGGCAAATCCAGTGAGCGCGGTGGGTGTGGGACTGCATATTGGCCAAATGACTACCGTGCGGCTGGTGCCCGCAGCGCCGGACCAGGGTCGATACTTTGTCAGAACGGACTTGCCTGAGGCCGTAAAGATTCCGGCGACGGTAGACAGGGTGATCAAAACTCAGCTCTCAACTGAGCTAGGCATAGGCGCTGATAGCCCACAAACTGTGCGAACGGTGGAGCATTTGCTGGCGGCCCTGACTGCGCTGGGCCTCGATAATGTGCGCATCGAAATCGATGGGCCAGAGCTCCCTTTGCTAGATGGCTCTGCTCAGAAATGGATAGAGGCGATTGTCGATGGCTCAGGAGACGAGACTGAAAAAGGCCACAACACGCAGGCTCAATCGGCAGGCAGAAAAGTTCGTTTGCCGGTGAGCGAGCCGATATCTGTACAGTCTGGCGATGCGTGGGTAACGGCGTATCCGAGTGAGACGCTGCGCTTTAGCTATGGCATAGACTTTGAGCTGGCGGCCATTGGCAATCAGTGGCATAGCTGGTCGCCGGATCTGGCGGGGGAAGATTTTGCCAGTGCGATCGCCCCAGCACGGACTTTTGGGCTGGCGCACCAGATTGATTACTTGCGATCGCAAGGCCTGATCAAAGGCGGCAGCCTAGACAATGCCCTAGTCTGCTCTGCCGACGGCTGGATTAATCCACCGCTACGCTTTGAAAATGAGCCTGCCCGCCACAAGCTGCTAGATCTTATCGGTGACCTGAGCCTACTAGGTCATATCCCTACCGCTCACTATGTTGCCTACAAAGCAAGCCACACCCTGCATGTGGCGCTAGCCAAAAAGCTGGAAGAGCGCTGCCCCTTTGCATGATTGGGCAATAGACTGAGTACTGGACTGGGCCCTGGACTGAGCACTGGGAAGAGATGGGGATCTCCACGCTAGACCTAGTGCTTAGCCCCGTCTAATGGCAAAATCGTGAAGGGTTAGAAAATTTTTACTAATTTTTTAGCTTTTGTTTTACGATTTAGTGCCTTATGCCAACCAGCGCGCCCGCTTCAGCAGAGCCTTCTGCTGCCATGTCCACAGCCTCGACGTCTTCTGTTGCTGCCCCGACTGCCCCAGCCTCTAATGGTGCAGCTAGCAATGGCGAAGATGTGATTCAAAAGACCTTTACCCTCGAAGAAATTCAGCAGCTTTTACCCCATCGGTATCCCTTTGCCCTAGTCGATAGAATCATTGACTACGTACCCGGAGAGCTGGCAACTGGCATCAAAAATGTCACCTTTAACGAGCCCCATTTTCAAGGACATTTTCCCGGTCGTCCGCTTATGCCGGGGGTGCTCATTGTCGAAGCGATGGCACAGGTGGGTGGCATTGTGCTCAGTCAGCTACCCACGGCCGGTGGACGGCTTTTTGTGTTTGCGGGGATCGACAAAGTAAAATTCCGTAAGCCCGTCGTCCCTGGCGATCAGCTCATTATCACCACTGAGCTGCTGACGCTAAAGAGAGGACGCTTTGGCAAAATGAAGTCCCGCGCAGAAGTCGATGGCCAGCTGGCTTGCGAAGGGACGCTGATGTTCTCGGCCATCGATTGATGCAGGTCAAGGGATGCAGGTTAAGACATTAGGTTAACCCTGCGGGCTAGCTCAGCTGTAGACTAGGTGGGCGATGCAGCTTTTCTTGGATAAATTCGAGAAAAGTGAGTTACTTGTCCGGCTACTGTGTATGGCTTTCGGCCTGAAATCTGCCTTTTAGGCAAGTAACAGACGCTATAGATTCATTTTTAGGTGTTGTTCGTATGTGCTCTACTCGTTCGGTGGCTTTGCTGGAGACATGGCTTTGATGACTACTCTGATTCATCCGACTGCGGTTATTTATCCGGGCGCTAACCTGCATCCCAGCGTCACGGTGGGGCCGTATGCTGTGGTCGGAGAAAAGGTCACCGTCGGTGCAGATACCGTCATCGGTGCCCATGCGGTGATTGAAGGCTTTACCCACATTGGTGAGCGCAATCGCATTTTTGCCCATGCCGCCGTTGGCCTAGAGCCCCAAGACCTGAAATATGACGGCTCCATGAGCCTGGTCGAAATTGGCAACGACAATGCTATTCGTGAGTGCGTCACGATTAACCGCCCCACGCGCATCGGTGAAGTGACGCGCATTGGCAATCATAATTTGATCATGGCCTATGCCCATATCGCCCACAACTGCGAGCTGGGCGATCGCGTCATCGTAGCCAATTCAGTCGCCCTCGCAGGCCATGTCGAAGTAGAATCCCACGCCCGCATTAGTGGCCTCGTGGGCGTGCATCAGTTTGTGCACATTGGCCGCTACGCCATGATTGGGGGCATGAGCCGAATCGAGCGTGACGTACCGCCCTACACCATGGTAGAAGGAAATCCGTCGCGGGTGCGCGGGCTAAACCAAGTGCTGCTGCGGCGCTCGGGTATCGCCAAGGAAGCCGATGGTCAGGTATACAAAGAACTGCGCGAGGCCTTTCGCATTCTCTATCGAGATGGGCTCACCTTAGAAGAGGGCATCAGTAAGCTAGAGTCCATGGGGGCCAATGATCATGTGCGGCATCTGTACGATTTTTTGAGGGCGTCCACTCAGGAAAAAGGACGGCGCGGGCCTATCCCCGGACGTAAGAAATAAGCCGTGAGTGAGTCGTTACCAGAGCTAGAACCCATGCGAATTTTTATTCATACCGGAGAGGTTTCGGGAGATTTGCAGGGTGGACTGCTCGTGCGATCGCTCAAAAAAGAAGCCGCCCAGCGCAATATCCCTCTCGAAGTGGTCGGCGTTGGGGGCAATCAAATGGCAGAGGCGGGCGTAGAGATCCTGGTCAATACCTTACAGCTCAGCGCCATTGGCATTTTTGAAGCGATTCCCTACTACATCAAAGGGCGCAGTCTACAAAAGCAAGTAGAGGCGTACCTCCTAGAAAATCCGCCTGATTTGATGGTGCTGCTCGACTACAAAGGGCCAAACTTGGCGGTGGGCAAATTCCTCAGGCAGCAGCAGCCCGATGTGCCCATCGTGTATTACATCGCGCCCCAGGAGTGGGTGCTATCGACCCCCAGCACCAAAACTATCGTCGAAATCAGCGATAAGCTACTGGCCATTTTCCCCGAAGAAGCGACCTACTATGCGGAAAATGGAGCAAATGTCCGCTGGGTGGGCCATCCACTGGTAGATATTTTGGCTGAGCCTATGTCAAAGTCAGCGGCCCGCGCTGAGCTAAAAATTGCTGAAGATGCTCAGCTCGTGACGCTGCTACCGGCCTCACGCAAGCAAGAGCTGCAGTACATTATGCCAATTATGTTTGAGGCGGCGGCCTACGTTCAGCAGCAGCAGCCCAAGGTACGCTTTTTAATCCCGGTGTCGCTGCCTGCTTTTCGAGACGATATTGCCATGGCTGCCGATAGCTATGGGCTCAATGCTCGGCTAATAGATAAGGCTGACGGGCAGCGGGCGATCGCCGCCGCAGATCTGGTCATCAATAAATCTGGAACTGCCAATCTAGAAGTGGCACTGATGAATGTGCCTCAGCTGGTGATGTACCGATTGAGTAACCTCACTGCCTTCATTGCCAAATACATTGTGCGATTTAAGGTGGACTATGTCTCGCCGGTAAATCTCATGGAAAATCAGCCGGTGGTGCCAGAGTTTTTGCAGTGGGATGCGACGCCAGAGTCGCTGAGTGAGGCTGCGATCGCGCTATTGACCGATCCTGAAAAAAGGCAGACCATGCTCGATGGATATGCGCAGATGAAGCGGGCGATGGGAGAAGTGGGTGTGTGCGATCGCGCTGCCAACGAAATCCTAGACATGCTGGTCTAAAATCACAGTCTAATATTACAACCCGGTCATTTTAGGCGAAGAACAGCGGATTCTTCCAAAAAGTGCACAAAAGGCGATGAGGGCTCACCCACTATGCTCTACACTAGGGCAGAAAATAATGAGGCTGGGTGTCGTGAGCTATGGCAATCCGCTGATGCATTATTGGGTTGCCATGCATTTAGTGCCTTTCAGAGTCAACGGTGTAGCTGACCATAGTGTCTAAAGCTAGGATCGGAAGGCTACGAAAGGGGACGCCACAGCTAAATTAACAGGAGGAGAGCGTGGAATTTTCGGAAGCATTTAGAGCGGGTGGGGTAGCCATGTGGCCCCTACTCTTTTTATCCTTATTGGCCCTAGCCGTTGTTGTTGAGCGCATTTTGTTTTGGTCTAGAATTTTGACCCGTGAGCGAGAAGTCTCTGGCCGCGTGATAGAAGCCGCTCGCCGTGATTGGAGTGCTGCTGCCCAAATTGCTCAGCGGGCCAATCGCCTCCCCATGGGTCGGTTCCTATTTTCTGCTCTCAAGCTCAAAGATCCCGAGCCAGAAGTCTTCCGTCTAGCGCTCGAAACCTCGGCCAACGGAGAGCTAGCAACCATGCGCCGAGGTGAAAAAGCTCTAGAAGCCGTCATTGCTATTTCTCCGCTGCTGGGCCTGCTCGGTACAGTCCTCGGCCTAATTAGTTCATTAGGCAACATTGACTTAAATGCTCTCGGTGTTGATGATGCGACCGCTGGGACTGCTCTAGGTATTGGTGAAGCGTTAATTAGTACCGCCGCTGGTCTAATTATTGCTATTAGCAGTCTGGCCTTTTATAGACTGTTTCAGGGCTTTGTCTTTGGTCAAGTCAAGGTCTTTCAGCTCTCGGGCAATGAGCTAGAGCTACTATACAGACAGGCCTGGACCTACACCGATGGCAAACCTAGTCTGCTCAGCGAAAACCTAGTCAATACGCCGCCTTCTCCCACGGTAGATTTGCCAGAAGAAACCGTTCCTGGGAAAAAGAGACCCCCCACGACCTTCTAACCCAGTTCTTTGAGTTAGCCTTGCTACAAGCTTTCTTACCAAAGCTGCTTTGCTGTAGCTTCCTTACCAAAGCCTCCTTGCAAAAGCCCCTAGATACTAGCCTCCTGGCCTACCTAATATGAAAGTCGATCTCAACAACAAACCGTCAGATGTGCAGATTGAAATTCTGCCGATGATTGACGTTATTTTCTGTATTTTGACCTTCTTCATTTTGGCGGCGGTGGGGCTGACTCGTCAGCAGGTGATTGATTTGACCCTGCCCTCAGTCAACAACAGCGTGCCGGTCTCGGGTGATAGCCGCGAGCGACTGTACGTAAGTGTCGATAGTGCTGGGCAGGTTTACATTGACTCTAATGCGGTGCAGCTGAGCCTGCTGAGAACCGTGCTAGAGCAGCACAAAGCGGTGGCTCCTAACGGCACGATTGTGCTGTATGCCTCTAACAGCGCTCGCTACGAAGATGTGATTCAGGTGCTGGATTTGCTTCGGTCTGTGGGGGGCGATCGCGTAGCCCTTGCGACCTTGCCAAGTGGAGCCTCCCTCGACCCCACCCAGGGTAATACGCCTAATTTTGGCAATCTAGAAGGTAATGATTTGAATGGCCTCCCCGGCGGCAATAGTCTGCCTGGCGGCGCAGGATTTCCCGCTCAGCCTTCTCCTGGCAGCTCTACTACCCCCGGTGGTGGCGGCGTTTTGGTAAATCCTATTCCTGGTGGCCCTGCTGGCGTGCCGTCCGGGACACAACCTGGAAGCATTCCACCGATTACTTCACCTGGATCTTCCTCTGCGCCTACGGCCCCGCCTCGCCAAGGAAGTTCATCGACCAATCCTTCTACAAACCCGGCCACACCTTAGGCCACACCTTAAAGGGGACTCCTCAACGTGCCTTAACGTGCCGCTGAAATGAGACGCCGAACCTGGCCCCTAATCAAGTTAAGATAGCTGGGTTCAGTAGAGGGCTGCTCGCCCATATTTTTTTTGTAATGAAGCATACGCTGTCTGTACTGGTTCAAGACGAATCAGGCGTTTTAACTCGCATTGCGGGGTTGTTTGCTCGACGAGGCTTTAACATTGAGAGCCTGGCCGTTGGCCCTGCCGAGCAGGCGGGCATTTCTCGCATTACGATGGTCGTACCGGGTGATGACCGCGTGATTGAGCAGCTGGCAAAGCAGCTGTACAAGCTGATCAACGTGCTCACCGTAGACGACATTACAGAAACGCCCAGCGTAGAGCGTGAGCTAATGCTAATCAAAGTCACCGCAAGCAGTGAAAATCGTGCTGAAGTGGTGGGTTTGGCACAGCTGTTTCGAGCCAGAGTGGTAGACGTTTCTGAAAAGGCGCTGACGTTAGAAGTTGTCGGCGATCCAGGCAAGCTAGTTGCCATTGAAAAGATGCTCCACCCCTTTGGCATTCAAGAGATTGCCCGCACAGGTAAGATTGCACTAACTCGTGCATCTGGCGTAAATACAGAATATTTGAAGTCGCTAGAAAGCAAAGTTTAAAGGGCGCATCAGGCTGCGCCCGATGAATAAAAGTGACTCATAGTTCAAATCTTTTTGGATTTCTGCCCTAGACTGAAGCGCTTTTACTTGATCGCCTACTTGATCGACTTGATCGCTTACT